>CAMBSL010000067.1 GCA_945870455.1 Pirellula staleyi DSM 6068 | reverse complement strand
ATTGAAACGAACTGTGGCGAGACTCTATCGCCAAGGCTATCTCATCGTCCGCTCGCGAGAGCGGACGCGGATTGAAACATTGGTTCATTTGGATCAAATCGCATCGCATAATATCGTCCGCTCGCGAGAGCGGACGCGGATTGAAACTTGGAAAGTTCATCGACTAGCAACGTGTGCAGAATCGTCCGCTCGCGAGAGCGGACGCGGATTGAAACCGCTTGTTTGCATTTGGTTATCATCGGTGATGATAACCGGTGATTTTCCCCAACAAGGATTGCCAAGGCTTGGAGGAGCGATAGCCCTCCAGACTGTCGGCCCCAGGCCTTGATCGATATTTGAAGGCACAAAACCAGTGGTTAGCACCACCGGCATAGAGTCTTTCGGCCCTCCGGGCCTGGACGGCATCAAACGCAGACCCAAATTGCTTCACCGCGTTGCCCGGTAGGCCCAACGGAGCGAGATGATCGTCCCATGGTTCGCTACATGTCGTCCCTTTAGGACTCAAATGCAAATGGGTTAGATCGATTCCTCGGGCTTACGCCCGAGGCTACATCATGTCGCCGCGTTGCGGCTAAACACGTACTCCGCGTTGCGGCTGAAAGCGTGCGCCGCGTTGCGGCTTAATGCGTACTCCGCGTTGCGGCTGAAAGCGTGCGCCGCGTTGCGGCTGAAGGCGTGCGCCGCGTTGCGGCTTAATGCATACGCCGCGTTGCGGCGGTAGGCGTACGCCGCAACGCGGCGGTCGGCGTTGTGGCTAGCACACCGAGCATGTTGCGAACATTGGGCACAAAGCACAAAGCACAAGGCACAAGGCACAAAGCACAAGGCACAAGGCACAAGGCACAAGGCACAAGGCACAAGGCACAAAGCACCAAGCACCAAGCACAAAGCACAAAGCACAAAGCACAAAGTACAAAGCACAAAGTACAAAGCACAAGGCCCGCGAAAACAACGCCGTCGCCTTAGCGGTACGAACAATAGCGAGTCTTTGCAATCAATCGAAGACCTTCATTTCGCAACTTAACCCACCAGCGGCAGGCACGTAGGCTTGTCGTGTGTAGTCCATGACCATTCTGTGGCTGCTAAACCGCCATGCGAGCGTGCTGATGCTGTTCATCATCATCTTGATCCACTTGCCTGGAAGCCCATCTCGATCTCGATCGTAGAAAATCGGTATGATTCGTTCCTCAAGAGTCTGATAGAGGTATTCAGCATCTCGTTTGTCGGTCAATCGATCATCGGTGTGGCTTGTACCCTTGCCAATCGCAAAACCATTTGCTCCGTCATAAGCTTCTGCCCACCAGCCGTCCAGAATGCTGCAATTCAATCCGCCATTGAGGACGGTTTTCTGGCCGCTTGTGCCGGATGCTTCCAGCGGTCGTCTCGGGTTGTTGAGCCATACGTCGACGCCTTGGATCAAGTGGCGACATACGTTGATGTCGTAGTCCTCCACAAAAGCCACTCGGCCAGCGAAGCGACTATCCAAACGCAGGTTTGAAATCTCTTGGATGAATCGTTTTCCGGGTTCATCTTTGGGGTGAGCTTTGCCCGCGTAAATGATTTGGATGGGTCGTTCTGTGTTGTCTAGCAACTTGCAAATCCGTTCCAAATCCGTGAACAACAGGTTGGCACGTTTGTAGGTTGCAAAGCGTCTGCCGAAACCAACCGTGAGGATGTTTGGGCTAAGTACGTTTCGAGCCGCTTCGACAATTTCGTCGCTTTCGCCTCGACGCCGACATTGGCGTGAGATGCGTCGACGAACAAACGAGAGCAGCATATTCTTGAGCGCATTGTGCGTTTCCCACAACTCACCGGGATCGACCGAGTGTATGTTTTGCCAGACATCGGGTTCACCCATTTGGTTTTTCCAGTTGGCTGGGAAGGCCCGATCGTAAAGCTGTTGCATTTGCCAAGCGAGCCAGCTTTCGATATGAACGCCGTTGGTGATGTGCCCAATCGGAATGTTGCGTTCTTCTCTGCTTGGCCAAAGGTTTTTCCACATGCGTCGCGAAATATGCCCATGCAATTGGCTAACTGCATTTGCAGACCGAGACATTTTTAAACCGATGACGGTCATGCAGAAAGATTCGCTGTGGTCCTCGGTGTTAACTCGTCCCAGGCTCATCAAATGTTCGGCGCTGATTCCGAGAGAATCTCGCAGTGGTCCCAAGTGTTCTTCGATGATGGTTGCGTCGAACCGATCATGACCTGCTGGAACGGGAGTGTGTGTCGTGAAAATGGTTGATTCCGCCGTTTCTCGCATGGCATCTTCGAACGAAAGTCCATCGTCCGCCATTCGTTCTCTCATGACTTCGAGCGGAGCAAAAGCGCTGTGCCCTTCGTTCAAATGATAAACGCCTGGATTGATACCAAGAGCTCGCAGGGCTTTGACACCTCCAACCCCAATGACCAATTCTTGACGAATGCGAGTGCGTTCATCACCACCGTATAGCCGGCTTGTTAATTCGCGATCTTCGGGGCGATTTCCTTCGACATTGCAATCCAGGAGGAACAATCGAACCCGGCCTACTTGAACTTTCCATACTTTGGCGAGCAGTCGACCATTGCGTGTATCGATGGAAACCATGAGAGGTGTTCCATCCGCTTGGACGGCTGGGTCGAGAGGCAAATCCTCAACCTTGGTCTCGTAGTATTCCTCGCGTTGATATCCATCGGCGCTTAGATGCTGTTTAAAATATCCGTGCGAATAATACAGTCCAATACCCACCAAGGGGACCCCAAGCCCGCTTGCGCTTTTGATATGGTCGCCGGAAAGAACGCCTAAACCACCTGAGTACACCGGCAGGGACTCGTGAAGTCCGAATTCAGCGGAGAAATAGGCTACCGGTTTGCCGCCGAGAACTCCCGCATTGTTTTGTGCCCATGTATTTTTGCACTCAAGATACTCTTGCAATCGGCGAAAAGCGTAGTTCACTCGGCTATGAAGAACCATTTCACCTGCTCGAACGGCTAAGCGTTCCGGCGTGAACTCTCGCAACAATGCGATTGGATTATGATCGAGCTGGCGCCATCGAATGGGGTCGATGTCTCGAAAAAGACCGTTGACCTCCGGTTGCCAACTCCACCACATATTGTGTGCAAGGGCTAAGCACTTGTCGTACAGAGCCTCTGCATCGAGTTCGTTTGCGATGCCTGCAAGTCCAACTTCTTGTCCAAGCGAATACTCGATTTGGGTCATGGCTGTCTCTTTCGAACTCGGGCTCGCGTTATGATTGGGTTACGGTAAAGATTATCGGCTAACAACGGATTTGAAACTTGTTTGCCTTGAGCCGATTCGGATTTTCCGCCTCCGCAGGCACTCAAAAAACGCACTGGACGTTGGGACCGTTATAACTGGACTCTGGGACCGTTATAACGGATAAAAAGCTTTTGTTCAAAGAGGGCCGCGAAGAGCGGCAATAATGTTAAAACAGGTAGAATCGGTGTTTTCATGAAAGAGCTAGCGATGGAATTGTGCAGCAATGATCTGTCTCAAGCGATACGTGACGTCACCCGCCTGCGATCCGCAGAATGGCTTGCCGAAATACGTGGTCTCAGTCGCAGTCTCAAAACGGTGACTGACTTTCCAATCGAAACGCTTCGTCGGTGTTCGGCCATCGAGCAATGGATCGGAGGCGATAACGACGCCTTGCTTCGCTACTATGTTTGGTTGGCAAGTGGCTGCTTGACGACCGCCTTCATTGCGACGCAAAGGAATGCAGCAATTCGTCGCATTGAAACGAGTTTCAATCACGCCCTAAAGAACGAGTTGTTGCCATCGGTTGTCGCAGGGAGTGCATTTGTCACCGTCGGGATCAGCCATCTCACGACGAGTCGTCAGCATATAAGCAAAGCACCTCTTCAAGCGACACCGATGGGCGATGGTTGGTTGCTAGACGGATATTGCCCATGGGTTACTGGTGGTTGTTATGCCAAATGGTTGGTTGTTGGTGCTGTAGAACGTCGTGTTGAATTAGACACTGTTGATACCGATTCAGCGGTTGCGTTAAAAGAATTATTGTTCGCGGTCCCGGGCGCACGAACGGGGGTCATCGTGGAAACTGGAGCCGATCTAATGGCCTTGTCGGCAAGCGCGACAGGGCAAGTTCGATTTGCAAATGTGATTTTGAATCCATCGGAGATTTTGCATGGGCCGATTGCAAACGTGATGACTGCAAGCGGAATGTCAGGCGGAGCGGGTGGACTTCAATCGTCCGCATTAGCCATTGGGCATGCGGCTCAAGCCATTGAGTATTTGTTAGGTGAATCGAAGGCGCGTCCGGATCTTCGGGCTGTTGCGAACCGTTTCGTGGATCAGTGGCAAAAGCTGTATGCTGACCTTTTAGCGTTAGCGAAAGGTGAGCCCGTTCGAGATGCTGGGGAACTTCGAAAGTTGGCGAACGACCTCGCCTTAAACAGCACCCAAGCGGCCTTGATTGCCGCCAAGGGGGCGGGTTTCACCAACGATCACGATGTTGGACGTTGGTGCCGAGAATCGTTATTTTTTCTGGTGTGGAGTTGCCCTCATGCGGTGGCTCAGTCGCACTTGTGCAGTTTTACAGCTTGACAAAGGACACGTGTTGAAGTTCCGGCGGGGCTCACTATACTTTGCAACAGGTTTTTGGAAAAAAGGAACGACTTCGATTTGGTTTTCCAACCTGCCGTTCGTTGACAGGGCAAAAAGCACCCTCAAGGCAAGAATCACCGACAAGGCAAAAAGCATTCATGAGTTCTCAACTCGCAACGACCCCTTTGCATGCATGGCACCAAGAGCATGGAGCTCGATTGGTTGAGTTTGCTGGTTACGATATGCCGGTGCAATATGCAAGTATCGTTGCGGAGCACCAAGCGACCAGAACCGCAGCTGGCGTGTTTGACATTTCGCACATGGGACGGCTTCGCTTTGATGGTCCTCGGGCCGATCAATTGCTCGATCATTTGTTGACTCGTCGAGTCGTCGATATGCAAACAGGACAAGTCCGTTACTCACTCGTGTGCGACGAAGAAGGTGGCATTCTGGACGATATATTGGTGAGTTGCCTTGAAAGTCCGAGTGGCAAGAATTACTTCTTGCTGGTCGTTAATGCGAGCAATCGATCAAAAATCGTTCGGTGGTTACAGCCTCATTTAGCAGACTTTCCTGATGTTGAGTTTCATGATGTCACCGACGCGACGGCTATGATTGCCGTCCAGGGACCAAAGGCGATTGAATTGTGCAACACGCTGCTGCCAGCCTCGGTCTTATCGTTGGGTTATTATCGCGCAAAAGTAACTGAGCAGATGGGCAAGCCTTGTATCGTTTCGCGAACGGGTTATACGGGCGAAGATGGACTTGAGCTGATTGTGAAATCAGAAGACGCACCGCGCGTTTGGGAAAATATTTTGATGGCCGGTCGATCTTTCGGCGCGCAAGCGGTTGGGCTTGGCGCACGCGATACACTGCGACTGGAAGCGGGCATGCCTCTCTATGGACACGAACTAGACGAGACTATTGATCCATACCAAGCCGGCTTGGGATTCGCCTGCAATCTCAAGGACAGGCGGTTCATTGGAAGCGATGCCTTGGAGAAGAAGTCCAAAGATGCAACTTTGCCAAAACGAGTGGGTTTGATCCTTGAGGGGAGACGAGCGGCTCGACAGGGGGCGGAGGTGTTAGATACGAGCGGTCGTATTGTAGGCCAAGTCACTAGTGGCAGTTTTTCGCCTACGGTAGATAAACCGATTGCGATGGCGTACATTGATCCGTCGGTCGCGGTGATTGGGACTTCGTTCGATGTTGATATTCGAGGCACAAAAGTGGCGGCCTCGATCGTTTCACTCCCTTTCTACAAGAAATCCTAGAATCTATGAGCATCCTACCCGAAGAGCTGCGATACCTTGAGTCCCATGAGTGGGTATCCGTGTCGAATGAGACCCCTGGAATCGCAACGGTCGGTATCTCGGCATTTGCAGTGGCGGAGCTCACCGACCTTGTGTTCATGGCGTTGCCGAAGGTTGGTCAATCGGTTTCGTCCGGCCATGAATTCGGCGAAGTCGAGAGCGTCAAAGCAGTCAGCCCTATGTACAGTCCCGTCAGCGGCACGGTTGTTGAAATTCATTCCGAGTTGGTGAACAACTTGGAAAGCTTGAGCGTGGATCCTTATGATGGGGGCTGGATCATGAAGGTGCAGATGAGCGACCCAAGCGAACTTGCTCGTTTACTCGATTGGACCGCTTACAAACATCAATGCGACAACGCATGAGCTTGCCGTCCGTTCCAGAAACAAAATTTAGCGTCCTGCGAGAGGGCATCCCGCGAGAGGGCGTCGTGCAGATCGACCCGCCACTCTGTGGTGAAACCAACATGGCGATCGATGAAGCGCTGATTCGAGACGCGACCCCCGAATCTCCGGTCGTGTTGCGAGTCTACCGGTGGGAGCAGCCGACGCTTTCGCTCGGGTACTTTCAATCGTGGGACGATTGCCGCGCGGTTCCCGGCCTCAGCGATCTGCCATGGGTGCGCCGCAAAACGGGGGGGGGAGCTATCGTCCATGATCAAGAAATCACCTACAGCATATTGATCCCCGAAACGCGAAACAAAACCTCCAAGGGGCACAGTGGGCTTCTTTACCGAGCGATCCATGGTTCGGCAGTTGAAAATTTACAAAGGTTAGGATGGGATGCAAAACTGTCGGAAACTTGCACATGCTCGACTGCGATAAACCAGAAAGAAGAGCCCTTTCTATGTTTTTCGAGGCGGTCCCCAGTCGACTTAATTATCGGGTCTGATAAAATTATGGGTAGTGCGCAGCGCAGAACCTCCGCAGGACTGCTCCAGCACGGCAGTCTTCTAATTCGTCATTCTCCGACGACGCCCGAGCTAGTTGGACTGTCTGAACTCACCACGCAACTCCCGTCGAAATTACAGGAAGGTTTTCGTGCTGATTCATTTAGCAATTACAATAAAGATATTTGGGAAAAAGGCCTGCATGACGCGTTTGTAGATAGGGCGTGCGAAAAGGTGATTGCGAAGGCCCCGGTTGATCAAACGGCATGGGTTAATTTTTTGATCTTGGTTTTGAAAAAGGGGTTGTCGCAAATTGTAAATTGTCGGTGGCAGGAGAGAAACTTGGACGAGCATTCGGTGTTTACGGGTCGTCGGTAGTGTTTGGTCGCGGCAGGCGTTGGTTTTCGCGCTAGGTGTCCCTATGATGGGGGTTCCGGTCGCGTTATAATGTTAAGGTTCGATTAAAGTTCGTGTTTGTCTTGCGAAGCGTATCGCACAAAGACGTGCTGAGTTGATTTGATAGAGGAAGTAACTGAGATGCAGGTCATGCTTAAGGTGCTTTCTGGGAACCACGAAGGCAAGCTGATTCAGATCAAAGATGAAAAATTTTTGATCGGTCGCAGCGAGTCTTGCCAGTTGCGTCCCAAAAGCGAATCCATCAGTAGGAAACATTGCGTTATTGTCTTAAAAGACGGTCGCGTTTTGCTTCTCGATCTCAAGAGCCGCAATGGTACCTTTGTCAACGAAAAGCAGCTTTCGCCTGACAAGGCGAAGATCCTCAAGAGTGGCGACCGATTGCGGTGTGGTCAATTGGAATTCGAGGTACTAATCGAAGTCAGTATTGCGAACACAAAGCAACCCGAAGTTCAGTCTGTTAAAGAAGCCGCCGGGCGAATCACGGAGCAGAGCAGCCTCGACTCACGGGAGAGTTTGGACATTAGTTCCTGGCTTGCCGAGGCAGATCAAATCGATCGCAGTCTACCGGTCGTCGACAAAGAACTTGAAACGCGTCAAATCACAATGGAGGATACGACTCGCGTGGAGGGATCTACTTTGAACGAGATAAAAAACGCGGCAGGTTCCACGGAGCCCGAACAGGACAAAGCCAAGAGACCTGAGCGAAGAGCTCCGATCAAGTTGCCGAAGCAGACAACCGCTCCGTTGACGGGCAACACCAAGGATGCCGCAACGGAAACACTCAAAAAGTACTTTGGCGGGCGTTAGCCAGTCGTGCTGACTCGCAACCAAAAGAAAGCGTTGGAGAATGTTTTGCAATTCATTCGTGGCAAAATGTTTTGTAAAAAAATTGACTGCGTTTTTCATGATGTCGGTTCTGGCAAGCCTTTCCTATGGGCAGCAAGTTAATCTGACGCTGGTCGACGGAATGACACTCGGGCCAGGTGTGGAAACTCGAATAAAGACGCTCGCCCTTGAGGGATCCGTGAACTCTCGGGCAGAAGTCACGACGTTGCCAATTTTGAGATTCGATGATGGACTTCGCCGAACGCATCTGAATCCAAAACGCGTACTGGATAATCCTCAGCCACGCGACGCCCAAATCAAGATTACCTTCGATAGCAACCTACAGCAGAAAGTCGCTGGTGCTCCAAGAGTCACCGGAATTTTAGGTTCAGGCCAGACAACCCCCTTCGATGTGTTCGGTCGGCGATACTATCTTTATCCATCTCCAAAGGGTGCCGTCAAGTTTGTTCAAGGCATCACCGAGGCTACTCCCAGCTATTTGAAAGTGGAATCGCTTCGGACGGAGAAAAACGAATTGGAATTGGATATGAGACTTCCTTTGGATGGTCTCGACAGCCAAACGCTTCAGCGGATCTTGATTCAGAATGCGGACAAGAACAAGACGAAGGATTGGCTGGACATCGTCACTTTGCTCTCGCAAGCCGAGCGATTTTTAGATGCCCGGGAAATGTTGGTCCGTTCCATCCACAAATTCCCTGAATTAGAAAACCAAAAATCCCAGTTAAAGCAGTTCGATCAACTCATGGCCGACCAGCTTTTTACTGCGGCACAGGCTGCTCAAAATGCCGGTCAGTTCGAATATTCCAAATTAATACTCGAGAATATCAACAAAGCTGTGGTTTCCCTCGAAACGCAACTCAAAGTGGAGCGGCGACTTCAATCGCTTGCGTCCGATCTCAAGGAACGTGACGAACTCGTTGGCTGGATTCAGCAAGATATCGCAAAACTGCCTGAGGGAGAGGCTAAGGTCTCGTTCGCGAGAGTTGCTCAAGAAATCGCCGATTTTATTTCATCCGACTCTGCGACAAGATTTGCTGATTATCGGCGACGAAGGGACGACGCCACACTTAAGCCAGATCAAATAGCGGCACTTGCGATTAGCGGCTGGATTTATGGGCCAACGGTTGGGGAAAGCAATTCCTCAGTCGTAAGTTCTGGTGTCAAAGCTCGACAGCTAATCACCGAATATCTTTCGGCACCCGTTCGCAACGATCAAATCATCGAACAACTCCGAGGTCTGGAATCCGGAAGTCCGAGTTTGATTTCCAAGATACTTGAGTTTATGGCTCCGCCGGTGGTAACGGCAGCGGAGTCCGAAGTTTTAAAATCGGTGCCATCTTCGGACGCAACGCAGCCTCCCGCGGAAATGATCATTCCAGGTCGCTATCTTTTGGAGGTGCCGCAAATTGGAAAGAACCGTGGCCGAACCACACGCTATATGGTTCAGTTACCACCAGAATACAACCCAACCCGTCGCTATCCTTGTGTGCTAACATTGCCCAGCGAGATCTCGTCCATGGAGCAGCAACTGGAGTGGTGGGCTGGGCCATTCGCACCCAACAGTCCGGGTCAAAGATGTATCGGCGAAGCGTCTCGGCGCGGCTACATCGTTGTGTCGCCGGAATGGGCAGAACCCAAACAGCCCACTTATAATTTCACCGAGAATGAGCATTCGGCCGTCTTGACTCCATTGCGAGATGCCATGGGTCGTTTTAGCATCGATAGCGACCGTGTCTTTATTTCCGGCCATTTCATGGGGGCGACTGCGGCGTGGGATATCGCCTTCGCACATCCGGATCTATGGGCAGGCTGCATTGTCATTGGCGGAAAGGCTAGCAAGTACATCATTCAGTACCGAGAAAATGCAATTCATGTTCCGACTTACTTCGTCGCAGGGGACCTCGACCCGGGAACGCTCGAAAATGGAACTACATGGGACAAATACCTGGAACGAAGGCAGATCGATTGTTTGATTTCAATCTATCAGGGGCGTGGGCACGATCATTTTCAAGAAGAATTACCTCGGATCATGAATTGGATGAGCTTACCAACCAAAGTTCGAAATCCTGCTCCCAAGAACTTTACCGCATTCACCTCAAGAGCAGGTGATCGATTCTTTTGGTGGTTCGAAACCGAGCAACTTAACCCCCCGGACAAATTGGTCCATCCGCTGCTTTACAAGCCTGGTGTCGAGCTAAAAGTCGATGGCTCGATTAACGTGGAAGCGAACTCGATCAAGATGAATGCTCCGGCCAAGACCTTCACAGTTTGGCTCTCTCCGGAGTTCATCGACTTTACGCGTTTGATCACGGTGCAAAGCAAACGCGTCGAGCCCAAGCCTGACATTCGAGTCCTACTCGAGGACGTGAGGGGCCGATCCGATCGACAGCATCCGTATTGGATGCGAGTCGACTTTCCAAATTAACGCGATCTGCTAACAACACGTTCTGGTAGGCTCGGGAATTAAAACTGAGATGGGTGTCTCTATCAAGGTGATTTTTGTAATCACCTCGGCCTTTTCGACCTTGATTCACACGCTTGCCTTCGTGCTATGATTCTCATGTTAAGGGTGGATACAGAGAGTCCCCGACCAAGGTACACGAAAGTAAGCTTGCAGAACTAATGACGAAACGTCGAGTCGTAATCATCGGTGCAGGTCCCGGAGGACTTACCACCGCCCTCCAGCTCGCGCATGGAGGAGCCCAAGTCACCGTCCTGGAGTCGAGGCCGCAAGTAGGCGGCCGCTGTTCAAGTTTGTACGCGAATGGATTTCGCTTTGACACCGGCCCAACCTTTTATCTCTATCCACGCATTCTCCGAGAGATCTTTGAATCGATCGGTCGCGACATCGATGTCGAGATTCCGATGAAGCGTCTGGATCCGCAATATCGCGTTTCGTTTGGCGCTGGTGGGCACTTGGATTGCACGAACGATCTTCAAGAAATGGATCGCCAGATTGCGACCCTCTCTCCACTCGACGTTGGCGCACTCAAAAAGTACTTGGATGAAAACCGAGTCAAGCTGGCTAAGTTTCGTCCCATCTTGGAGTCCCCTTTCAATAGCGTTCTCGACCTCCTGCGACCTTCGCTGATCAGTGCGGCCGCGTTTGTGAGACCATGGAAGACGTTGGGGAGAGAGCTTCAAGACTATTTCCACGACCCTCGCTTGGTAATCGCGTTTTCGTTTCAGGCAAAGTATTTAGGGATGTCACCTTTTCGGTGCCCAAGTTTATTCTCGATACTCTCTTTCCTTGAGTATGAATACGGCGTGTTTCATCCCATCGGTGGCTGCGGGCAAGTCAGCGAACGAATGGGCGAAATCGCGACGGAACTCGGATGCGATGTTCGGACCAGCGAACCTGTTGAACGCCTCGAATTTGAGGGTAAACGGGTCAAAGCAGTGCACACCGCAAAGGGCCGCTACGAAGCGGACGCAGTTGTCATCAATGCAGACTTTGCTCACGCGATGAAGACGTTAGTACCGGATCATTTGAGAAAGAGGTGGTCCGATGCCAAAATCGAGACGAAGCGGTTCTCCTGTTCAACGTTCATGCTGTACCTTGGGATACGCGGGCGTTATGACGACTTGAAGCATCATACGATTCATATCTCGAAAGACTACGACCGCAATCTACGCCAAATCGAGGATGAAAAAGTACTTCCAGACGATCCGTCGATCTATGTTCAGAATCCTTGTGTCACGGATCCATCGCTTGCGCCCGAGGGCAAGAGTACATTGTATGTTTTGGTACCAGTCCCTCAATTGTCCGAGAACACCCCATGGGACGACGCCCAAACAAACGCATTTCGAGAACTGACGTTCAAACGTTTAGCCGACATCGGCCTAGGTGATCTCAAGGAACGAATCGAATACGAGCAAATCGTGACACCGGCGAATTGGCGAGATGACTTCTCGGTCTACCGAGGAGCTACGTTCAATCTTGCCCATAACTTAGGTCAGATGTTGCACTTGAGACCGCACAACAAGTTCGAAGAATTGGGAGGAGTTTATCTGGTCGGCGGTGGGACTCATCCGGGCAGCGGACTTCCAGTCATCTACGAGTCGACTCGTATAACCTGCAAACAGCTTCTGCCTGATCTGGGGCTTTCGGCCAAGTTTATCCCTCACGGTTGATTCGACCTTGAACACCTCATTGCATTCCATTTCCGTTTACAACCAAACTGCTATTCGCATCGATGGTACAGACGTTTCCCTCGAACAGTATCGTGGATCGGTATTGTTGATTGTCAATGTGGCCAGTCGTTGCGCGTTTACCAGCCAATATTCAGAACTTCAAAGGCTGTACGAGCAGTATCGAGAAAGTGGGTTTGCCGTTTTGGGCTTTCCATGCAATCAGTTCGGTTCGCAAGAGCCAAAGAACAACGATGAGATACAGACGTTCTGTTCGTTGACTTACAATGTTACTTTTCCAATGTTTTCCAAGATTGAGGTGAATGGTAACGGGACTCATCCGCTGTTCGTTTACTTGAAGTCACACGCCAAGGGACTTTTGGGTAGCAAAAGCATCAAATGGAACTTCACTAAATTTCTGGTTGGACGGGACGGGAAAGTCATTGAAAGGTACTCCCCTGCAGCATCACCGGTCAGTCTGACGAATGCCATTGAGCGGGCGCTATCACCAATTGTCTGAGAGTGTCGCGTACGAATGTAGCCGGATCGCGGCCTCATCCCATGCACTGTTTCGCTGAGGCTCATATTGAACGATATCGCTCATCGAACGCATCCAACGTCGGCCTTCCGCAATCGACTCGAATCGACCTAAAGCGACCATTTGAGAAACGATGTTTCCGAGCGCAGTCGCTTCGACTGGGCCGGCAATCACGGGTCTCTCACAAGCATCCGCAGTCATCTGGCAGAGCAATCTGTTCTGAACGCCACCCCCGACAATATGAATGGTCTCAAGTCGATAGCCGAGCAATTCCTCAAGCCATCCCAAACAAACGCGATAACGCAACGCGAGGCTCTCCAAGGCAGCACGTGCGATAGCCGCATTGTCCCTCGGCGCCGGTTGACCTGTTCGCTGTGAAAAATCCACAATCGCTTGCAACATGTCGTCAGGGGCAACGAACATTTTGTGATCGAGATCGATCAAAGTTTGAAGAGGAGGGGCGCTTGCGGCCATTTTCTCCAACTGACTCCATTCGTAGGTGATTCCTTTTCGCTGCCAAGAAGCTCTGCATTGTTGAAAAGGCCAAAGTCCCGCAATGTTCTTTAGCAATCGGACACTACCATTGGCACCACCTTCGTTGGTAAAGTTTAGTTTGAAGCAAGCTTCGGTTAAGATCGGTTCTGCTAGCTCAACACCCATCAACGACCAAGTCCCGCTGCTAATGTAACACCAGTTCGGTTTGGCGCTCGCAAACTCGTCGGCTGGTACGGCAATCACAGCAGAGCCCGTATCGTGCGTTGCGGGTGCGATAACTTGGACATTGGGCTGCAAACCGGTTCTCGAGCGAATGGACGATCGAATGTCGCCGAGGATGGTGCTTGGTTGGATCGGCGTTTTGAAGATATGTTTCGGGATTTGAAGCGCATCTAGAATCTTCGCAGACCAGTTGCCGTTCGACGGATGCAGCATCTGTGTGGTGCTTGCGTTGGTGTACTCATTCGACATGGTCCCTGTTAGTAACCAATTGACAAAATCTGGGATCATCAAAAAGTGTTCGGCAATGTCGAGCAAGGGAGACTTTTGCGATCGCATCGCAACGAGTTGGTACAGCGTATTGATCTCCATAAATTGGATTCCACTTTCGGAAAATATGTCGGCTTGGGAGATCGACTCAAACGCGAGCTGCATCGTGCCTTGGGTCCGTGCATCGCGATAGCAAAATGCGGGTCCGACCATATCTTGGTTTCGATCGAGCAAAACATAGTCAACGCCCCAAGTGTCCACGCCGATACTTTGGATCCGATCGCCAAACTTTGCTGCAGCTTGACCGATTCCTAATTCTATATGCTGCCATAGCCCGTGTGCGTTCCAGTGCAACCTCGAACCGACAGAGACCGGCGAGTTTTCAAAACGATGAATGTCGCTTAGCTGAATGCGATCGGCGTATAGCTCGGCTGCGATCACGCGACCGCTTGAAGCACCTAAATCCACAGCAAGCACAATGTCGGTGTTTGTCATTTTGGGTTTTGATTCGAGGTTAAAACGGGCGAAACCGGGGATCTCTCGCTCTGCCGCTAAAAAGACACCGGAACGGCAAGCGCCAATGGATGTTGGAGCACCGGGTTGGTCTGGTCAGATACCTGACCGATGCGGCGATTGTATGGCAAGAATCCATCGACTTCAATCAATGCAGGACAGTCGCGATCTACGAATTCGCGGTTACAATGCGCTTTCAGAAACAATGGGTTCCAAACTAAGGCAAACTTCAAGAACAATTCGTAGCGCACAATGGCAAGAATCTGGACGAACGAAAATGCCTCGCAAGAAGCAGTAAATACCTGGACGCACGGTTTCGGATTTGTTGCGAGCATCCCGGCGGGAATTGCGTTGTGCTCCATGGCTGCCGCGAGTGGCAGACACATTTTTTGGGCCTGCTTCGTTTATAGCCTAAGCTTGGCAGCCATGTATCTCTTTTCGACACTCTCCCATGCGGTTCGCGATCCCGTCTCGCGCGAGAGAGCTCGGGCTCTGGACCAAGGAACAATCTACACTTTGATCGCGGGAACCGTAACGCCATTCGCTTGCAGCGTACTGAGCGGATGGATGCTAACGAACTTTTTGTTCCTGGTTTGGCTGGCAGCAGCTGTTGGTTTTTATTCCAAGGTGTTTGTTAAGCATCGAATCAACAATATGACAGCCGTTTGGTACGTACTGATGGGATGGATCCCTTCGATGTTTTTAATCGGGTATGTCCCTGTTGCCTGCTTTGCCATGATGGCGTTGGGGGGAGTACTTTATACTGTCGGAACACTGTTTCTCCAAAACGATCATCGATCGTGGTACTTTCATGCCATTTGGCATGTCATGGTGATCCTGGCTAGCGCATGTCATTACCTGGCAATCGTACTTTTTGTGTTGTAGTTCGAAGGGAAGTGGGACAATCAAAAGATGGCAAGCGAATTTCCGACAGATCCCGATCGGGGAAGACACGCGGTAGTGGCTGTTATTCGCGAAGAATCGCGTTTTCTGGTGATTCGTCGGTCGGAATGGGTTAGGGCCCCTGGATTGCTCTGTTTTCCAGGCGGGGGTATCGAATCGGGGGAGAGCATCGAAATCGCAATGCGTCGCGAGCTGATGGAAGAGCTATCTCTCGAAGTTGAAATCGAAACACACCTTTGGACATCCACCACCCGATGGGGTACCCAACTTGAGTGGATCGCATGCAAGCGCTGCGTTGGCTCAGAACCGGTTGCAGCACCGATGGAAGTCGCCGAAATCCTATGGCTCTCGCATGAAGAGCTTCAAAATCGAGCGGATTTGCTAGGCAGCATACCTGATTTCTTGTCAGCCTTGGAAAAAGGTCTCTTCCGCTTTTCATGAAGCAAATGGAACAAGACACAGCCGACCAAAGGTGCGGGCAGGCTCCGCTGTGTTGTTTGCAGTCTTTTGCCTAAATCCTCGGTGGACGGCATCGCGCCTCAGGACGGCATCGCCCCTCAGGGCGTGCCATCCGTGCCAATCGTACGGGAGTCGTAACCTGTACGGTATCCATCCGGACTTGGGACAGTCGAACTTTACTAGCTAGAAAGCTCCACCACCACCAAAGCCACCACCGCCGCCGCCGCCGCCTGCGCCAGCACCACCACCGCCACCCGCACCGCCACCCAATCCACCGCCACCGGCACCTGTATTCGTGCCGCCCGACACGGTGTTAAACGTGTCAACCGCGATGATGTCGGTAAAATTCGGAAATGGAGCTAAAAGTACATACCGTCTGTCCCCAGAGACAACTCCGGTTACCGACATTCGAGTACCGGCTTGAATGAATGTGAGGATTGGGCGATATCCGACGGCTCCCCGGCCCGCGAATGGAAACCCAGCTTGACCACCACCAAACGGGCCATTGCCGAGCCCTCCATTTCCATACTGGCTCAAAAGCCTACCGTATGCGTTTCTAGATTCAGGTCCGCTGCCACTTTGACCGGCTCCGGCACCCGCTGGTGCCATTTGAGCTAGTACGGCTCCGCTGGTAGCTGCCTTTTGCTTTTGAACTTTCGCAAGTTGAGTTTCGAAAATCGGTTCCAATCGATGCCCGTTCTTAACCTCCACCAAAATGATCGCGTCTTGATCGATAGGAACCTGTTGCTGAACAACACGTTGATCTTTCGTTCCGTAGTCGGTCACGATGTTCACTGTCACTTTGCCACCAGACACTTTACCCCAAACCTTTCGAAGCAAAATACGATATTGCCCAGAGTAGCCATTCGCACAAACGTAGGTTTCGGAGTATCCATCCTTGCTCGGCTTGTCGAGCGACGAGCCGTCGGCAAGCAGGAGTCCACCACTCAACGTTCGCGTGTTCGATTTATCGCAAATGGTTCCAGTTGGCTCTTCGACGGAAATGTCAATATCTGCATCACCTGTCCATACCGCTCGTACAACGACGTCTCGGAGTTGTGCGTGCTTGAGCTCTTTCTCAAACGCATATGCCTTCATCGTCTCTTTTGCGTTGGTCATTCGAATAAACGAGGCTGACGCGGCGAGTAGAGCCTTTTCCATCAACGGCAAGTGCTCATCTGTCCAGGCTTGGCCCAAGATTCCAGTACACGCCCATCGAATGGATTCTTCGTCTTCGAGTTCAAGGCTAAGAGCCAGCCCAGCTTCGAGCGGTTCTTTCAGCATCGGATTCGCGTGATTTGCATCGCGGAAAACGCTCAATGCTTCGCGCTTCATGCCTTGCCCTGCAAGATACTTACCAATCTTGATCGCAGCATCAACATCGCCGCCGAAATCGATACTCGACATTAAAACTCTGCGAATCTCCGAACTCGGATATTCGCAACCTTCCATGGCTGTGCTGAGTGCGGTGTACATCCACGCTGCTGGGAGCGTCTTGCGCATCGCATCGCCGACCGTATCGATCACTTCTTGGAAGTGCTCTCGCACTTCGTTGTCTTTGTTTGCACGTGAGGCTTTTCTAGCTAATTCCATCTTGCCGACGACCCATTTTGACAGTTCCGCTTCTGCCAGCAGTTTGTCGCCGCTCTCGCTAGAAACTAGCTGTTCAACCATTTCCGCTGGCGATCGAACCGCAGTAGCTTTGGTGGGTTGATCCTTGACGTCCATCATGCCGCCCATACCTCCCATGCCTCCGCCCATGCCACCCATGCCGCCTCCCATGCCGCCCATACCGCCGCCCATGCCTCCCATGCCGCCGCCCATACCACCGCCCATGCCTCCCATACCTCCGCCCATGCCGCCCATCATCCCGCCTCCGCCCCCCATCGACAATTGACCAGCACCTATAACAAGGTCGCCGACAGGATAAACACGAACCACGTTCGCGGAAGCTTGCTTGCTCGTTATTCGCATCACTTCGTCTTGAATAACATACGTCAACTGCAGTGGCTCCAAGATCAATTTGAGTGCGGATCGGAACGATACCGGGGGCAAGTTCAACGTGATAGGCTCGTCCTGGGTGATATTCTCTTCCTCCAGTGCCTTATCATCGATCACGATAGGAACACCATAGGTGTCGCTGAAGAACTTCATGACTGCCGATAACGGTTGTGCATTGAAAGCAACGTCACCTTTTTGATTCAATGCTCGGAAAATCACTCGTTCCGATTCCTTGCCGCCGGACAAGTCAATGGATGCATATCGCTCAATTCGTCGAGCGCTGAGTGCTTGCCAAACATCTGCAGGTGGATACCGAATGGGTGGCTCGTCCACAAACGGTATCAATGCGAGTTCATTCAGATAAAGTGAATCCACAAAGGCTCGATTCCGCTTGCGGATAACGTCCTCAATCAATTGTGCGTTGGCTGCAAGGCTCGACTCTAAATTGGTCACTACGTCGATTACAGTGTCGCGATTCACTGCTGTGATTTGCGGTGCGATCTCGTTGTTGGCAGCCGCGTAAAGTTGCTGAGCCATCAGCGAATTGTAACGCTCTACCAATTGCTGAACTGTCGAATCCCTACGATCCGTTTCGGTCAAAAGTCGCTTGGTAGCAGATTGGTTTGACTGCACGGCCTCGATTCGAGCGTACTCTTCTTTCTTGGTTGCTTCTGCACGCGCCGCCGTTTGAATTGCGCTAGCGACTTGAGATTCCAATCTCGCGCGTCCACCTGCATCGAGCTCCGAAGCGCGGCGAATCTGATCTTGCAACGCCTTTAGGGAAATCTTGGTTGAACCAGGGTCTCGACTCCTTCTCGCTTGCCCAAGTTCACTTCGCACCAGAGCTTCCAGCTGTTGAGCTGCTACACGCCGCTGACCTTCATCCTCGGACAGGAGGTCCGATGCGTTTGCGAGTTCACCATATGGATCGCTGGACGCACTTGGGATTCCTGACACACCTGGATCGCTTGGAAATTGTGTCGCATTAACGGGTGGTGCATCATCTCCGAACGGGCTGTCGCCACCGGCTGAAGACCTGGGCGGCTGAACGAACGGATCGTCACCAATTTGTGCCGAAACGAATTTGACAACACCCCGCGACGAGCCGCCTTGCAGGCTGCTCTTGTTGACTGGCTTTGACGTTTCGCGAGATTGCTCCACGGCTTCCAAGATGTTCTTTGCAGAAAGACTATTCGGAGACCTCTTGAGAGCTTCCTGAGCGATATTAACCGCCGCATCTAAATCACCCGAGTTCAATGCAAAGCGAGCATCTTTCACCAGTTGTTCTGACGTGTTCGCCATGAGTAACCCAAGCTCTCGTAGCGCGTCCGAACCAGGGACCGGCATTAGCAATCCCGAATTCGGAGTTGCTTTGGAAATGACTTGCGACAGAAAAGCAAAATCTGGATTGGATGGTTCGCTCTTGAGATCCCATCCCATCGAGACTGCCTTGCCGAAAACCGCTCCCTCCATTGTCAACTTCCCAGTCAGGGATTCGCTATCCATGTCGCCGAGGATAATGGTGTCCCGATCCAATCTTAGAGGGGGAAGCTTGCCAGGAAGAACATTTGTGACTCCCTTGGGCCAACTTGCAGCCGATGGCCAGTAGACGGGCGATAATGTCGCCTTCGCCAGCTCCGAGCCTATTTGTTGACAAGTCGCATTCGTAATGTTCTCTCGAACCAAAACGTTTCCACCGGTGTGGCTTGCAAACACCGCGAGCAACTCACAATCGATTCGCGGTCCAATCGCCAGCGAATGAACACTGGTCCGCGATTCACGCAAGTCATCGATCAGCGATTCAAATTCGGCAGTGTTCAGCAAGTTGGTGAGATGGAATCCATCGCCAATAAAGACGATACTGGCGTCAGGCTTGTCCCCAAGTTCGCGCCGAGCCGCACGCAGTGCACCTGCAAGGTCAGTTGTGCCAAGCGGAATCCGCTTTTGAAGTGTCTTGAAACCTGCAACAATCGAATCGCTCGTCGGCGTCGTTGCTTTCGACAAAACGACAGGCTCAACATCGCACGCGAGCAGTGTTACAACCGCGTTTTCAGGCAAAGCCTCTACGATCGATTGCGCCACTTCCATCGAATCGGTGCGGAAATCGCCACTCTGGGAGGCTGAGGTGTCCACCACAACCGCCACGAGCGGAGATCGGACAGGAGCTAAATCCTTGGTGGCCAATAGACTCAGAGCGAAATGGGTTCGCCCCTCATCTTGGTACGTCACCAAACGATTGGTGCTATTTTCCGCTGCCGAAACCGTGGGTTCTAAAAACGCCGTTCCAATCGCTAGCCCCATGCCCAAGACAGAGGAAAGCGAAGCAGAAACGAACTGGCAGGTAAATGCTGACAAACTACGAATCTTCATTTTTATTCGCTCCGAGGTGGCTCGAATGGGGAAGCGGACGAGAGACATAAAATCTTCCGACTACGAATTTCTGACTGGTGAATGGGTTAAACTCAGGTTCCAATCCACCTGAGGATCACTCTAATCGTATTTCTGGTCGCGACCGTTCGCCATCAAAAAACGGACCAATTCAACGATTATCAATTCCTCGGGGTGTCTTCGCAGCCTAAGACGATTTTACCGAGCAAGCAATTCTCGGTCCAATTTTGACAAAGTGGAAAGAATTCTTTCGACAGCAAGGTGACGTTTCGCGACGCGATCGAAAATGCTTGCGTCCACGAGTATTTAGCAAGTTTACTTGCGAATCCCAGCGTATTTGAAGCTAAGAACGCATGTGTCGCGTTTTCGTTCTCAACGCCTTGCCAAGCGAACCATTGCGTTTTGCGACATCGAAAACGCCTCCGTTTGTGCAATATCGCACATATGTAACGAAAGACATTGATTCGAGATAAACGGAAAATTCCTCAAAATTACCCCAATCCGCTCAATCCAACCTTGCGCCAATTCCGATGACCCCAGAAGGTGTTTTCGCAGACCTACCGTGAATGGTGAATGGGATGGAGTTGTCAAAAATGTTTCGAAGAACAAAGACTTTGGTGCAAGTAAGTCGACTCTGGGCTTTGCCGCTCGCATTGAATCTGTGCTCGATGGTTCCATGTCTCGCCCAAAACAACTTGGATGATGACGAGCCCGCTGGAAACGCACCTTCGACCAACGTTTTTTCCAAGTTTTTTGGCTCGTCCAGCAAAAAACCAAGCACATCAGCCCCCAGGCCAAAAATTCCGGCCACACCAACCGCAGGCAAAGGGACTCGCAACGGGTTCCTCATTCCACTTAAGTCCTTTTCGAAGGCTTTTCGTGGTAATTCCGAAGCCGAACCCACTGCGGAGTTGGAAGACACGCGCGTCGCTCCACCATCACCCTCTCGAACTCCCCGTGAGCCATTTCGAACCCTGCCGCGAATTCAAGAACGCCGAGACCTTGCGTCCAACGACATCCAAGTCGAGAGAAGTGCATCAGACTTTGGCTCCCCTCAGTTTCTTGACTCCCCTACTCGTACGGCACCGATCGTCCGTTCAGGTCAATCGCTCGCCCCCAAAGCGGAACCGCAAACCAGCGGCCTTCTCGTGTTGCCATCTCCAAACACATCGATGACATCATCGACAAAACGGGAGGAACCAAAGATTAGCTCGCCTGATCTGGTGTTTGATTCCAAATCGACATCGCGTCGAACTGCCTTGAACAATCTGGAAACCGAGACTCCCTCGCGCCCGATTTCCCCGGGACCTACATCTAAGCCTGTATCGAAAACACGTGCTAATCCGGAAATTGCCAAGGCGAATTCTAACTCGAATCAGTTGACTGCAATCGCTCTCGACACAACACGCAATCTCGAAGCACCGTCAAAGCTAGAACTTGTTGCATCCGACTCAAGCGATGGGCCTAAAATCAGCCGCACAAGCACAACCAACCGGACTGTGGTCGCATCGAAACCCAAGGAACCCGATAAGCAAGCGACGCCAAAGCCCGCTACGCTATCTAACGTCCCAACAGCAAGTCTTCAGCGAGAAATGGCGTTGCCAGGGGTACGCGTCTTGGTCAACGGCCCAACATCCATGCTCGTCAATCAAGACGGAAGCTATGAACTCATTGTGAAAAACGAGGGCACCGAGCCTCTCAATGGGCTCGCAATGAGAGTTGCCGTCCCACATCATGTGACACTCGGTAAAACTAGCGTTTCTGGAGGTTCCACTCAAATGGACAACGACCAAGATGGAAACGCTGTCGTTTGGGAGCTCGACCATGTGCCTGCCGGAGGTTCAAAGTCGATTCAGCTGGTGATGCAAACTTCCAAGCCGGAACACTTCGCGCTTGGGGTTGAATGGACCGTTTTGCCACTGTCGACCGAGTTGCAAATCCAAATCCAACAGCCTCAGCTTGCTCTGGCTCTCGAGGGTCCATCTGAGGTTGAATTTGGCAAGCCGCAAATGTACCGAATTCGAGTTCGCAATCCCGGTAACTCAGACGCAAAAGCAGTGTTGGTGTCTCTTTCGGCGGAACCGTACGGAAACAATCAGTCGGATATCGGGGACGTGGCGGCTGGCAGCGAACGTATTGTTGAAGTCGAACTTACGTTTGAAAAGTCTGGTTCACTTCCAATCAAAGCCACTGCGATCAGCTCCCTTTCCCAACTCAAGGTCGAGAGCTCGATCGAAGTTCAAGTGCGGCAATCGGAATTGGTGGCTACTTGGTTTGGCCCTACAGAGTTCTATCAAGGAAGCGTTGCCGATTTTGATTTGGAACTCACCAACACCGGATCGATCCCAGCCGTTGCTACCATGTGCAAAGTAAGATTGCCATCGGGCACCGAAGTTGTCTCCCTGCCACCTGGTGCTGTTCGAAGCGGTGAATTCGTGAAGTGGGACATCAAGAAGATTGGTACGCACGAGAAAATGACTTTCTCCTTCCGGTTGTCACTCACCAAAATCGGCGACAACCCTTTCGCGTTCACCGCCGAGTGCAGCTCGGGCGGAGAATCTAAAGCAGACTTCTCAACGATCGTCGATTCGATTGCAGACTTACATTTGTCCGTCGTCGATCCAACAGCGCCCGCTCCGGTTGGCCAACCAGTTGTGTATGAAATGGTGATAACGAATCGCGGCAAGAAAGCGGCAGCCGATGTCGAAGTGATCGCTCAATTTTCGGAAGGAATCGAACCCCTTCGCTTGGAAGGGCACACGGGCCGCGTTGTGCCCGGTCAAGCGATATTCAATTCGATTTCGTCCATCCAACCCAACGAAAAATTGGTCTTGCGAATAGTCGCAGAAGCTACGAAGCCCGGCGTCCACCGATTTCGTGCTGAAGTCAAGAGCCTTGGAAGCGACACCGATTTGCTCGAAGAGGAATCGACACGCTACCTCGCGACCGGCCTGAAACCTGATCGCCGCTAGGAAGCCAAACAAGCAACCTTTCAAAGCACTTAGCCGATGCGAACCAGACTATCTAAGTTCGGTTGCTTGCATGCCTCCTTGCATTGGATCGCGATAAGTAGATGCCGGCGACATGCCCCAGGTGGGCGGGGGCGTTGCATACGGACTGCTGTTTGGCCGAAAATCAGTTGCGGTTTGATTGCTGTTTCCCCAAATGTAAGGCTGGGTGTATGGCTGGCTGTATGGCGTGTTCGAAGCGACATAGCTTGGAGGGATACTACTGCTGCTAAACGGATCGCTGCTAAACAAGCTACCGGTTGCAGATACAAAGGCCGGCCACTGATAAACGGGTAGCGAGGCCGTGTTCGTGTACGACGTCGGTTGAGATGGCTGAGAGTACGCTGGGTATTGCTGATAGGACGCTGGGTATTGCTGATAGGACGCTGGGTATTGCTGATAAGACGCTGGGTATTGCTGTTGGTAGGGGGGTTGAACCGGCTGATTGCTTGCGACTAGATTTTGGCCACTAGGATTACTTTGCTGTACCGGGACGGCTGGCAAGACAGAGTTCGACGCGTAGGTCGATGTGGAATAGGCTGGATTTCCGGTGTTTGGGTAGTATGGCAAAGGTGCTTGCGCGATCGAATTTGGATATTGGCCATACGAAGTGCCGGGGTAGTTGCCTGCGGGATTCGAAACTGGATAGACCATCGGGCTCGTCGGAAATCTCGAAGCATTGCGATTGTCTTGTGCCGTTTGTGCAGTTTGCTGAACTATATTGTTCCCATAAAAATTACTAGGGTTCATCGTAATTGCGTTGGCGGCATTGGGTGTATTACCATTGGGCGTATTTACCAAGGGGCGATCGACGAATCGCGGGCGTTGCTCCGATTGTGTTAAAAGAATCGGTACCATCCGCGGTACGTCCTGCAATTCGTACTTTTGATAAGTCACTGGCTCGTTGACTTGAACGTAACTTGGCTGATACTGAACGACGAGGACATTTTGCCAAACCTTTTTCGGAGAGGCGAAAGGGTTCGAACTGGGAACATTCCGGAGTTGTGGCTGATAGGAATAGATTGGGGTGTATTGAGTCTTGGTTACGGTTTTGTTTTCCGTCACTGTTTTCGGCATGTAGATTCGCTCTGTGACCTGCTGAAATGAATAGTTGACCACGGGAACTGCTTCATTGATAATATAACGCCCGTAGGGTTGCCCCGTTTGATCCACGAAAGTCATTACGGGTGCACTGGCCGCAAAACCGTCGCTATTATTATTTGGCTGGTTGGTATTGGTTGTTGCAGTGTTAGCTGGCATTGGATTGGTGGGAGGAAGCACGTCGCCCTGACCTAGTCCTTGAAAAGCGTCCGCTATCGAACACATGCAAACGACTGCAATTAAAACGACTGCGATTAAAGCCGCAATCGGGTGACGGAAAGTCTTAAGTACATCGAGTTTGAGGAGCATATTCTTGCCGGATTGGATACTAAAATATCTTCGATGCCCGCAGTCGGGTGGGACGCTATTGCTAGCTTCGCAGGATTCCGTCGCTAGGCTGATTCAGTTGTCCCGCGATGGAAAGCTCACGAATGTTATGGGTCGTACTGTTTCTGCGTTTTCGTCGCAAGGTCTAGTTAGC
>CAMBSL010000066.1 GCA_945870455.1 Pirellula staleyi DSM 6068 | reverse complement strand
TCTTCGACGCCCGTCAGTCGCTGATCAAGGCCTTGGGAACGGAACGTCAGGAGTCGGTGATCGATCCCCAATCGATTCAAGATGGTGGCATTGAGGTCATTGACGTGGACCGCGTCGTCCTCGAAACGGGTCGTCCGTTGACCATTTTGATCGACGATGTTGTAGCTATATTCGTCGGTCCGACCATGCTCGATGCCAGCCTTGATCCCTCCGCCTGCTAGCCAAGTCGTGAAGCATCGGGGATGGTGATCGCGTCCGTATTCGGTTGCCGTCTGCTTGCCTTGGCTGTAGACGGTGCGCCCGAACTCGCCCGAGCAGACCACCAGCGTATCTTCAAGCATCCCCCGCAGTTTGAGGTCCTGAATCAGGGCGGCGCATGGCTGATCAACGTCCTTGCACTGTCCTCGCAGTTTCGTGGGAAGTGTACTGTGATGATCCCATCCACGGTGAAATACTTGCACGAAACGTACGCCCCTTTCGACCATTCGCCGCGCCAGCATGCAGTTGCGAGCAAACGAACCCGGCTTGTCAACTTCGGGCCCGTACAACTTCTTGACAGAGTCAGGTTCGCCTCGAAGATCAGTTAATTCCGGCACCGAGGCTTGCATGCGAAATGCCATCTCTTGCTGGGCGATGGTGGTTTGAATTTCCGGATCACCGATGGCTGTCGCATGCTTGTGATTGAGCTGAGTAACAAGTTCGAGCATCTTTTGCCGACTGTCGCGACTGACTCCGGTGGGATTCGAAAGAAAGAGGACTGGATCGCCCGCCGATTGAAAGGCCACTCCTTGATATTTGGAGGGCAAAAATCCCGTGCCCCATAATCGGCTGTACAGGGCCTGCACATTCTGCTGATCTCCGGACCAGAATGCCGAGTTGAGTACAATGAAGTCCGGAAGATTGCTGTTGAGCGAGCCCAGCCCGTAACTCAACCAAGCACCCAGGCTAGGTTTGCCCTGGATCTGAGAGCCGGTACAAATTTGAGTCTTGCCTTCATCGTGATTGATCGCTTCGGTACGCATCGACTTGATAAGGCACAATTCGTCCGCGACAGTTGACAAGTGCGGCAGAAGTTCGCTCATGTACCTGCCGCAATTCCCCTGCTGCGCGAATTTAAAGATCGACGGCTGGATTAAATGTTCCTTACCCTCTGTCATGGCCGTGACGCGTTGGCCATCGCGAACTTCGTCGGGGAGTGGTTGCTTGTATTTCTGTTCTAAACCGGGCTTGTAGTCATACAAATCAATTTGACTGGGCGCACCACCCATAAAAAGAAAGATAACGCGGTTTGCACGTGGCCGAAAATGCGGCAGCTCTGGCAAGGTTGCGTTCGCTTGTTTCGCGACCATGGAGCTCAGTACAGTTGCCCCGAGCCCCATACCAGCCCGATTCAAGAACCGGCGCCGGGATTGAAGCCATCGATATTGCTCTACAAGATCGTCCGACATGGATCACCTACTCACGTGTTTTGGCTGTATCGAGATTGAACAGGGAATTGATAATCATCGTAAACGCAGCCAGTTCAACTCGCTGTGCGTCGTTGGCTAACGTTAGGCCCGACGTTATCTCGCGAGCCGCTTCCACGTCATCCCGGTAAATGGAGCGAAAACCCTCAAGTCCGTTCCGCAAGTCCACTTGCTCTGCGGCATCCGGAACATGGGACGTGACGGACTCGAATGCGATGCCCAACCGTTGCTCGTCGCTTTGATCCGATGGGTCTAACAATTGCTGTGCAAAGTGTCGAGAAGCTTCGAAATATTGGCTCTCGTTCATGGTTAACAAAGCCTGAACCGGCGTGTTGGTCCGTTCTCTTCGGGATGTACAACTTTCCCGAGTGGGCGCATCAAAGATGGTCATCTGAGGCGGCGGCATAGCCCGCTTCCAAAATGTGTAAAAACTTCGCCGATAGACTTTGTCACCCGTATCCTCCTTGAACGAGTAAGTTGAGGATGAGACCATGGAAACTGTTTTCCATAGATCGGCAGGCTGGGGCGGCTTCACACTTTTTCCGTACATCGCGTTGTTAAGCCGTCCGCTGATCGAGAGGATTTGATCGCGAATCACTTCAGAATCCAACCGAATGCGTGATCCTCGGGCGAGCTGCCGATTCTCTGCATCGGCTCGAAACTCAGCGGGCGAGACGCTTGAAGATTGCTGGTAAGTCCGCGATAACACGATCGACCGCACGAGTGATTTGACGTTCCAGTCCGAGTCAGTAAAGGTATTTGTCAAGTCATCCAGCAATTCGGGGTGACAGGGATATTCGCCCTGTGCGCCGAAATCTTCGGAGGTTTTTACGAGTCCCACTCCAAAAAACTGTTGCCAAAGACGATTTACCGTCACTCGCGCCATCAACGGGTGCTCTTTGTCAGTCACCCATCGCGCTAGGTCAAAGCGAGTCTTCAGTTCCCCTTTTGACTCCAATGGTGGCAGAAAAGCTGGCGTGTTTCTTGAAACCACTTCGCCGGGCTGGTCGTAAGCTCCCCGCTTAAGAATGTAAGCAGGCCGCACATCAGGTCGTTCCTTCATTACGAGGGCTAGAGGAATGGCTCGAGTCAGTTCATCGCTCGATGCCTTAAGACGACCTAACTCCTCTTCCTTTTGCTTGAGTTTCATCGCCAAAGTTGCTCGGGCCGTTGCCGTGCCGTCGCTGGCCTTGGCCTCGCCTGATAGTCCGCTGAGCGATTGTTTCAGCTCGTCGACCTCGGACTTGACCTTCGAAACAAGTGATTCAAACTCATGCAAGCTCGCGTCCTGCTCCGGCGTCGGGAGCCGCAAGTAAGGTGGCTGTTGATCGCGACCGGGTGTCTCTGGGTCTCCATCAATGTTGTTAAAGAAAGCGAAGAGTTGGTAGAAGTCGCTCTGCTTCACTGGATCGTACTTGTGGTCATGGCAAACGGCACACTCCAATGTCAAACCCATGAATATCGTTCCAAAGGCAGATACTTGGTCCACGACGTTGCGAGTATAACTTTCTTGAGGAGGATTCGTCCCTTTGTCCATCACCATATGTAGGCGGTTGTAACCCGATGCAACCTGTTGATCCGTGGTCGGATTGGCACGTAAGTCTCCTGCGAGCTGATCTGTCACAAACTCATCAAAAGGCATATTGGAATTGTAAGCACGAATCACCCAATCGCGATATTGCGACTGTTCGCGATAGTGATCATGATGCATTCCGTTGGTGTCAGCGAATCGCACGAGATCTAGCCAGTAGCGAGCCATGTGTTCGCCGTACTGTGGTCTAGATAACAAATCGTCGACCAATCGAGCATAAGCGTCGGGCGCGTTGTCTTGCTCGAACTGGTGAATCTCGTCTCGCGTCGGAGGCAAACCTGTCAGGTCAAACGTAACGCGTCGAACCAACGTCCGCTTGTCAGCGGGCGGTTGGGGCTTCAACTTTTTCTTCTCAAGATTTGCCAAAACAAACCGATCGATTCCATTCGCCGGCCAAAATATATCGTTGACTGGGGGCAATATCTGGTGCCTTGGTGATTCAAACGACCAAAATTTTTCGTAATTGGCCCCCTGCAAAATCCATCGCCTAATCAAATCTCTCTGCTCGTCCGTCAACGGCTTCTTTCCCGAATCGGGGGGTGGCATATGCAGCGAAGAATCATCCGAGATCAATCGTAACCAGAGTTCGCTGGAATCCAGATCACCCGGTTTAATCACGTGCTGTCCGTCGCGCGGTTGAAATGGGCCCTCATCTCCATCGGGAATGTCCAGTTGCAATTTTGCCTCGCGTTTGGCTGCGTGAGGTCCGTGACACGCAAAGCAACGGTCGGACAAAAGCGGGCGGACGTCCCTATTGAACGATACGATTTCGTTCGCAGCGGCATCGTTCGCAGCGGCATCCCCCGCAACTGCATCCCCCGCAGCGGCCGGCAAGAACATTGCCGCCCAAATCACCTGCAACACCAAAACACTGGCTATTGATCGCATCACATTCCCAATGAACAAAAATGAGCTCGAAACTGCACATCTCGAACGTAATCGTGGGAAATGCCTTGCAGGTGGTTCAAGTCTACTAAAGATATCGGACCACGACAATGAAACATGCAATGGTTTTCAAGCATTCCTCGAACATGGCGCAGGGGTGTGGAAAATTATCGCCGATACGACCTAGAACTTTCGGTGTGCACTCTAGTTACCAGGCTCTGAGGCTCTGCCTGGTAACTAGAGTGCAAGCGAGGCTCCGCCTCGCCGAAATGCATCCTCAGTTTGTGAACTCGGGAGGCAGGAGCCTCCACACCAATGCGTTCCCAGGCAGAGCCTGGGAACGAGTAGTCTCCTGTGCGGCGTTGATTCCAATCAGTGGCATTACGGCATTCCCTTGGCCTTCGTGGCGATACGACAAAGATAGCTGTCCGCCGTGACGAACAGGCTCGTTCCATCTTCGCCAAAGGCACAGTTGCTTGTCCGCTCACCGGTATTGATGCGCCCCAACAGTTTGGCTTCCTTGCTGAAAATCCAAATGCCGCCCGGTCCACTTGCCCAAAGGTTGCCTTGAGTGTCGACCGAAAGTCCATCGGGCAAACCCGGCATCTTGCCAACTTCCTTGGTAGCGTCATAAAACAGGGTTCCCTTGCTCAACGTTCCATCCGCTTGGACCACAAAGCTCATCCAGATGGCATTCTTGGGATCGCTCTGAGCGACGTAGAGTGTCTTCTCGTCGGGTGAAAAACCGATGCCATTGGGGCGGGCTAATTCGGTCGTTAACAACGTGAGAGAACCATCCTTTTTGGAGATCCTATAAACACCAAAGTGTTCGAGTTCGCGTCGCGGATCCTTTTCACGCGCTGGCAATCCGTATGGCGGATCCGTGAAATAGAGATCACCATTCGACTTGAGCGCGGCATCGTTTGGACTATTCAGCCGTTTGCCTTGATAGTTGTCTGCCAAGGTTCGTTTGCCACCACCCGGAGTCAGAACACTTACGCGTCTATCACCATGCTCACACAAGACTAAGTTGCCATCGAGATCTTTCAAGAGACCATTGCTGCCGGGTTCCAGGCCGTAGAAGGTTACGCCGGTGTATCCCGATGGATTCATGAACAACTGAATGCCATTCTTGGCGGTCCACTTGAAGATGCTGTTACGTGGGATGTCGGAAAAAAGCAAATGGCCATTGGTGGCATCCCCCATCCAGACTGGGCCTTCGGTCCAAGTGAATCCATCCGCCAGTATTTCAAGCTTGGCCTCCGGATCCAATAGCTTGTCAAGTTGGCTGTCGAAACGCTCGATCGTGCCAAGCGTGCGCTTTGGAGCCTGGGCTTGCGATTGCAAAGTAGCACCTGCTGAAACGAGGAAAAAGACGGAAGCAACGAGGAAAGAAAGTCTAAAACGCATGTGAATCAAACTCGCTGGTTGAAAAAGTGGGAGGAATTGTCTTCCGCATTGTAGCGAAAGCGTTTCTGGTAATGTACACGGCTCTGTACTAACTCTGACGCAGCCGATAAAAGTCAAAGGCACATTCCATGTGCCGTCCACCTGGAATCTCAAAGTAGTAGGCACATTCCATGTGCCGTCCACCTGGAATCTTGACAAGAGCTTGACTGCGAACGGCACGGCGGAGCGTGCCTGCTACCTTTTTTCGCTGCGTCGTTACTCTAAACGAGCGCTTTTTCGATAATCTCGCAAGCCAAGTCGATGTGTCTTTCGGTCGTAACGCCTGGCGGCGGCAGAAATCGAATTCGAGTTGGATTGCCGCCCGCCAGAAAACCCATTAGACCCAATTGATACAATCGCATGAGCATGTCTTTGGCCTCGTCGGCACCACCATTTCCAGGTGTAAATGCAATCATCATGCCTTCGCCATGAGGGCCGCAAATTTTGCCCGGATGTTTTTGTGCCAGCGCTTCTAACTTGGATCGGAAGTATCGGTGGCGACGCATGTTCCAACCATCCGCCCCAAAGCACTGTTTCGATTCCAATTCATCAAGGACTGCCAGTCCGCAGCGAATCGAGGCAGTTGCTCCGGTAAACGTTTGTGAGAGTACCGGACCTTTCGGTTTAAGCGACTCACCATAAAGAGTTGCACAGACCTGTGTGATCTTGCCAAGGGTCACAAGGTCTGCATACGCATCAAGACCAAAATGCTGGAATGCAAAAGCTTGACTCAATCGTGAGAAAGTCTGCACCTCATCAAAGATGATCAATACTTTGTGCTCATGACAAATCTTGCATAGCTGCTCAAAGTAAGGTTTGGTGCCCGGGTAGTATCCCCCTTCGCCAGCCACAAGCTCGAGCCACAGACAAGCGTATTCGCCAGGATGTCTTGCCAATAGTTTCTTAAGCGTCTCGATGGCACCCGTCGTCGTCCCTTCCGGATCGGACGGATGAAACATGGGGATGAAGTCGACGTCAAGCGTTTTGGGAAGCCCAGCCCGATAGGCAGGCCGGTCCGTCAACTGAGCCAAGGCTAAACTTCGGCCTGCGAAGCAATTGTCCATGCAAATCACTCGGGATGCTGGAAAGCGATTGTGGAACGCGATCTTGAGCGAGTTTTCATTTGCCATCGCTCCGCTGGTGCTCAAAAGGCAATGATCCAACTTGGCACCCTGTCGGTTGGCTAATTCGAGCAATCGTTCACACATGGCCAACGACCCCGAATTGTGTTGAAGATTCCCTTGCATCACCGTGTCTTCCAGCCCGGCGTCAATCGTCGCGTCCAGCATGGCGGGATGGCTATGCCCAAGACCGTGAACACCGATTCCCACGATAAAGTCGAGCTTCACGCTCCCGTCACCCAACTCCACAAAAGGGCCGTTTCCAATCCCGCTCGTCATGTAGGGAAAGTAAGGCGCACCACCTCGAGCCACAGCAAGTCGGCTCAGTGAGTCCTGGTATTCTGGAACGAGATCCGGATTCGGCGGACGAATCGCATCAATCTTCAGGCTGTGCTCTTTCAACGCGTCTGCCAACAATTCTTTAGCGCGAGCAATTCTAGGATCCGCAGTTAGCATGCTGGAGGAAAGTAGGGAACTTGGAAGGTTTGGCTTGTCCATAGAACGCAATTTCATAGGGGCAAAGTAGGGGTGAAGTAGGGGTAAAACGCAGGGTCATTTCGAGAAACTGGGGGCATTGCCAGAGTCCGTCTGGTTCGTCGGTGCTTTAGTTTAGCCGCAGAGACCAAAAGAAGGAATCAAGGCCGTTGAATACTAGTGACACGGATTGCAAGTTTTGTTGCACTGTGCAATCTAGTTACCGGGCTCTGCCTGGTAACTCAATGCAAGCGAGGCTCCGCCTCGCCGAAATGCATCCTTAGTTTGTGAACTCGGGAGGCAGGAGCCTCCATACCAATGCGTTCCCAGGCAGAGCCCGGGAACGAGCAGTCTCCTGTGCAACGGTAATTCCAATCAGTGGCACTAGGGCTGCACCTTTTGTCGACTATGTCTTAAGCAAGCCAACAATGTTACACTTCTAAGCATTCACTCCCAAGGCCTGTCTCGAGCCGTCCCTCATTTGGCCGTCCCTCATTTACAAAAAAAGGAACTCACGGATTAATACGGACCCCATTCCTTTGGCCTCGATCGGGCGGTTGCCTGCCCCGAACGATAATGTAGCCATAGCCACCCGACGAATTGACGTTGGTACGGTCGTGACGCTTTCCAATTCCAATTGCATGATCGCGAACACGGTTCTCGAGGGACACCGCTTTGCTGTGCACCCAATCACTGCGGGTGAACCGCTACATTCTTGGGGGCTGCCCTTTGGTACCGCGCTGGTCGATATCGCCGCCGGAGAATACGTTTGCAATCAGTCGATGCTCGAAGCCCTCGCTGTGCGTCAAATTGCCAACGCAGTACTGCCGTCCAAGCCGAACTTCTCCGATCTTCTTGAATCGTATTGGTTGGAACAAAACTCCTTTCAAGCCGGTCCGCCGGTAATCCGTGTCGATCTGCCACGAACCTTTTCTGGATTTCGTCGACCGGGTAAACGCGGAGTCGGTACTCGAAACTACATCGTTGTTTTGGGTACCACTTCGCGGACCGCAAGCTTCGCAAGGCTACTTGCTTCGAGAATGCAATCGCTCGTGACAGAGTATCCAACGCTCGATGGAATCGTCGCGATTGCACACACCGAAGGTGGCGGCACGAACGAACCCAATAACACCACAGAGGTTCTGCGATCCCTGGCAGGTTTTGTCGTTCATCCCAACGTTGGCGCAGTACTGGCAGTGGATTACGGAGTCGAACCGATCACGAATGAACGCCTCAAGGACTTCATGCTGGCAAACAACTATCCACTTGAACATGTGCCGCATCGGTTTCTGTCGTTACCCAGTGGACTTGCAGCCGGTTTGGCGGAGGGTGAGCAGATTGTTCGTGGTTTTGCGAAGAATATTGCATCGCTCTCGCGAACCGAGGAACCACTAAGCAGTTTGCGTGTCGCACTGCAATGCGGTGGTTCGGACGCTTTCTCAGGCGTTTCCGGCAACCCTCTTGCTGGTGCAATGGTGCATGAAGTCATTCGCCACGGTGGCACGGGCGTGTTGACGGAAACGGATGAAGCCGTCGGTGCTGAGGCATATATCCTTCGGAATGTTCGTGACCTAGCGACGGCACGCAAGTTTCTCGATGTCATCGACGAATTCAAAACCTATCTGTCGTGGCATGGTGTCTCCTCGGAGAGCAATCCATCTGGAGGCAACAAGTTCCGAGGTCTCTACAACATCGCCCTTAAGTCAGTCGGTGCTGTTCATAAAAAAGATCCACGCACGCCACTCGACTTTGTCACGAATTACGCCGAGCCGCTTAGCTCGCCAGGTTTCTACTTCATGAACGGACCCGGTAACGACCTCGAAGGGATCGCGGGCCAAGTTGCTGCCGGTTGCAACTTAATTTTGTTTGTCACGGGTAACGGCTCCGTCACCAATTTCCCCTTTGTGCCGACGCTCAAAATCACGACGACCACGCGACGCCATCGATTGCTCAGCCACGAGATGGACATCAACGCGGGTCGCTATCTTGACGGTGAGCCATTTGAAGCGCTGGTTGCTGAATCTTTCGAGACGGCGATCGCGACGGCTTCAGGTCTCAAAACCAAAGGCGAACGCGCAGGCCATTCGCAAGTTTCACTTTGGCGCAACTGGCCGCAAACGGACGGCTTGCACCTTACTGAATTGCAAGCACGCGTTCCACCGGATGGGATTCCTTTGCGAATCGCAGCAAATGCAAAGGCGATCGATGCGGACACGCAATCGCTGCAAGTGTTCCAAACCGAGAGCGGCTTCGCCACCGAACGCGTTGGATTGGTCCTGCCAATGAGTCTTTGCTCGTCTCAGATTTCCCGGCTGGCTGCCGACCGATTGAACCAATCGCAACTCGGCCAAACGCATGGCATATCGCGTTTTGTTGCGCTCACGCACACCGAAGCTTGCGGATCATCAGGCGAATCGCTCTTTAAACTATTACACCGATCCTACATCGGATACGTCACACACCCCAACGTCGCTGCCGCAGTCTTGCTCGAACATGGTTGCGAAAAAATTACCAACGACGTTATGCGGCATGAACTTGAATCGGCCGGAGTTGGTGCTGCTCAGTTTGGGTGGGCGAGTGTTCAGCTCGACGGTGGCATTGCCAAAGTGCTCGACAAGATCGAAGCTTGGTTCGAGGAGAAACTTGCCACCGCTCCGGTTCCTACGAGAATGACAACCGACCTAGGGTCGCTCGCGTTGGGAATGATGACGACTTCAAAAGTCAGTGATTCTACGGCCAATGCCCTTGCTGCCATCGCTTGTGAAATCGTCGATAGCGGCGGCTCGGTGCTTATCACGGAGAATGATCCCCTTTTGGCGAACCCAAGTTTCCTTGCAAGGTTACTTGGCAGAACGGCACCTCACGCCACGCTTGCCTACGGCCAACCGCTGCAACAACAGGGTTTGCATATCGTCGATAGCGAAACCGACCACTGGGTAGAGAATCTTACGGGACTCGGTGCCAGTGGCGCACATCTCGCACTTGCAGTCGTCAATCAACATGCGCGTCAAGGGCACCCTATGTTACCCGTCATTCAAGTCGCCGAAGCAACGGCAAGCAAGGAGATCGCGGCCGATGATATCGATTTTTTCCTTTCGGGAAACGCTGGCCACGACGAAGTCATTTTGCGAAAGCTACTTGTCGAAGTCGCGGAGCGTGCACGGACACCGATTGCAAACGCACAAGGATTTGTAGATTTCCAATTTTCGAGAGGCCTGCTTGGGGTCACCTCCTGATGGTGGGCACTCTTAACCCTAGCGTGAAGCTAACGATCCCCTGGGATAAACCCAGCGTGCATTTGATCCATACCGTTGGCTTTGCGCCGGCGGCAACTAACCTTAACCCTAATATTTCCTTCCCTTCCCTTCCCATTTCCCTGCCCGGACTCCCTATGAAACGAATCCTATTCTTCCTCGTCGCACTGCTTGGCATCGTTCAACCAATCCATGCGGACGATTCTCGACTGCAACCGCTCAAGGATTTAAATGGGTACTTTCCATTCAATCCGCCAAATTCTTTGAGCGAATGGGAAACACGTAAAGAATACGTAAGGCGACAAATACTGGTTGCTGAAGGTCTTTGGCCCATGCCGACCAAGTCACCACTCAATGCAGTGATTCATGGAAAAATAGACCAAGAGGGTTACACCATCGAGAAAGTTTATTTCGAAAGTGCGCCTGGCTTTTTTGTAACAGGCAGCCTCTATCGTCCCAAAAACATTTCGGGCAAGGTGCCTGGTGTGATGTTCGCACATGGGCACTGGAAAGATGCGAGGCTTTCGTTGGAGTCGGAGGAAAACGTTCGAAAGGAAATCGCCGCCGGAGGTGAGCGATTTGAGAAATCCGGACGCAGTATTTTTCAATCGCTTTGTGTCCAGCTTGCGCGCATGGGTTGCGTCGTTTGGCAATGGGACATGCTTAGCGACTCCGACTCCATTCAATTTTCAAGCGAAGTGGTTCACCGTTTCGCCAAGCAACGTCCGGAGATGAACAAGACCGAAAACTGGGGTTTGTATAGCCCTCAAGCGGAATCGCATTTGCAAAGTATTATGGGCTTGCAAACATGGAACGCTGTTCGTGGTCTCGATTTCTTGCTAAGTCTTCCTGAAGTCGATCCCGAACGCACGGCAATTACAGGGGCCAGCGGAGGTGGCACACAAACAATGCTGCTCGCTGCGATCGATGATCGTATTCAACTCTCATTCCCATGCGTGATGGTGAGCACGGCCATGCAAGGCGGCTGCACTTGCGAGAATGCATCCTTATTGCGCGTCAACACAGGCAATATCGAGTTCGCAAGCCTATTCGCTCCTAAGCCTCAGGGCATGAACACCGCAAACGACTGGACCAAGGAATTAGCCACGAAAGGCTTTCCGGATATCCAGAAACTCTACACCATATACGGAAAGAAGGATAACGTCATGCTTCTTCGCGGCGAGCACTTCCCGCACAACTACAACGCCGTGACGCGATCCGCCTTCTACACATTCCTAAACAAACACTTCAAATTAGGTCAAACCACACCCGTTATCGAACAAGACTTCGCGCCGCTCACACGCGAGCAGCTCACGGTCTGGGATGCGCAACACCCTGCTCCGAAAGCCAACGATCCCGAATTCGAACGCTCACTGCTCAAATGGTTTACGGAAGATACAGACAATCAACTTGCAAAGAGTGCTGCGACAGTCGACGGATTGCGCAACAACATTAGCCCCGCCCTCGAAGTCCTCATTGGCCGCACCTACGCAAATGCGGGCGAATCGGAATGGAATCTCAAGGATAAGCAGGATCGAGGGGATTTTGTCGAAATGTCTGGGATGCTTGCAAACAAGAAACTTGGCGAAGAAATTAATGTCGTTTGGCTCTATCCCAAAAACTGGAATGGGCGGGCCGTAGTCTGGCTTGATGACAATGGGAAATCGGCATTGAAAGATGCCGATGGCAACTTGAAACCCGCCATCCAAAAACTTGTGCAAAGCGGAGCTACGGTCCTTGGTGCCGATCTTCTGTTGCAGAGCGGCGAACCGATTAAGCAAACGCCAGTGGTCCCCGGCCCTCGAGAGTTCGCTGGCTATACGTTTGGTTACAACCAAGCACTCTTTGCTCAGCGAACGCACGACGTTCTCAGTATTGTGAGTTTTTTGCGCAACGCAAAAGTCGGTACGCACCCAAGTCCCACCATGGTCTCGGTTGCTGGCTGGGGCCGGACCGGACCTGTCGTGGCTGCGGCGCGTGCTCTGGCGGGCAAAGCCATTGATCGAGCCGCATTGGACACCAACGGATTCCGCTTTGGAAAAATACTCGACTATCGAGACGAAATGTTTCTTCCTGGCGGAGCAAAGTACCTGGACTTGCTAGGCATGCTGGCTGTGGGTGCACCGAATCCACTATGGCTAGCCGGGGAAGGGAAAGGACCCGAGATCGTTGCAGCGGCCTATCGGTCCAGCGCAAAGCAAGACGAGCTAGCCAACTTCACCGGTGACGACGGCGAGAAACAAGCGTCTGCTGTCGCTTGGCTTTTGAAATAGAGATACCTTCTCGCCGGACGCCACCCACTGGTTCCAAGGCTCTGCCTTGGAACCAACTGAATTGCAGGCTCAGCTTGCCGTTAAACCAAGTGTTCGCTCTAAATTACCATTTGAAAGGATCCTCATTATGAAATGTTCCCTGCAACGAGGCGATCAAGATTCAAGACCATCAACCTTCCAAAATATGAAGCGACGAAGTCTACTGCAACTCGCGGTTGGCTCGTGCGCCATTGGTTTATGCAGTGGAAAGGTCAATGCGGTTGATCCTTTCGTTCGAACGAAACCGGGCCAACTGCGCCTAAGTCTTGCGGCCTATTCATTCCGCAACTTGCTCACAAAAGCGTCCAATGGCATGAATCTTTTTCAGTTTGTGGACTTCTGCCAAGCGCAGGGCATACCAGGAGCGGAATTGACGAGCTATTACTTTCCAAAAGAAGTAACCAATGAGTATCTTGTCGAGCTAAAACAGCATTGCCATCGAGCGGGCATCACCATTTCCGGTGGCGCCATTCGAAACGATTTTTGTCAAAGCGATCCGGCAAAGATCCGCGAAGATATCGAGCAAGCGAAACGTTGGATCGACCACTATGCCGTATTGGGTGCACCCGTCATTCGGATTTTTGCCGGCACGCAACCCAAGGGGGACACATGGGACGCGACGGTGGCACGTTGCGTGGAGGCTTGCGAAACACTCGGAAAGTATGCAGCCCAAAAAGGGATATATCTCGGGCTTGAAAACCACGGAGGCGTGACCGCCAAAGCCGATGGCCTACTCGAGATTGTGGGGAAAATTAAGTCAACAAGCCTCGGTATCAATTTCGACTCGGGAAATTTCCGGTCGACGGAAAACCCCTATACGGAACTTGAAAAAATAGCACCTTATGCGGTCAACGCTCAAATTAAAGTTGAGATGTTTGTCAACAACAAGAACGAAGAAGCGGACCTGCCTCGAGTTCTGGATATCCTTCGCAAAGCTGGCTACATCGGCTGGGTCGCGCTCGAGTATGAGGAAGCGGAAGACCCGATGGTCGCCGTTCCGAAGTGGTTGAACAAGTTAAAAGCGATTATGGGTTGATTGGGTGGTTTTATTCCTCGATGCGATACCGCATCCGATCACGCGCCGCCGCCCTGCAACAGGGCTGGCCCGCACGGCCTCATCTTTTACCCACATGTTTTGATCTTGCTCCCCTCGTCCCCTGGGGAAACCGTAGTACAGCGTTGAGCAGGCTGATCAGGCAAATCTCATTTCCAGGTTTGCCGAAGATCTTGCGAAACGCAAAATCAATCCAAGACGCGAATCCCAATCTTCATTGACATCAATGATCCATCTAAGCACATCGTTATGAGTCTTCGAGTGAAACAAACTGCTAGCCGAAGGGCGCTAGCCCCGGTTCTCGACGAATGTCGAGCAATTGGAAAACCGGGGCTATCGCCCAACGGCTAATTGGGTTGAAAAACAGTTGCGGATGTGCTTAGCAAGCCATTCCTATCTTGAAAATCATGAAATCGTAGTTCAACAGAATGACGCGAATCGCGTTGAGCCAATGAACAAAAGTCTCTGACGGTGCAGTAAAGCGCGATCTGACCCGCGGCGGTGACCGCCATACCCATTCGTTGGATGCCTCACTGTCGCCGCCTACTCAGCGCGAAGGCATGCGATGAAAGCACTCACTCGACGCGAATTGAGCTGCGAACCCTTATTGCTTTTCGGGCCCCATGCCTCCTTCGCCGATACGCTGCAGAAGTTTGTGGTTGAAGTTGCGTTGCGAAGCGGCACCGCGCGTGATGGACGGTGCTTTCATCTGAAGCACCGCGCAGCCGTTTTGCAAAATCGTCTTCGTCGGTATTCATGGCGTGAAGGCGTTCGAAACAGGGGCTAGATGTTTCGAACGTGAAAGCAAGAGTATAGTGGAGGGTAGAGGTTTCCGCTGGCTTTATGCTAGCGGGACCACAATTGGCAGCTACAGAAACGAAACGTATCGTTCGCAGCACTCCGTTCGGTTTATCCGGGCGATAGCAACGTTTTTGATCAAGCTGCCCTTTACGTGCTTCCGCTGGCACAAGGCCAACGGAGAGCTCAGCATGCAGGGCATTTCAAGGTAGCTGTCAATTGCAGCCTCCGCCCGGGCAAGCCGGACGGAAGGCACTTTGGCTGACCGCCAAAAGCGTTTTCCGACCGTTCCCAACAACCCGAGGGTGTTTGCGTGGGGGGTGTTTGCGTGGGTGGCACCGTTCGATCGGCACCGTTCGATCGCCGGTTCGATCGCCGCGAGCTGCGTCCCCATATTGCTGCTCTGTCTTGAATCTTGAATATGCTGAAACCCACTAACCTGTTTTGCGTCTAGAATTTGGCGTCGATCTGGGGCGTAGTAAGGTCGAATGCTTTGGATCGAAAGCTAAATCAGTTTCGTTCCATCAACACAGAAGCGTTACGATGGTAAACGGCCTTTGCCATTCACTGAAAACGGTCACACGGAAAACCACCTCCCTATGCCCAAAAGACTCCAAAAGACAAGCGAGGTCAAAACGCTGATTCCAGACTACGAGTCCATTCTGGCATCGATGGTGGATTTGCTTGAGTCTGCTCGTCGATTGTCGGCTAGATCCGTCAATTCCGTCATGACGGCTACGTATTGGGAAATCGGCAGGCGCATCATTGAGTTGGAACAAGGCGGACAGAAGCGTGCAAAATATGGAATCCAGTTGGTTGAGCGACTTGCGATTGATCTCACGGAACGGTTTGGTCGTGGCTTTTCCGAGGCAAATATCCAGTATATGCGTCGATTTTATGTCGAATGGACGATTCCCCAGACGCTGTCTGGGGAATTGCAAGCCACGAAACTAGATCCAAAAAATACGCTGATGTCTTCAAAACCCCAGACACCGTCTCGGCAATTGAACCAGACTGGCTCTATTGAAACCGTCGCAGCACTATCTCCGGGCTTCCCACTGCCATGGTCCCATTACATCAAGTTGCTTGCCGTCAGAGAAAACGATGCAAGGAGTTTCTACGAGCGGGAGGCACTCCGTGGTGGCTGGACGGTTCGGCAACTTGGTCGCCAAATTGCGAGCCAGTTTTACGAGCGAGCGCTTCTTTCCAAGAACAAAGAATCGATGTTGGTCAAAGGAGCCAAGCCGCAAAAAGGGGACTTGGTTACTCCCGAAGAGGAGATTCGAGATCCGCTGTTTCTCGAGTTTCTGGATCTCAAAGACGAGTACTCCGAACACGACCTCGAGGATGCGCTCATCCACAAGCTGGAAGACTTCCTTTTGAAGTTAGGCAATGACTTTACATTCGTTGGACGACAACGTCGATTGCGGATTGGGGACGAATGGTATCGGATCGACTTGCTGTTCTTTCATCGTCGGTTGCGTTGCTTAGTCGTCATCGATCTAAAGCTCGGGAAGTTCACCCATGCCGACGCTGGTCAAATGCACATGTACCTGAACTATGCATCCGAGCATTGGACCAATGAAGATGAGAATCCGCCGGTCGGTTTAATCCTCTGTGCCCAGAATGACCAAGCGGTCGCGCACTACACGTTAGACAACTTGCCGAACAAAGTGATGGCACGGGAGTACAAGCTCGCACTTCCGAAGGAACAAACACTAAGAGCCCAACTCCAAAAAGCCCAGCTCTCACTTTCCAAATCAATACCAAAAACTGAACCACTGATAACTGAAAACTGATATCCATGGCTAAGTACAAACTAGAACTGACGTGGTTCGGCAACCATGTTTTGTCAGGCGTTTCTCCCGCAAAGCTTGGTCGACAGACGCATCATCGTAGCTTTCTCGCATAATACGGTAGAATCCGGTCGACAAGGAGGCAGATGGTTGCTTTAAAGTGTACAATTCTTGGAGTGGAACAGATCGATGTGTTGACTTTCCATTTCCTCCCCTTGTATTTCTTCCTGCCTCCCATGAAAACGATTGCTTTTCTTACGATTGCACTGCGGCTTGCGTTGATGGCTTTGGTAACCCCCGTCGCTTTCCAGGTCGCAGATTGCGTTCCAGCCTGGGCGGCTGACCACCATGGCGTTGCGCGCTGGGAATTCGGGACCGAAGAAACTACCCGCGTTGCCTATTCCGGCTCAGTACAGCGCGATGCGCGTGGGCCGCGTACACCGATGTTTCCAGATTTTTCGGAGACAAATACAGCCATCAAACTCAACGGCGACGGCGCTCACGTCGTGATTCAAGATACGGGTGCATCAAGTCCATTCGACTTTACCAACGGCGATTCAATCACCATCGAAAGTTGGGTCTTGATCGATCAACTCGGCGATGGCGAAAATCGATATGTAATAGGCAAGGGCCGAACTCACCAGTCGGGTTTCGATCGAGATAATCAGAATTGGGGATTGCGATTGTCTGGCGTCCAAGGCAAAGCGGCCATCTCGTTTTTGTTCGCAACGCCTCGTTCGAAATCGAATTCCGTTGCGGCCAATAGCAGCGCACACTGGCATCGATGGACCAGCAAAGAAGGTTTTGCTCCAGAAACAGGTTGGCACCATGTTGCGGTTGCGTATCGTTTCGGATCGTCCGAATCCGTTCGTGGATGGATCGATGGCGTGCCTGTGGTTGGGCAATGGGACATGGGGGGGCCAACGAATGATTCGCCTGTCACCGACAACGACGATGTCTGGATCGGCGCATCCATGGGCGGAATCACTTCAACTAGTTTTCACGGATCACTCGACTCCATCGCGCTTCATCGTGAAATACTGACGGACGAAGTCATCAAGTCGCGTTACCGCCGCGAAGGTCCGGTTGTCCCGATCCGTGCCATCCCCGAGAGAGCGCCTGACCTAGGAGTACTACCACCAGGACTCGTGTTTTTCTCAGCGCATGAAAACATGACGACCCACACGCGTTGGATAAACGAGGGGGAGGCGATTCTTCAGCCCACAATGGTTTGGTCGGGTAAGGACTTTCTGCTGCCTCGACTGCCCTTTCGCTACGACGCGTGGGGAATTCGCGACAGTTGGAGCGGGCCCGTGCTCTTGCGAATGGCCGCCGACGTTCCCTTGACGGCAGGTGAGCACCGAATTGTGCTGCGGGCTCGCGGTTTAAGCAGGCTATGGTTGGGAGAACAAATCATTGCCAAAACGAAACCCGTAAGTGGTCAAACGGATGGCCATCAACCAGTCTTGCCGATCGCGGACCCACCCATCCTGGGCTTGCAACCGGCTGGTTACGAAATGCAGGAAGCCCTTGATAAATTCTCTGTTCCTAACGAAGGGACATACCGACTCGTGCTTGAGTCCATTCTCGGCGGTAAGAAATTTCGGGCTGTTCCTGGCGACATGTGCGTCGCGATTGAAACGGCAGATGGCTCATCCTTTACGTTGCTGCAACCTAGCCCTGATCAAGAGGCCTTGACCCATCTGACCGATGAAAACATGACTCGAAGGCTGGAGCAAGTTGAGGAAACACTTCAGCGATTCGACGATGAAACACGTCGATCTTTGTCCTCAACTCAAAACGACTATTGGACGATGCGACATGATTTCGCGAAACAATATTCCAAGGAGCATCCGGTCGCTGAACCCCAATCGCTGTCAATGCATCCCATTGATAGTTTTATTGAAACCAAACTGGAGCGGGTGCTCGAGCTGGCCAAGGCCACGCCGACCGAGGATGCTGCGCATTTCCAACGCAACGTACTGCCGATCCTGAGTGAAAACTGTTTTCGTTGTCATGGTAAAAAGGAGAGCGGCGGATTGCGATTGAATCAACGCGAGTTGGCTTTGAAAGGTGGCGATTCTGGCGAACCTGCGTTTGTGCCCGGCAGCGCTCATGCAAGCGCCATGATGACTCGCATTCGCAGTTCAGACATGGAAGAACGAATGCCACCGGGCGACAATCCCCTCAACCAACACGAGATCTCCATTTTGGAGGATTGGATCCAAAATGGGGCAAATTGGTATGAACAACTACCTGCACCCGATGCGCTTCGAAAATCCGAACTCGTCGGAGATGAGGCATTTCTTCGTCGACTTACCTTGGACACGATCGGTCTACCGCCAACCGAAGCGGAAGTTCGCAACTTCGTGGCGGACTCGCGACCCGACAAACGCGAGAGGGCCGTTGATCGTCTGTTGGATGACCCGCGTTGGGCCGACCACTGGGTGAGCTATTGGCAAGAGGTACTCGCCGAAAACCCAAATATGTTAAAGCCTAGCTTGAACAACTCGGGCCCTTTTCGTTGGTTTTTGCATGAGGCGTTTCGCGATGGCAAGTCGATTGATCGAATCGTTACCGAGCTGATCCTATTGCGAGGGAGCGAACGCGAGGGGGGAGCTGCAGGCTTTGGGCTCGCTGCGGATAATGATGCACCTTTTGCGGCCAAGGCCCATATTGTTGGGACGGCCTTCCTCGGCGTGGAACTGCAATGCGCTCGTTGCCATGATTCGCCGTATCATCAAACGAAACAAAAGGATCTTTATTCCTTGGCAGCTATGTTGGAGCGCAAAAGTGTTAAGGTCCCTTCGACAAGTACGGTCCCGACGGGCTTCTTCGAAAAGAAGGATCGCGAATCGCTCATCAAAGTGACCCTGAAACCAAGCGAGTCGATCGAGCCTGTTTTCCCGTTCACCGAGTTGTTGGATTGTCATGGAGACTTCTCGACAATCCAAGCTCTTATGCGTGACCAAAAGGATTCTCGCGAGCTTTTGGCAACGGTCGTAACGGCGCCGCAGAACAAGCGTTTTGCCCAAGTCATTGCGAACCGACTATGGCGTCGCTTTGTGGGTGCAGGCATCGTCGAACCACCTCATGATTGGGAGGGACAGCTGGCTAGTCATCCTGAAATGCTCGATTGGTTAGGTGCCGAACTTGTTTCACACAACTACGATTTAAAGCACCTTTCGCGGGTTATCTTTACTTCGGAACTCTATCAACGTGAAGCGATTGGACAAAACCTTGAGTCCGCGGCTGAGCAACGGTTCTTTTTAGCCCCGGACCGACGCCGATTGACGGCCGAGCAAATTGTGGACTCGATGTTCGCAGCAGCCGGTCATCGGATCGACGTGGAAGAGATCACGTTCGACCCTGACGGTCGCAGAGCTGCGGATGCGATGATCTCACTTGGACGACCCAAGCGTGCTTGGATGTTTGCAAGTCTATCCAACGAACGCGACAGACCAAGTTTGAGTCTTCCCAAAGCTCAAGCGGTAAGCGACGTTTTGGAAGCCTTTGGCTGGACAGGTGCAAGGCAAAACCCACGCACAGATCGAGAAATCTCGGCGAACGTTTTGCAAAGTGGAGTTTTGGCCAACAGCGTTGTCTCGACTTGGATTACGCGTGCCTCACACGAGAGTCCGTTAGCCGAGCTGGCACTCAAGACAGATACACCGGAATCGTTAGTGGAAGCGATCTTCATGAGATTCCTAGGCCGGCAGCCTACTATCGACGAGCAACGGTCTTTTGTCCCGGCTCTGTCCGCTGGTTTTTCCGAACGTAAAATCCCAGATTCGCAAGTCCGAATGCCAGTGCCTTTTCCGCGACTCGCGACCGTGACTTGGTCCAACCACTTGATGCCAGAAGCCAATGAGATCCAAGTCGAACTGGAGAAGCAGGCACGAGCCGGTGCACCTGTCGATCCTCGAATCGAACCAAAATGGCGCGAGACATACGAAGACTTTGTATGGAGCGTATTGAACACCCGGGAATTCGTATGGATTCCCTAACTAAAGACATCCCCTATGAAACGACGCAACTTCATCGCCGGTACGGCCGCAGCCTCTCTGATCTACTCTCCAGCTTCGCATGCTAACGTAACTGCTGGCAATTTGCTGAAGGGCAAAGCAGAGCACGTCATCTCCATTTGGCTTGGTGGCGGAATGGGACAAATCGATACTTTTGATCCGAAGCGAAAAGGAGACCCAACCAAGAAAGTTGCAGGCTCCTATTACGAGAGCATCTCGACCGCCGTCGACGGTGTCGAGGTTTGTGAGCATCTTCATCGCGTTGCGCCTTTGATGGATCGAGTGACTGCGGTTCGAAGTGTGCATCATGAAGTCATTGATGAGCATGCGGCCGCAACCAATCGTATGCACACAGGTCGCCCGGTGAGCGGTACGGTGGTCTATCCTTCGATCGGCTCGATTGTGGCCCACGAGTTGGGAGCCAAAGCAGATGGCGTACCTCCTTATGTATTGATCGGATACCCGAATCTCACTCGTGGTCCAGGTTTTCTTGGCGCCAAGCATGGTTACGTCTATTTAACGGATACCAGTCAAGGGCCAGCTGGGCTAAGTCGACCAGATGGAATCTCGCCTCTCCGACAATCGCGTCGTGACGCTTTTTTAAACCAACTGCAAGCCAATCAGCCGAAGTCGGACGATAGCCGCTTGAGAGATTACGACGAAGTGATCGCGCAACGAATCAAGCTAAGTGGCCCCGAGTTTACCAGGAACTTTGAACTCGACAGGGAACCGTCTGAATTGCGGAAAAGTTACGGTGGCGAATTCGGCCAACGATGCTTGCTAGCTCGCCGCCTCGTCGAGCAAGGAGTTCGATTCATTGAAGTATCGCATAACCTGAATTTCTTGAATGGGACAGGATGGGATGTTCATAACGGCGGCATTGTCCAGCAGCACGCCTTGATCCAAGAACTCGATCAAGCGATGTCGGCACTCATTGTCGATTTGGAGGCGAAACAGATGTTGGACAAAACGTTGATCGTGATAACATCGGAATTCGGCCGACCACCCGAGTTTGATGGCGGCGGCGGGCGCGGACATCAAGGTTCGGCATTCACTTGTGTGTTGGCGGGTGGCGGCTTGCGTCACTGTGGTGCCTACGGGCAAAGCGATGAACTCTCCAAAAAAATCATTCAGAATCCCGTTTCCGTTCCCGATTTCTTTGCAACGATCTTGGCATCGCTCGGTATTGATTACACCAAAAACATCTACGACGGCGACCGCCCGGTCCCGTTGACAGACAATGGAAAGCCCATCGCCCATCTGTTCTGATGCATCGAGGAATGGGGATGGGGCGATTAAGTATCCATTCGCTACTTCATCAACTCTGCCAGTTTCGTTCCGATCGAATCGGCCCAGATTTGGTAACCTGCACCAGAGAGGTGGAGAAAATCAGGCATGATGTCTTTCGTCAGACTTCCATCAGGCTGTAGAAATTTACCGCCGATGTCCAAATAATAGACATGCTTTCCATCCTCTAGTTTGGAGATGATCGCGTTGACTTGATTGAGCTTGTCTCTGCCTGGATTCGGGCTGGCCACTTCTCCGCGAGGAAAGACCGCGAGAAGCAGGATTTTTGCTTGTGGCTGTTTGGCTCGTAGAGTCTCAACAATTGCGGTAATTCCTTTGGCGATACCTTCTGCCGAATCGGTTCCGGAATTATTCGTACCGATCATGAGGACAAAGGCCTTTGGCTTAATTCCATCCAATTCGCCATTGGTAATCCGCCAGAGAACATGCTGCGTTCGGTCGCCCCCAATGCCGAAATTCGCGGGCTTGTAGACTCCGAACGCCTTGTCCCAAATCTCTTTCTTGCCTCCCCAACCAGCCGTAATGGAGTCGCCAAGGAAAACAAGTTCCGCAGTCCCGTCTTGGGCAGTCTTTACAAATTTCTCGTGAGCATTCAAAAAGCCCTGATTCACCTTGCCATCCGGTCCAAGCTTGGGTGCTGCAACGTCCGGTGCCTGCGGAGCCAGCTTTACCGCGGGCGCAGTGGCGGCCTTCTCCTGCGCACGAACTGGGGAAACGATGAGCCCAAGAACCAAAAGAGCAGCGAACGCAGAATATTTCATGAGACATCAAATTCCGTCAGAGAGAGGTGAACCAAGGAACCAAAACCCTCCATGAAACTTAATCGTTGGCCGGCAGATATGCAACTGGCCGGCAGCACTACGTTTGTAGAGGAACAGCGCGAGCAGTTTGGTGAGGAGTCGCAAATCTTTAGCCGATTCCGTACTGGGTCCGCAGGCACGGCGTAGGACCTGAAAGACGCTGAGATCTCCGTGCGTTTTCTCCCCCTCGCCCCGCTTCGGGGAGAGGGGGTCGGGGGGTGAGGGGTAGAGCCCTGACATAGTAGGCCTCCGGTTCAGCTATTTGTTTACGCTTCTGAAACGCAAATAGACATTGAATTCACGATCAAAAAACCAATTGAAACACAGTGCAAAACCCCTCACCCCCTGCCCCTCTCCCCGAGTACAGGGCGAGGGGAGCAAGATCAAAAGAGGTGGGGAAAGATGAGGCGCGCTCGCCCAGGTAGTCACGAGCGCGCTCGTGCCACGCGAGGTTTACTTCTAGGCGAAGCGGTTATGGCAGGGCCCAAGCGATACCGCCAACAACGCTGGCTTGATTCAATGCGCCGCGTAGACTTAACGGGACAGGTCCGACGGTCCACGGAGCACAAGAACCTGGGCGATAGTAGCCGAGAGAATACTGGCATTCATTCATCGGATGAATACCCATCTTATATGGCAACACTGCGATGTTTCCAAAGAAGTGTGCCGTCGAGATGACAGGTTGAGCAAAAGGTCCCCATTCGTGACCATACCGTTCCAATTGCACCTCTTCGAAGTACAACGGCTTGTGGCATGCACCAGTCGCCTTCCATGTCATGGTTGTCTCGACGAAATCGCGACTTTCGAACGATCTATCGTCAAGAGAACAAGTGATAGGAAAACCCCATGCCTGAGCCGCATAAACTCGATCGGAGTCACTCAATTTTCGCAACAAGTAGGTCGTTCGCTTGCCATCTGCTTGTTCGATGACCGCTGAACCTCGAGCGACATCCACTAGCTTTCCTTCGGCAATCACCTCGCCATCAAAGTTGTACCAAGTTCGGATTTGTGCCGAAGCGACGAAGCCTTCTTTCGTATTTGGCGATTTTACGCCTTGGCTCTTGTAAACTTCGATAAAACTTGGGGATGAGTCTACGTTGATCTTGGTGATGTCAAAGTCCTTTATGGATTCGCGAAGCACATTGCAGTCTAGGACGACTGGATCCCGTCGACGCGGAGGTGCGGGCGCTTTGTCCAAGTCTCTCTTTGGATTCAACTGAGATGGTTCGGAAGCATCCGATGGCGAAGGCTCAATTGGGTTGCGAGGATTCTTCGAACTTGGGAATGGACTTGGAATCACCGGTTCGGATTCGATGTCTAACAAAGACCGACCGGGGCGATTCAATGGATCTTGGAATTTCGGTGGCTCAGCACTCTTACTCTGTTCGCTGAGATCTGCCGGAGGCAATGTTGATTGAGCTGGCGGTAGCCCGAACGAAGGTAAAATGGGCGGTTCTTGATATCGAGCCATCTGTACTGCATTGCCGCTGTTACCGCTGTTGCCGCTCGCAGATCCAATCTCAAGCCTGTCCAGGGCGGAGCTATTGGTAGCCGATCGATCGTACCAAACGCCGTTTGTGGTTGGCGAGGTAACTGCACTCGTATCAATGCGGATCGAACTCCTTTTCTGTGGCTTGGATTCGAGGGGTTGTGGAGACGGTGGATTCAACGCAAAACTGCTGCGAGGCTCGGTTTGTAACGGCTCTGAAACCTTGGTTTCAGCTCGCGGCTGTCGCATCGCATTGTTCGGAGCGGCGGTTTGTGGTTCGCTCGCTTGCCGCGGAATGGATTGGCTGTAGTTGCTAATCCGAGGTGCGGTGGTGCTTTCCGAACTCGCATCTCGCCATCGATGAACTTCTCCGCTCCTTAGAGCATTTGACGCATTTGACGCATTTGACGCATTTGACGCATTTGACGCATTTGAAGTGCTGTTCGTTCGAAGACTGTTTTGCGGTACTGACCCCAACGGAGCGTTGCCCAACGGAGCGTTGCTGACTTCCGCAATGGGTTTTTGAAATGGCTGTGGCGACCAGGCAGGCGGTTGTTGGGCAAACGATGGATTGTATGCAAAGAGACCAACAAAAACACTGCTCAAAATTGCAGATTTGGGAGATAGGTATCGAAGCGATTCGAAAAGCCAGACGCACCGCCGTCTTTGCGGTGATCCGCTGCGCGAGCGTTGACTAGTTGTCCCCCGAGCTTGAGAGTTCCGAGCTGTAGTTTGGCGCTTCTTGCGTGATGGCGATGTCATGTGGATGATTCTCACGGACCGTTGCGGCCGAGACTTGGATGAAACGTGCGTCCTTGCGAAGCTCGGCGATGGTTTGGGAACCGCAGTATCCCA
>CAMBSL010000065.1 GCA_945870455.1 Pirellula staleyi DSM 6068 | reverse complement strand
GCCACGAGAATTGGGAGGGCCCGAAGTCGCTGAGCGAACCGCAAGGACGCAGGCGCCGAAGGTCAGCTTGATGATTGGGACTAAGTCGTAACAAGGTAGCCGTAGGGGAACCTGCGGCTGGATCACCTCCTTTCTAAGGATAATTACAGTCTACGATGGCTCTGCCAGACGTAGGCACAATTAAGTGACCACAATTGTTCGAAGAGTAAAACTCATCTATCTGGTACTGTGTCAAACAGTGTCAGTGAAATACACCAGATTTCAAAATAGAGAAGCCCGGCTTAGTGCAAACTAAGTCGGGTTTTTTTTTGCACTTTGCGGTCGTCCGCTGCTCTCATCGATTCCAGACCTGGCCATCTTCCATTGCCACCGCCGGAATCCCAAGGAACTTGTGCTGTCCGAATGAGGGCAAGCGCAGATTCGTCGCGGCTTTTGCAGGAATGCTGCTCAAAAAAAACCAGAAGATGCAGCCCCTGGAACACGATCCACGCAAACCCATTCGGCCAACGGCCATAATCAACATTTGAATATGGCCGTTGGCCAAACGGCAACGGAACGAAATCCATGTCCTAGGGCATTGCCCTAGGCTACGATAAACATCGCCGTTGGCGAATGAAACAACAGACAAATACTATTGACCATTTGATGATCCGATTGGCCAACGGCCATAATCAACATAGCCAGGGGCAACGCCCCTGGAACACGATCCACGCAAACCCATTTGGCCAACGGCCATAGTCAACATTTGAATATGGCCGTTGGCCAAACGGCAACGGAACGAAATCCATGTCCTAGGGCGTTGCCCTAGGCTACGATAAATATCGCCGTTGGCGAATGAAACATCGGACAAACCAGTCAAACAGGTGCGAATCTCGAAATCTCGCCATCATTCGCGTTTAACGGCGCATGATATGCTCTCGGATCTCGATCGCTAGCCACTAGCGCGAATGACTGTCAAAAGAACAGATTAGCCCAAGAATCTCAACTCGGATCTTTCGCATAGGATTTGGTTGATTTTCAGGACGGCATCCATGGTCGGCTCTGGTGTTTTGCCTACAAATCAGGAGAAAGCAATGTTGAAACGTCCCATCGTCATCACACTAAGTTTTTTGTTTGCAACCTTTTTTGGCACTGCCATCACCGCCGCCGGAAGTGGCGGTGTTCGGGACAGCGGTGACTTTTTCTCCGAAGCATGCATCAAGGAAGCAACGCGTAAGATCTCCGAAATCGAGTCGCAGTTCAAAAAAGAACTTGTGGTTGAGACATTCGTGGATATTCCAGAAGAAATCAAACGGGGTGTGGACCTGACCGACAAACCCGCATTGAACAAGATGTTCGAGCAGTGGACGGTAAAGGAGGCCAAGCAATCCAGAGTCAACGGGATTTATATCCTCATATCGAAAGAGCCGGCTCACCTTCAAATCGTGGTCGGTAACGATACGCAAAACAAGGCTTTTACAGCGAAGGATCGCGAAAAGCTTGCTGGCCTCATGCTGAATAAGCTTCGCACGAAAAAGAACGACGAAGCGTTATTGGAATGCGTTCAATTCGTGTCCACCACCATGACGGGCCATGTACAGCCAAGCACAAGAGTTAAGAACGTTGCAGCTCCGTCGGCTGCTAGCCCAAGAGCTTTGCAGACGGAACGAGCCACGTCTTGGGGCTGGATTATCACGGCAGTTATCGGCATCGGTGCGATTTGGCTCATTGTTGGCTTGCTTCGTTCGTTCATGGGGGGCCGTCGCACAGCAGAAGGCCAAGGAATGATGCCAAGCGCTGGTGGGGGCGGTATGTTCGGCTCACTTCTCGGTGGAATGTTTGGTGCGGCAGCAGGTATGTGGCTTTATGACCAATTCTCAGGAGGCCATAGCAATGCATGGGGAGGCGACCAAGAAAACCGAGGCAATGATTCGACTGAATATTCGGGGCAAGATACCGACTACTCAGGCACAGGCGGGGATTTCGGCGGTGATGATAATGGTGGTGACTGGGGTGGCGGCGAGGGCGGTGATTTCTAAGTTTCAAACACACATTTGACGGGGCGTCGCTGGACGATTTCCGTGGTATTGCACGAGCTCGCCTTGCCGCGAACGCCAAATGGCCCTCCCTTTGGGTTCGAGCAAACGTTCCTATCGTGGAGCAGCGCAAGCTGACCGGTGCACTCCCAAGTAATTTGCGAATCCTCACCGGACAGTTCTCGCTGTTCCGCTGCCAGGGAAGTACTGGCGATCATCGCAAATTGTCCAAAGTTTGCGGCAACATTGGTGCGAGTTTCACGTGATTCTCGATCGCCATGCAATGCGTGTTCGCCGGAACATGGGTGTGTGTTTGTTGGAGGCCCGATGGCCAATGAATATCGAGTCGCTCGACCATGGTCGCGTCGCCTAGTCCGATGTGGATCACTTTTTCGTTCGACGCCATATAACCACAGCCCGCTACCAATTGGTGGGTCGATTGTCGGCCCGAGACTGTCGCGACAACTTCCGTTCCGACCGCGTCGCGATGGGACTGTGTTCCGACGAAGCGCATGCTCAAGAAGTTACCGGATTCCGATTCATTTCGAACGAGACTCGCAGGCCTCTCAAGATCGGTTGCTACAAAATCCGGCCTACCATCTCGATCGAAGTCGACCAAGGCCAAGGCCCGTCCAAGGCGTTCTTTTGCAAAATAATCCCCCGTCGCGGGAGACCGACCCTCAACGAATTTCCCTTGCCCATCCCCAACAAAAAACTGCGCTCGCATTCGAAACGGAGCTCCTTTGTGCGACATGTCATCGATATGACCATTGAGCACGATGAGATCGGCGATTCCGTCACTGCGGGCGTCGATGAATTGCGTTCCAAAGCCAAGCATCTTCACGCTTGGTTTAACAAGTCCCGAAGCGCGAGTGGCATCTCGAAAAATTCCGCCTTGCTGCTGAAGATATAGCGTATTTGATTCGTCATAGTAGTTGGTTACCAACAGATCGATCGCGCCGTCATGATTGACGTCGCCAATCGCAATCCCCATGCAGGCTTGCGCATTTCCATCACCATCGTAGGCGAGTCCGTTCAGCATTGCGTTGTCCACAAATCGAATATTCAACGGCGAGCTCGCGTCGGGTTCCGCAGCCAACATCAAGTTGGCTACTTGATCGTTGGCCACGAAGATCGATGGGAGTTGGTGGTTCTGGAGGCGAAAGATGGCTAGACCCAACGCATTGCCTTCTTGTATCGCAGGCGAAAGCACTTGGGGACTCACGTCGCGAAAGATTCCTTTCTCATCGACGGCGAACAATCTACCCCTGACCTTGCGAAAATTGAGTGGCGAGCATGCGCGGGGTTTTCCTTCTATGAGACATCTGCGAGTCGCCACGTCCTCCCCTTCCACATAGTTAGCGTCGTAAATCTCTGCTAGTCCATCACCATTTAAGTCCGCGATTGCAGCGCTAACGGTCCAGCTTGCGGACATGGCGGCGATCATCGCCGAACCCTCGCAGAAAGTGCCATCGCCCTGGTTGATCCAGAGTTGGTTGACACCAAAATTGCATACGTAGATGTCATCGAATCCGTCGCTATCGACATCCCCGATGGCCACACCCTGGCCAAATGCATTCTCTTTGATCCCTGCGCGAATGGTTACATCTTCGAAGATGGGAGCATCAGCGTCTATCCTTGCTCGGTTGCGCTTCAACCGATCGGAATGGGATTGATCTGTTCCGTCCGATGGCCAGTCGCTCCCTTGTGCCAAAAACAGGTCGGGCCAACCGTCTCGATCGTAGTCGAGAACACCAACACCGCCTCCCGTAATCTCAAACATACGCCGACCATCCTCAAACGAAGTGCGCGATGCGTAGTATGTGAAATCGAGTTCGCCGTCGAGTTCCGCGAATCTCACTTCCCTTTTTGCCTGCTCTGGTAGGGATGCGATGGGAGGCGCTGCGCTTTTCTCCAGCTCCCACACAGGTAGCTCAAGGGATCGCATCCATTGGGAATCGACGACACTCACATTCCCATGAGTGCGTGTTAAACGTCGATCGAGCAGGGGACGCGCCTTATCGGTTAAGCTTTGCAAATCTCGATTCAATGGATCAACAGAAAGCCCGTACTGATTCCAAGCCATCGATTCCCAGGCACGTCCAAGTTCAAGCGTCTGTTGGGCAGCCAGCACAATAGGTTCCAATCTCCCTTTCGACCTCAAGTACTGTTCGTACTCCATTTCGGACATTTTCCTCTGCGCGAGGGCTTGTCGTCCGGACCACTCGTCCGCCATAATTCTTTCGAATACAAGAAGCATCTTTTCGAGTTGAGCAGCGCGATTTGCAGTGGCTCGGGCTTGATCCAGATTCCCAAGACTTGCACTCACCTGCGTCAATGCGTTCAAGGCCGCGAGATGATCTGGATCCAAATGGAGCGATTCGGCAAAGCATCTTGCGGCGGCTTCCATTTGTCCGTGATCGCGAGCCCACTCGCCTCGAACAAACCATATGTCTGGATGCAGCTCTGCGTTGGTAGGAAGCGAGCGATTCCAAGAATTTATTTGTTGTGGATCGGATTGAAGCAAAAGCTTGCCGAGCTGCACATGGGCTTCCACCAAGTTCGGCGATTGATTCAGAACTTCGGTAAGCAATCGCTTGCACTCGTCGAGAGCCCCTTCTCTCAATCGAATTCTTGCCAGACCTAGTAGAGGTAAGCGATCATTGGGGGCTGCTGAGAGAAAATGGCTCAATTCCCTTTCATTCTCAACCGATTTGGCAATGTTTCCTAAGTACAACAGATGTTGTGCGGAGGACTTTCCTTGACGGACCATCTCTAGCAAATGAGGTAATGCGTCCCATCGCCGGCCCGCGAGATTGAGCAAGTAGATCAAGCGTTCGCGTGCCCTTTCGTTTCCGGCATCGAGCGCAAGAGCTTGTTCCATTCGCACGATGGTCTCCGACATTCGCCCCAATTGGAGCGATACTTCACCGGCCGCCCAACGCGCGGTCGATGCATCGCTTTTCGATGAGTCTGATACGCGATCATAGAGTTGAATCGCTACTTCATATCGCTTTAATCGGGAAGCGGATTCGCCTGCCATCAATAGCAATGTTGATGAGTCTTTTTGCTTCTTGAGCAGCTCAGCGCAAATCGCGAATGCTTGTTCATGATCGCCTTTTTTGAACGCGTGTCGGGCGGCCGTTAGGGTCATTTTGTCCGGAGTCGTTGACATGTTGCACGAGGAGAGCAGGCCTATGCCCCCTACCGCAAACAACATGAGGATCGCGATCAACGGTCGCGGCGACCACGTTTTATTTTTCTCCACAGTCTACCCACAATCGCACAAGGCCTACGGGATGAAAGGCATTGCCGCCTGCTGTGAGATCAAGCGTGACCTGAGCTTGGCGGCCACTCTTGCCAATCGTGTTGACCTTGGCGGAAACCGGAGCTGAAGTGGGCTTGCGATCTTCTCCGGCGGGCGCAATGCGAACGGCACCGCCTTGTTTGAGGCGTTTGATCTGCTCACCGCCTTCGTTGAAGAGCGTGAGGACGACTTTGGAGGCGCTGGCTTCGTCAATGTAACCGGGCGCGCCTTCTTCGAGGATACGTTTGGCGTGGACGGCCTTCTGATCAGTCTGGAATTTGAGCAGGCTTTCGTCGTCGAGGAAGACTTCCCAAGGCACCCTATGTTTCCCGCTGCCGGTGCCGTGCGTTTTGGTTCGCACTTTATCGCCAAGCTTGATGTCGCTAAACTTCGCGGGTTGTCCGTTCTTCCAGTAGCGAGTGTCCTTGTCGGTCTCGATGACGACGTTTTTTTCACGCACGAAGGTCATGTCGCCCTTCGCCCACGTCGTGATGATCTTTCCGGCGGCAGCATCGATTTCATCCACGAAGAAGTATTCACTGTGTCCGTTCATCATGTTCATCTCGTCCTGAATATAGGTAAGCCACACCCACTCTTCTTTCTCGTTAACATGCAGTCGGAATATCGCGCGCTCGCCGACCTTGAAGTCTTGCAAGTCGCCAAGTGTGGCATGATGCAGCAACTCGGCATAAGGCATCACCGTGAAGCGTATCACCTCGTCTGTGCTCTCGTTGCGGAACGTCCCGGTGCGGGTGGCGAAATCGATGCTGATGAGTTCCCCCCAGATGCGGCGCATTTTCTCGCCAGGGATGATCACCTTACCAGGGGTGATCACAGGGATGGGCTTTGCGGGCGGTTCATCGGCGGAGATGCCGATGCGGGGAAGGGCGGAGATGGCTGCGAAAGGCAGGGCGAGGGAGGCAAGCAGAAAAAGATAAGGTTGCATAGTATAAGACTTTACGTTGGTTTTGAAAACTTCTTGGCTTGAATGGCAATTGGCGTTACTCGCGTCCGTGGAACTGTTCTTCCTTAGGTAACGCAGTGACTTTCCACGTGGCGGGATAAAATCGCACGATGCGGCGCGGGCGATAGCCTTCCAGCATCATGTCGCACTTCACTCGGATCTGGATGCCGCTGCTGCCGGGTTCGATAGGGATTTTTTTAATGTCGAGAATGTTACCTCCCTTGCGATCGTTAACGGGGTCGTAGGTCATGAGACTTTCGCGAGCGACCGCAATGGTGCCTTTCGGCGCGGACTGATTCTCGGGCTCCTTGGAGAGCGGCCAGCCTATCTTGTCGCTGTTCGTGAGAGTGAGTTCGTCCAACAGTTTCGAATCCACTCCATCGAAGAAAGTCATGGTGACGATCTGTGCGTCGTCATCGACGGCGTTCACCCAGCCGGGCAATCCTCGCTCGCGGATGTGGTTGCGATGTCGTTCGAGTTGATTCGCGATGACCAGTGCGCGTGCCGCTTCGTCAAGCCACATGTCGGTGATGCGACCAGGACCGTACAGCGTGACCCAGGTGAGGTTGCAGAGCATCAATTCTCCCGGTTGGATGGCCTTGAGATCTGCGATGGTGGTGCCCATGAACACACGGGTGCTGGTGAGCAGATCGAAGAGCTTCGGCTGTCCGCTGGGCTGACCGTTGTCCTGAAGAGTGGCGGTGAGCTTTTTTGCATCGAGATCCATGCTATCGATCCTCCAGAGCTGCTTTTGCCTCGCATGGAACGTGAAATCATCCTCAATGCGAAAGCAGCGACGAAATTCCCACTCGGGCGTCTTGCGATTATTTGCGGTGTCCGGCAGTGGCGTGTTGTCGTTGGGATCGCTCAGGTAAAACAAACCGTGCAGGTGCGTGCCGAGCGGAATGTCCTGCAACGCCGCAGGCGCTCCCTGATACCAAATCGAACCATACGGCAGCATCATCACATCCAGCGGCAAGTCCCAAACGCCGCGATCTTGGCTGTCATTGCGGTCTACCCGAATCTGGAATCGCCGCTCCAGGTGATTGAGTTGGATGATTTCGCCCGAGACCGCGTGTGCGGAACCCTCCGGCGGGAACTGCCCTTCGACAAGCTGGAACCAGTCCGATGGGTCATCGGGCTTTCTGTTTTTAGGGTTCGTACGCTTCTCATTTGCCTTCACATGGCCGTCCGCATCGGTGCGAAATTTGGGCGGCTCGGCAAAGAGAAGTGCCGATGAGAGGAAAAGGCCATTAAGGCAAATCCCAAAGATAAGTCGCATACGAAGTCCGGTGATGCAGGGTGCGGTGTACAAGTCTTACTCTGTTTTATGCTCGCATGTTTTTAGTCGAGTTGCTTCGCAGCTCGACCCAATGGGCTGCGGGCAAAGCCCACGTTACACCAGAATTTGAGAGATGACTCCCAGGCTGTCCTGAAACGTGTCCACCTTCACATCCACGCATTGCAGCATGGTGAGCAGCAGGTTGCTGACGCGGGCGTCGCTGTCGACGGGTCGGCTGCAAATCTTGTAGTGGGCGTTGGCGTTGGTGACGTCGTAATTGCCGATCTTGGGCAGATTGAAATCGACGTGCGTGCCGTGCTTGTAACCAAGGGCTTTGCCGCCCGCGAGGATAGTGGGAAGGTTGGCGTTTCCGTGGCTGTGGCCATAGGCCATGCCGCTGCCCCAGAGGACTTGTGTCGTGTCGAGCAGTGGCGTATCACATTCCTTATGCTCCTTGAGCTGGTCGAGGAAGTAGCTGAGCTGGCCGACGAGAAAGGTATCGGTCTCAGTGAGACGACGAAGCTGCTCGGGGTCGCCGTTGTGATGGCTGAGGCCGTGCCGTGTCTGCAGGATGCCGATTTCGGGGATGCCGCTGGTGTTGCCCTCGCTGCCGATGCCGCAGGTGATGACGCGGGTGGAATCGGTGCGCAGCGCCATGACTATGAGATCATAAAAGAGGCGGTAATACTCGCCTGCCTCGGCCATGCTGAGCTTGCGCTGAAGACGAGCGGCTTCACTCGCAGGCATGGCGGGCTTGGGCACGTTAAGCCATTCGTCCGCGCGACGGGTGCGTTCTTCGACCTGACGCACGGCGGTGAGGTATTCGTCCAGCTTGCTGCGGTCCTCTCTGCCTAGCTTGTCCGTCACTCGCTTCGCATCGTCTGCCACGAGATCGAGTATGCTGCCGCGTCGGCTGAGACGGCGGCGAATGGTCTCTTTGCTGTCCTTCTCGATGCCGAAGAGCTCATTGAAAATCTGCTGCGTATTGCGCTCCGCTGGAATCTGGATGCCATCCTTAGACCACGCCAGTGAGGTGCCCTCGATGGCCATCTCCAGCGAGGAAAAACGCGTTGCATTGCCTTGCACCTCAGCCATGAGTTGATCAGCGGACACCGTGTTGCGGAAGGCACCTCCATCGCCGGGCACGTTCGCGCCAGTGAGCCAGACCTTCTCACAGTTGTGATGCTTGCCGATGACCATGGGGTGATGCAGGCCGCTGATCGGGGTGATGTCCGCACGATGTTTTTCGAGCGACATGAGCGGCTTGGTAAACGCATAGTCCGCGCCGGCTTCCTTGATCTGCCACGTCAGCGTGTTTACACCATTCGGGATGTAAAGAAACACGCTGCGCTTTGGCCTGGCGGTCGCCTCGGCAGCACGCGAATTGGCGGGCAGCATGGCGTTCATGAGTGGCAGCGAAATGGTGGCACCCATTCCGCGCAGGACCTCGCGGCGGCCCATTTTCCAGCGATTCAAATTCAGGTTGCTCATAGTTAACGTTTCTGGAAAAGATCGGAGGTAACCAGTGCGGTGACGATGTCGGTCACCCGGTAATCGTTGGCCTTGCTGGCGGCGGCGATGGCATTCAGGTCATCGCGGTCGTCAAAGGACAAGCTGCGGCGTAGGGCGTAAGTGGCGAGCTTCTCGATGAAGGTATGATTGAAGGCATCAAGGTCCGCAAGGAGTAGCTTCTTGAATTCATTGGCCGTCTCATAGGCGCGACCGTCCGGCAGCAGGCCAGCAGCGGTGACGATCGGGTTCGCGCCGATCCCGTCGGTGACTTCCTCGGTGCGCCATCGGCCGATGGCGTCATAGTTCTCAAACGCAAGGCCGAGGGGATCGATCTTGGCATGGCAGACAGCGCAGTTGGCGTCGTGAACATGCGCTTCGAGTTTCTGGCGCAACGTGGCTTTCGGGCCAGTCGGGTTCGTCGGAATAGGATTTACGTTTGCGGGTGGTGGCGGTGGCGATTTGCCGAAGATGGCTTCGCTCAGCCATACGCCACGATGCACGGGACGATGTCGTACGCCATCGCTGGTGAGGGAGAGGATGGACGCCTGCGTGAGTAAGCCTCCGCGATGGCTGTCGGCGGGCAAGGAGACTCTCTGGAACTCGGCGTTGCTCAGGTTTGCCTCGGGCAGGCCGTAGAACTGTGCGAGCAGCGGGTTCATCATGCTCCAATCCGAGTGGAGGAACTCACGCAGCGTAAGGCCGCTGGTGAGCACTTCTTTGAAAAACGCTTTCGTCTCTCCGATCATGCTGCTTTCGAGCGTTTTGTCGTAATCGGGGTAGAGCATCTTGTCCGGCTGGAACATGCCGACTTTTCTCAATCGCAGCCATTGCGTTGCAAACGAGTCGGCGAAGCGCTGCGAACGAGCATCGGCCAGCAGACGAGCGGCCTGTTGCGCGAGCACGGCCTTATCGCGGAGCTTGCCTTGCTCGGCGAGTGCGAACAACTCGGCATCCGGCATCGTGTTCCAGAGGAGGTAGGAAAATCGGGACGCGATCTCCCAATCATTGAGCATCTGACGCGATGCGTTCTCATCCCCCTCGGCGATGAAAAGGAAGCTCTTCGCGTTTAGGATAGCGAGCATCCCGGCTTTCACCGCATTGCGGAAGCTCTCCTTTGCATCGAGTTCGCTCTGCACGATGCGCATGGTTTGGCTGATCTCCTCGTCGGTGACTGGACGACGAAAAGCGCGCCGAGCGAATGTGGCGAGACAGACGCGTGCTTGTTCCATATTTCCCTCTTCACGCGGCATATAGTCGTCGCGGAGCCGCTGCTCGAGATCCTCGATGATCGGCCCTTTCCACGAGATAGAGTCCAGAATGAGGAAGGGATAGCGAGGATTACCAGCTTCATCGGTGAGCTTGATCTGCCACGGGATACGGCCGACCTTCGTGCTGATGAACGGCACCTCGCCATGACGTCCGGAACGCGGATTATTCGATGGACCGGGCACATCGTTAAAGACTTCGATGTTGGGCCTTCCTTTGGGCAGGTGCGCACGAAAGTTCACGGTGACTGGCTTGTCCTCGGGAGCAACGATGTCCTGCTCAAACAACACGCGGTCCAGCTTCGACTCATACACCTTGAGTCGCGGCACACGGCCTTTCTCAGGCTTCAGGCCGCTGAGCGTGTAACTGATCTCGTAGATGCCCGCCGCGGGTAGCGGGTCCTTCAGCAGCGAATACCGGAAGATGTCGCCCGGCCACATCTCGTATCGCACCTTGTCGAGCAGACCCAACTCGCGTAGCCGCTCACGGTGTCGCTCGCTGATTTGTTCTTCGTAGAGCACGGGCTTAGAGCCACCGAAAGGGGGCGAGGGTTTCGCGTTCTTTGGCAGCGGATCAGGATACGCTTCATTGAGAATAGTCTCCGCCGCCGTGAGGTACTTCTCGATGTTCGAGGGCGAGAGCGTCAGCACGGAGCCAATGCGTTCAAAGCCGTGCCATTCTGGGTCATCGAGCAGCGCGCCGGGGTCCTTTGCGTCGTATTGCACGCCGATCAGATCGCGAATCGTTTGAACGTATTCATCTCGGGTCAAACGGTTGTACGAAACGCGACCACGTGCCGCCATGCGGGCTGATTCTCCTTCCTTGAGTCGGGCCGCAATCCAAGCGACGATCGCAGCCCGCTGATCGGTAGTGGGCAAGTTTATTTCTTCCTTGGGAGGCATTTCACTCGAGTTGATGCGTTCCATGACTTCAGCCCATTGTGGGTTGTCATAAAGCCCAACTTTATCTGAAAGATTATCGATGCGGAAATCACCTTCTCTTTTCTCGGCGTTATGGCATTTATTGCAATGGGACTTCAAAAAGGGTTGAAGGTCGGTTTCGAATTTCGGTGCATCGGCAACAGTTAGATTGGGACAATCGATTGCCAGGGCGATCACCACACTCATTCGCATCAGTACGCATATCGATTGCCGGGGCCGGTTTTGCATTGTTGCCTTTCGTTCTTTGTCGTTCTTTGTCGTTCGGCAATATTGAATTCTATGGTAAAGAGCGCCTTGCCGCTCAATTCGAACCGAGGCGATCCGAAACTTTTGACGGTTTTAGCTACCTCAAAATCCAATGGAACCAAAGCAGCGCCCTTCAACGCAACTTTTGCGGAGCAATGAGGCGCCTATCGGAGGCTCGTTCGACCCTCTTGTGCCAACTGTAAAAGTTCGAACTCCAAAAGTGCACGATCCCAGATCGCCAATTCATCGATCCGACCTCGAAATGCACGATTGCGTTTTGAATGACCAACGACAGGTAACCAATTGCCGAGACGGCAGGAACCTGGAGTCATTTTCACTTCGCGTTGTAGGTTGCCTTGCCGAACGAGCTTGCCATTCGCATAAACCCAACGCATGCGGTCCGGAACAGAAATCACCATCGCAACGTGGAGCCAATTTCCTAATGCCAGCGGTTCGCCGATCAAGGTGTCGTTCGTTTCTCCTCCCTGCACTCCTCCCCGGAGAAGCCCTTGCCGAGTCATTTGAAAGTGCACATCGCCATCGTCGCCATAATCTGAGTTGAGGATCGCATTCATTTCATAGTCGAGTCTGTCGATTTTGATCCAAGCAGCGATTGTTATCTCTTTGGCCTCGCCCGAAACATCGATTTGAACAAACTCGTCATCGCCATCGAAGAGAAGCGAGTCTTTTCCAGGCCAGCGTCCAGAGGTCCAACGAGCTCCTTCGATTCGGCCATTCGAAACACGCAGGGCTGCACTTTCTTTGGCCTCAACTTGATTTGCAAGCTCGGAATCGTCCAGCGTTCGGTGGAATGGAAAAAAAGCAATCAAGCCTGGGGAAGGCAACATCTTCCGAGCATACTCTTGCCAACGAATGAGGCCGATCTGGTTCGGTGTCGTGAAGTTTCGTGAATGAAAGTCTGGCGCTGTTTTGGCAACGCCTGCTACATAACGTGTGGAGGCACCTTCTAAAACCTCTTCAACAACCTCGTTCGTTGCTTTGTCGGTCACGTTCACTTGCCCGTCGAAAACAAAAAGATCACTTGATCCATTATTTCGATCCACATCCAGTCCGAATTCCGTTCCGAGGTCGATATACTCGGCGGATGGTGTCGAGATCGTGAAACCTTTTGCCGAGGGAGGAACGATTGCCCGCATTTTGCCATGCTTTACGAACGCGTGCATCTCATCCTTCACGGTCCAGTGCGCCGGGCCATTGAGAACCAATTCGGCGCCGCGGGCGAAGCGAAGATGCACAATCCCGGAAAGCAAATCATAGTCGCCGGCCTCGAATCGCGTCCCCTGCGGCCCCTTTCCCGGCGAGAAAACCGCACCCGCTTCATCGATGAGAATCGCAGCAACGATTTCTTTTGGGGCGGTCCATGGTTCGGCCGAAGGCGCTAATTGTGCATCATGATCATGTTGTCGACTATGAGAGATCCACCACCATGCGCCTAGGGACACAGCGAACAAGAGGGCAGCGGCAGTAGCGCAATAAGCGGCAGCGTTCGAGAAAATGGCGTTTCGATTGAGCACGATGATATCTTCTACCGCCGCTTTCTCGCCGCTCAAGCCTGCCGCGATTTCGGCCAACGCTGAGTCCAAATTGAGGTGTGCAGCGAAGATTTGCCGTGCCTTGGTAGCCGCCCTTAAGAGTTCATTGAGGCGATCCATTTCGTCGATGGTGGCTTGACCATCAACGTAACGATTGATCAAGAATTCGAGATCATTTATGGGTGATTGAGGCATGGGTGATTGAGGCATGGAGACTTGGGTTATCGAGCCACTTCGTGTTGTACACAATCCAATAAAAGTCTTCGCGTGCGGTGCAGCCATTGGTAGAACGCCGCGATCGATCGCCCGCTGCTGGCTGCCACTTCTTGAATCATCAATTCTGACCCATAGCTTTCTAAGAGCAAGGATCGATTCTTGGGAGTTAGTTTTTCTAAACAGGACTGGAGAGCGACCCGCTGCTGCTCGAGTTGGGCGACATCGATGGCCGTTTCATCCGCAATCATTTCGGCTACATCGCCAGCCAAGACCAGTCGATCTCTACCTCGATCTCTCAGCCACGTGAGTACTTCGTAGCGGGCGACTCCCATCGCCCAGCTTCGAAAGTCACCATCCTCGCGAAATTGTTCGAACTTGGCCCAAAGCACCAACGCCACGCCTTGCATGATGTCGTCGGTGTCTGCTCGCGACGGGAGAAGCCGACGGACATAGGCCCGGATCGCCGATTCGTTGGTTGTGAACGAACGCAGAAAAAAAGCGTGTCGGCTTGAATTGGCGGTCACTTCAGTTCGAACTTGAAATCGTTAGGACCGCTTTCGGTGACACTCGCTGTAAGGCCCGATTTGGTCGGAATGGAAAATTTTTCCGGAATGATCCAAGTGATCTCAAGCGGAAGCGCCTTGCCGCCCGCAGACACGTCCACGTCCTTGGGTGTCTTATCAATCACATCGACCCGTCGAATGGAGACCACCTGCGGTCCGGCAACCACGCCATCATGTTGAAGGTGGGTGGTCAACGTGAATCGACCGGAACTGTCGGTCTTGCCCGTACCCGTGGAATTTCCTTGCGTGTTGGTAAATGTAACTTCAGCGCCTTCGATCGCTTTGCCTTGGTACGTCACGGTACCTGACGTCTTGAACCGCTTCGGCCAATTTGGGTTCTCCGCTTGACTCCCGGAGCAACCGAAAATGGAGAGAGTGCCTAAGCAGCTGAGCACATGAACGAGAATCCATCGGGACATTTTGAACAATCACTTTCTGATGACTTGAAATGATATATCGAGGCGCAACGCGTCGTCGGGACTTATTCATCTGGCCGCGCCAACCTTGGGCTATTGCGCGTTAGCCCGCCGGCTGGAGGGCCGGAATTACGCATGACTCCGGCCCTCATAGTAGCGCATCGAGGTTCGAGCTCTACCACGTTACAACGGTACTTATTGATCTTCGCTGGCTACTTCGCCGCCGTTGATGGTTGCTAGTGCACCCCAGATGCCATATGGACTGGGTCCACTGAGTTTCTCTGGAGCACCGGAGTTTCCAGCATTAATCGATTCGCTAATGAAACGAACTGAGCCATCCGCAAAGACACAGTTTACACCTCCCGTGTGCCAACTTTGCGCTGTCATCACACCCTGCGTATTGATATTCCCGATCAAGCAAGATGGACTATTCGGAGGCAGGATAGCGTTAAAGCCCGTATAGATTGGCATGCCGTCGTACGCTCGGGTCCCGCCCGTTCGATACCCTGATACCGTAGCTGTAGGAAGATATTGGCGTGTCGCGCGATTTGCTTGCGCCAGACACAACGCTGGATTGGCGGTGATTCCAGTCAGACTCTCGATCGTATTTCCAAAAACGCTACGCGCCCCTTTTGGAAAACAGCGTTCGGAAATCGCCATCGTATTGCTGGTGCCGTCTGTAATGTCCCTGAATCCTGCAAAGCTACGAGTCCCAAACAGACCTCGACGTTGATAGGCGCCTTGGTCGCGAACACCGGTCTGGTGATCACCATGGCAGAAAGAGTAACTCGTCGTAGCCGCAGCTCCAGCGGCCCAACGCCCGCCGCGGTTATCACCCACGGGGCTATCCGAAGGACAATTCATACCCTTGACTTGAAACTGAGATCCCCAAAGATCATACCTTGCCTCCCATGGGGCTGGTCCGCCCGCCTGGAAAACGACACCATTAAACGTTTGTGGAGACTGGACCATGTTGTAGAGTCCACTCTCCTCCACGTATGGAAGGAGTCCAACCATCGCATTGATTCGATTGTTATTGCCCTTTGGGTTACCCGTTCCGGTGCCAGCCGAACCCGCTGGAAACTTCTTGAACGCATCTGCGTAATTATGAAGCGCCAACCCAAACTGCTTGAGCTGATTGGTGCACTGCATTCGGCGAGCCGCCTCGCGAGCCGCTTGCACAGCAGGCAATAGCAAACCAACCAAAATCCCAATGATGGCAATCACCACCAGTAATTCCACAAGCGTGAAACCACTTTTGCGCCTTTTTGTCATAGACTCCACTCCCGTCAAAGAGAATTATTTCAAACCCGAACTACGGTGGAATAAAACCGCATCAAGAGTATCTCCTTCTACTCGCACGATTTTACGAATATTTCGGGAATAAGACGGAAATTTTGTCGTTAAGACGATTTAGTGGTGCCGCAGTCGACGCAACCACCATCGCTCGTGTGAACTCGCTCCGCGACTCAGCAGCCGTGATTTTTTGGAGGCTGGCACATTCTTTGGGTAAGTTTGGGAGTGGTTTCGAGATTGCTGCGTCAGGGGGCTAAATCCATCTTGATTCCAACGAAAAACCTGATTGGGACCATCTTTGCGGTTGCGACACAGGGTAGAATTCCGTCCCAAGTTAACGTTGAAGCCACTTCGAATATCCAACAAACCTTTGCAATAACTCTCATGAACGATCGCAAGACTCTTGAAGACCGCGCCCAGATGTCCGATCTGGACCGCCTCCGTCATTCCTGTGCCCACGTGATGGCGACAGCAATTTTGCGTATTTGGCCGGACGCCCAGTTTGCCTACGGCCCACCGGGCGAGTACGGTTTCTATTACGACTTCGACATGAAGCATCGCGTCACCACGGGAGACTTTCCTGCAATCGAAGCAGAGATGAAGAAGATTGCCAAAGAGAACCAAAAATTGGAAAAGAAAGTGATCAGCCGCGAGGAAGCCAAGCTGATGGCAGAAAGCGGTAGGCTGGGTGGTTTATCCGAACGTCCTGGGAATGTCAGCCGATTCAAGCTCGACCTCATCGACAAGATCCCAGAAGGCGAGGAAATCTCTTGTTATCAGAACGGTGACTTCATCGACCTTTGTGCAGGTCCACATGTCAACTACACCAGCAAGTGCAAAAACGTGCGACTGACCAGCGTGTCTGCATCATTCTATATGGGGGATGAATCCAAGGGTCAGCTTCAGCGACTGTACGGTACCGCATTCCCGACGGCGGAGGAACTGGAACAGCACTTTGTCGCTCTCGAAGAAGCCAAGAATCGCGACCACCGAAAGATCGGCAAGGAACTTCAGTTATTTCACATTGATGATGATGTCGGTCAGGGTCTCATCCTTTGGACCCCCAACGGCTCGATCCTTCGTCAGGAACTGCAAAACTTTATTAGTGAGGAACTGCGCAAACAGGGATATAGCCAAGTCTTTACGCCTCACATTGGCAAGCTCACGCTCTACAAAACCAGCGGACACTTCCCTTACTACAAAGAAAGCCAATTCGGAGCGATTGTCGAGAACGACGCGTTTCAAAAATGCGCCGCCGAAGGCTGTACTTGCGCCGAGATCATGCAACGACTTGATGGAGTCAGCAAGCGTCTGGCGGATGGCATCAATGAACGCGCTGGCAAGGAAGTTATTCCTCTTGATCGGGTTCTTGCGGATGATCAGATTGTCGATGGATTCATGCTCAAGCCGATGAATTGCCCGCACCACATCAAAATTTATGATAGTCAGCCGCGAAGCTACCGAGATCTTCCTGTCAGGCTTGCGGAATTCGGAACGGTTTACCGTTGGGAGCAGAGTGGTGAACTCAATGGATTGACGCGAGTCAGGGGCTTTACTCAAGATGACGCACACCTTTTTTGCACGGAGGATCAGATCGCCGAAGAGTTGCTTGGTTGCTTGAGCCTTGTCAAGAAGGTTCTGACCACGCTTGGAATGTCGGACTACCGAGTCCGCGTCGGTTTGCGAGATCCTGATAGCAGCAAATTCACTGGAGACCCTGCGCAGTGGGACAAAGCCGAAGATGCTTGCCGAGCTGCTGCCAAAACCTTGGGTGTTCCGTTCACCGAAGAGCCCGGCGAAGCAGCTTTCTACGGTCCGAAGATTGACTTCGTCGTGAAAGACGTAATCGGTCGCGAATGGCAATTAGGGACGGTGCAAGTGGACTATGTTTTGCCGGTCCGTTTCGATCTGAATTATGTCGGTGCAGACAATACAAAGCACCGACCCGTCATGATCCACCGCGCGCCGTTCGGTAGTATGGAACGATTCTGTGGCGTATTGATCGAGCATTTTGCGGGCCATTTCCCCGCTTGGCTCGCACCGGAGCAGGTGCGTGTTCTAACCATTAGTGAAAAGAGCACTGAGTTTGCAACCCAAGCGCTCTCGCAATTGAAAGCTGCGGGGCTACGCACAACACTGGACAATGCAGCCGAAAAAATAGGTGCCAAGATTCGTAACGCACAATTACAAAAGATCCCGTATATGTTGGTGATTGGCGAGAAAGAAGCAGCGGCACAAAGCGTCAGTGTGCGTCACGCCAAAAAGGGGGACTTAGGAGTAAAAACGCTAACCGAGTTTCTCGGCGACATTGCGTTGGAAGTTTCCGAGCGAAGGTTGTAAGCACATCCGCATGGGTGTTTCAACCCGATTAGCCGTTGGGCGCTAGCCCCGGTTTTCCAATTGCTCGACATTCGTCGAGAGCCGGGGCTATCGCCCTTCGGCACACAGTTTGTTTCACTCGAAGACTCAACCCGTTGTGCTTAGACCGTGCGTTCCCCGGCAGAGCCAGGGAACGAGAACCAAATACGGTGGCAACCAAATACAGTGGCAACCAAATACAGTGGCGGAGCGAGAAGTCTGCTATTGTTTCCCTCGTCGAGCTTCTACCGGATCTTGATCTGGAACTTTGAGCTCGACTCGCAAGCGAGCGAGTTCCGTTTCAAGTTCGCTTTGGACCGATGCGTACGCTGGTTCACCAAGCAAGCTACGCAACTCTTGTGGGTCGGTCTTTAAGTCAAACAACTCCGAATAGGTCACATCCTTATCGTAGAACCTGACCAATTTATAGCGATCGGTTACCACTCCATAATGTTTGCTCACACTGTGGGGGCCAGGAAATTCATAGTAGTGATAGTAAAAGCTCTTTCGCCAATCAGCGGGAGTCTCGCCTTTCAAAAGTGGCATCAGGCTCCTGCCTTGCATGTCCATTGGGACTGGCACGTTGGCGGCTTCCAGAAACGTTTCCGCGAAGTCGACATTGGAAACGATCTGGGAACAGGTCGAACCTGGCTTGACGACACCTGGCCAATTGACAATCAACGGAGTTCGCAACGATTCTTCGAATATCCAACGCTTGTCGAACCAACCATGTTCCCCTAAATAAAACCCTTGATCGGAGGAGTAAACGATCAGCGTGTTGTCGTCGAGACCATTGGCTTTTAAGTAGTCCGTAATCCGACCTACACTCTCATCCACACTCTTGGTGCAAGCCAAATAGTCGTGCATGTAACGATTGTATTTCCATCGCACGAGGTCTTTACCTTGAAGGTTATCGTTACGGAATTTTTCATTGCGAGGCTTATAGTACGCATTCCACTTTTCAAGTTGCTCGGGTGTCATCCCTTTCGGTTCGTCGAGTTTGAGGTCATCTTTTGACATCGTTTTGGCGATCGTCATATCCTGTTCATGTTCGGCGTTGCCTCGACCGGAATAGTCATCAAAGAGTGTCGATGGCTCAGGGTACTTTCGATCCTGATCGTGACCTAGGTGTTTGAGGTTCGGCTGCCAATTGCGGTGCGGTGCTTTGTGCTGACACATCAATAGAAACGGCTTGGACGTGTCGCGACGCTTGAGCCAATTGAGCGAAATTTCGGTAATGATGTCCGTCGTGTATCCAGTGTGTTTGATCTGTTTGCCCAACTCAATCATGGGCGGATTGTAATAAGCTCCTTGACCTGGCAAGATATGCCAATAGTCAAACCCGGTTGGGTCGCTGACCAAATGCCACTTGCCCACCATCGCGGTTTGGTAGCCTGCGGATTTCAGGAGCTTAGGGAACGTCACTTGCGAACCATCAAAGACGCCGTGATTGTTCGTCAGGAAACCGTTTGCATGCGAATATTTTCCGGAGAGAATCGTCGCGCGACTTGGGCCGCAAATCGAATTGGTCACCAAACAGCGATCGAATCGCATCCCCGACTTGGCCAACTGATCCAGATGGGGCGTTTCGACAAGGGTTGATCCATACGCGCCGATCGATTGATACGCATGGTCGTCCGTGAACAAGAACACAATGTTGGGCGGACCACGATCTTTGTTGGACTGTACGTTCGCAACTGCCGGAAAGGCAGCGGGTAGTCCTTTGATCCATGCGAGGCTGCAAACAACGAAAAGTCCAAGTATTTGAATAGAAGGTTTCATGCTCTTGGTGTAACCGAAGCCTGCCAGAACGTCAAGAAAATACCGCAGACTTTGGCAAGGCAATTTTGATGGAATGAAAAGGTTGCTTAGGCGATCGGCAGACTGAAACGTACCAGGCCCGAGGAGTGGCACACCCAGCGGCTGTGATTTTATTCTCGAAGGACTATTTCTTCCTTGGTCTTCATTTCAAGCGGGTGCGACTCGACATGAGCCGTTGTCGGCTCTACATTGTTGGCCAACCTGGCAGCGATTTTGCTTAGAAGGAATCGTTTTTCCGCAACACAGCCCACGGTAGAAATCTTGAAAATCCTCCTCACTGAAACGCAAATTGGACTAGGAATCGATCGCTTGGCTGCCCAGCTCAAGGAGCATTACAAGGACCAGCCGCTGACCATCGTTTCGATCATGACTGGAAGTCTCGTAATGCTTGCAGACCTGATTCGACTCCTTGAAATGCCGGTTCGCATTAGTCTGATTCAAGCCACCTCGTACCGAGGTGGGACTAAGTCGGGTGACTTGATCATTCATGACCATATGATGCTCGATATCAAAGACCGTGATGTCTTGCTCATCGATGATATTTTTGATACGGGCAAGACACTGGTTCAAGTTACGAAAAGGCTTAAAGATATGGGCCCAAAGTCGATTAGGACGGCTGTATTTCTGAACAAACTTGGGCAAAGCACGGTGACTGCGGTGCCTGACTTTGTTGTGTTTGAAATACCAAATGAATTTGTTGTTGGCTACGGATTGGACTATGAGGATTTGTATCGCAACATGCCGTATGTCGGAGTTCTCGAGGAATCCGATTTGAAGAATCACGTTGCCACATAACTTGGCGACGCGACTATGCACGTTCCCAAAATACTTCTTGTCACTCGCAGGTTTTGGCCATTTACGGATGACTCTTGCCAACGCCTGATGCACCACTGCGCGGCTCTGAAACGCAATGGAGCTGATGTCACAGTTGTGACAGCACGTTGGCATCCGAGTTGGCCCGAATTCGCATTGTGCCGAGAAGTGCCTGTCTATCGATTATTGCCAGCTCCGTCCACAAATTGGAACGAAAACCATTTCCAAAAAAATGTCGTCAACTGGATTTCCACATCGATAGCCAAGTTTGATTGCATCTATGTCGATCGTGCGGACGGCTTGCTCTCCACATTGCAAGGCAAGTCGTCCAAGTGGAACAAGCCGATCATTGCAAGATTTTCACCTGATGATTCAGGATTTGGCTTGTCCAATAGTCAAAAGATAAGTCAACTGGCGATGGCCGATGCGTGCCGACGTTGTTTTCGCATTGTATGCCCAACGCCACATGCGCATCGATTGTTGATTTCGCAGGGTGTGAGTGAGTCGCAAATTGTTAGGATCGCCGACATCGCTTGGGCTGGAGTCACTCGGTCGGATGAGGTGAAGGCATCGGCAGCGCATGCATTGTTTGAAACATGCAGCGACTTTGTCACTCCCGGTCGAACAGACATCCTCGTTCATTTGGGGCTGTCTGAACTGAAACCACTTCGAGCCGTTCTTCAATCGGTTTGTGATCAGCTGGATGCCGGGGCAATGCTGCGAATGTGGGTGATCGGGAGCGGAATTCCGCCCAACGCATTGTACGATTTAATTAAGTCGCGAGGTTGGCATCGAGAAATCCTGTTGTTTGACGGTTTCGATGACCTTCAAGAGTTGATTCGCGTTGCGGACTTGGCAATCGCCTCGAATTCGAAGGAAACGCTACAATACTCGTTGCAGATGCTAGCTCAAGCCGGTGTGCCGATGATCATTGCGGACAACCCAGACTGTCGAGCTTGGCTTCCCGATTCCAACTCCTTTCAGCTCTATTCGACAAATCAAATTTTCGACCTAAAACTTCAAGACTGGCTGTCAAACCGAGAGCGATGGACTTCGATGGCGAGTTCCTTGCGTCAAAATTTGCGTCGCACCAAATTCAGCGACGATTGTGCTCAGCAATGGTTAACCTTGTTTCGCGACTCTAGCATCGAACGAACAGCATGAATTTGAGAGTCTGTTTAATCATCCCTACGTTGGACCAAGGTGGAGCAGAAAAACAACTGACGCTTTTGGCTCGCGGCTTACATCGTCATGAGATTAAACCGATTGTCGTTGTGCTGACGCGAACAGGTCCTCGCCAGCTCGAACTCGTGGACAACGGTGTTGAGGTGCACCATATCAACAAGCGACTCAAGCTAGACCCGTTCGCATGGTTGCGATTGAGAGGCCTTCTCAAGAAACTGAAGCCGGACTTGGTGCATACTTGGATTTTTGCGGCCAACGCATATGGACGTACCGCCGCATGGTCCGCCGGAGTGCCAGTCATCATGGGGTCCGAACGATCCGTTGACCCGTGGAAGAACGGCCTGCAATTTTGGCTCGACCGATTCTTGGAAAAGCGAACTCAAGGACTAACGGCCAACAGCCAAGGTACGATTGATTTTTATGGGAAGCACGGGATCGACGCCAATCGCTTTCACTTGATCCCGAACGGAATCGAACCATTGCAGCCGAGCACTCTCTCGCGCGAGCAAGCGTTTGAGAGAATGGGCGTTCCGATCAACAAAAAAATCTTGATTTCGATTGGTCGATTGTGGCCACAAAAGGGATACAAAGATTTGATTTGGTCGGCGGAGTTGTTGCGAATTGCACGCCAGGATCTTTGTTATGTTATCATTGGCGAAGGCCCCGAGCGGCAACGCCTAGAGCAGTTTCGAGACAATATCAAAGGAGCAGAACACGTCAAATTCTTGGGTGAGCGATCGGACGTTGGCGAATTATTACCCCATTGCAATCTACTTTGGAACGGTAGTCTGTACGAAGGGCAGTCGAACGTCATCTTGGAAGCGATGCAATCGGGGATACCAGTTGTCGCGTCGGATATCCCAGGAAATCGAGAGCTGATTGAGCACGGTCGCACGGGCATGTTGGTTGGTGTCGGTGAAGTCGATCAATTGACTCGAATAACAAATCAGTTGCTAAATGACGACAATCAGCGAAAATTACTAGTATCAAATGCCCAGTCGCACGTGCTGCAAACGCATTCCGTTGAAAGTATGGTCACACGACATGCGAATCTCTATCGCGCAAAGGTGAAAGATCGATGAAACAAACCGCTTGCTTTGAACCGAAGATTGGAACCCGAAAACTCAGCCTGCAGCTCCCGGACTTCGCATCGGAAGTACGCGTTGGTGGCATGCCAACGGAACAGTCGATAGACGATATGGTTGCATCGGCGCTGGATGAACCGATTGAATTCCCTCCCTTGCCACTTGCCCTCATCGACGATGACCATATCGCCATCGCGATCGAAGATGGAGTGCCGGAGGCAAACTCGATTGCATGTGCCTTGGCTCGCTATCTGGTCCAACATGGGACACGACAAGAAATGATTACGATCGTGCTTGGCTCCGACAACCAAGACTGGCGCGATCGACTTGTCGCAGAGCTCGTGGGGCAGGAGTTCTGCGATATCAAAGTGGTTAAGCATGAGCCGACCAGCCAAGAATCGCACGGTTACGTGGGAGCGAGCGAAACGGCGGATCCGATCTACATCCAACGAGACTTGTTCGAAGCGGAAGTGGTATTGCCCATTTATTGCGTTCGAACTCCTGAGTCGCCCAGCGCGAGCGACAAGTATGGAATGTCACCCTGTTTCGCAAATGCAGCCACGCAACATCGGTGGAATTTGGCGTGGCTTGAAGACAACACCCATCATATGCGTCGGCAAGAAAAACTGAGCCATGAAGCGGGTTGGTTGATGGGTGTCCAATTTGCCATAGCCGTTGTACCCGCTTGTGATGGTTCCATCGCGAATATTCTTGGCGGCAGTCCTGATCCTGTTTTTCGCAAGGCGGGTGAAATGGTTCGTACCGAAGGCGAAGGAACGACCGATGCCAATGGCTTAGTGATTGCATTTGTGGAAGGTGACTGGACACAGCAGTCATGGATGAATATCGCTCGGGCGGCGGCGCACGCCGATATGCAACTCGACACCAACGGAAGTATTGTTATCTGTTCGGATATCAAACAAATGTCGCAGGGTATTCTGCAACTTGGGACGGACGAGCAAGATGATAAACTGCAGCGAAGATTGCTCAACAGCGACCTGGAAGATGCCTTTGCGGCATCGGTTCTGTGCGCGATCAAGAGCCGGAGAAGTATCTACTTGATGTCTCAATTAACATCGCATCAAGTTGAAAACTTAGGCTTAGCGTACATCGATAGTCCTGTCGATGTAGAAAAGCTCTGCCAATCCGCAAGCACGGTTTGTGTCATGCGATCGGCTCAGTTTTAGCGGTTGTTGATCTCAGAACGCGATTACGAACGTTATTATGTTAATGTCGAAAAACCTGCTCGCCCCCAGGATTCCTTTGTCACCCACCCGGAACGATTTCATGCTTTCTCAATCTTTTTGTTCTAACTCGAAATTCATCCGTTCCATATGTGGTTTTCACAAAACTTGGATGGCAACGATGATGGTCGCGTTGTTTTGCACGACGGTTGACGCCGCTGAGACTGTCAAGGTGAACGATGGATTCAAGATTTCGTCCAACGATTGGCCCTGGTGGCGCGGTCCCGGTCGAAACGGCGAAGCCTCAACGGATCAGTCCCCTCCGTTGACTTGGAACGAGAAACAAAATGTGGTTTGGAAAGTCGCGATTTCCGGGCGAGGCTATGGCTCGTTGTGCATCTTGGGCGATCAAATCTTTACGCAAACTTCGGACGAGGCAAGCGGAGCGCAGTTTGTCGTTTGTTTCAGCAGGGAAACCGGCAAGGAACTTTGGAAGAAAACCGTTCATCCGTCAGGCGGCATGCGAAAGAATGAGAAATCAACGGCAGCCTCGAGCACTCCCGCTTGCGATGGCGAAAGCATCTTTGTGAACTTCCCGAATCAAGGAGCACTTCAGACGACCTGTCTCGATCTCAATGGGAACCAAAAATGGCAGGCGAAGATTTCGGAGTACGTTGAACATCAGGGTTACGGTGCCTCACCAGCGCTATATCAATCGCTCGTCATCGTTACATCGGACAACAAATCGGGTGGAGCCATCGTGGCATTGGATCGTAAATCGGGTAACGTCGTATGGACTCGCGATCGCCCCAAACAACCAAA
>CAMBSL010000064.1 GCA_945870455.1 Pirellula staleyi DSM 6068 | reverse complement strand
CCATCGGTCAGCGACCCGTTTTTTTCCAGTTCCTGGCTGGCCAGTTTTGAGATTTGATCGAATGTATATCCGTTCTCTTTGCGTCCTGCGAACAACGCACCCACGTTTTCGATGGTCGTTTTTTGAACGGGTTTTCTTTCCAGGACTTCTTTGAGCGATTCTTTCTCGCTGTCGGTCAATGTGAGCAATGCATCGTTGCGAATGAATTCGATAAACTTTTCAAAACTTGCGCCGCCTCGATAGTTGGACGCCTTCAAAAGCCATTCCAAGTAGGCGGTACGAGTCTGTTGAGTCCAGCCCGTTTTCAACATCCGGAGCGATCGCGCATATTCGATTTGAGCTTCTTGGCTCGGTGCACTTTCAATCAATGCCATTCCCTTTTCTGCGACGGTGGGCGATTCTAAAAACACCAACGTTTCGCAGAGCAACCAATTGAGCTGAAATGACTTCGCTGGGAACCCACTATCCAGTTTCGCAACCCAACGTTTGGCGAACGATGGTTCGGGAAGTCCAAATCGATTGAAAGCGATCTCGACGGTTCGGACGAAATTGCGTTGAAGTTCAGGGGACAATCCAAGCCACTCAATACTCTCAAGTGCGCCGAGGATTTTCGTACCGTTGGATGGGTCCGTGGCGGGTGTCTCGGTGGTTCGGAGCATAGGACACACTCCGCCAAGACGCGTTGCTGCGAGCAATGCTTCGATTTGCGTTGCAGCATCTTTCTCTGCTAACGCACGAGGCAACCAGCTTGCAAGCGGTTGATGCTCGAGCACGGTACGCGCAGCCCAGCGAATGAATCGGTCCTCATGCTTTAGGTAGGGCCAAGCGACATCGACGGCCTTAGGATCTTGTTTGCCATGGAACGCTTCGAGCTTGTGCCTCAATGCTCGCTCGGCGGATCCGTTGGCCGATTCGGGTTGGACTTTCGCGGTGGATTCCGAGCCTGCGTAGGTGACGCGGTACAAACCTGACTGGACACGTCGACCACCGATCGTGAAATACATGGCGCCATCCGCCGGATTGATAATGGCATCGGTTAGCGGCAGCGGCAATCCCGATATGAAATCCTCTTTGGTCGCAGTGTAACTTGAGCCGTTCGGCTCCAAATGGACCGCATAGAGCTTGCCCCAACTCCAGTCCAGAATAAACAGAGCCTTCTGATACTTGGCCGGAAACTTGGCTCCATATCCGAACGTCGTTCCGGTGGGTGAGCCGGGACCAATATTGATCGTCGCAGGCAAGTTGTCGGCATAGAACTCGGGTCGTTTGCCGGCTCCGTTTCGCCAGCCGTATTCCGATCCACTAACGACGTGATTCACTCGGGTCGGGCGATACCATGAGGTGTTAAAGTCGTATTCCATGTCCGCATCGTACGTGAACAACTCGCCTGCATCATTGAGCGAAGCGTCGAAAATGTTTCGATAGCCACTCGAAAAGACCTCAAAGTTCTTTCCATCGGGTGTGACTCGGTAGATGATCCCGCCGGGTCCTACAACATCACGCATGAAGCCACGGCCGTCCGGCATTCGGGGTAACAAGTGGTCTTCGCCCCAAATGGCAGGCACGGGCGAGGTAGGACTGGATTGGGTAAGTTTGGCACCATTGCCACATACCAAGAAGAGTCCCTTGCCATCAGGCGTGGGAACGACGGCATGCACGCCGTGGTCGCCGTTGGCGATAATCTCCCGAAGCATTTCGACTTTGTCCAATTCATCATCGCCATCGCTGTCTGAGATGCGATAGAGACCCGATGGGATCTTTTTCTCGTAGTCGTTAACTCCAATGTACAAGGCACCAAAAGCCCAAGCCATTCCATTGACCGCTCGAATATCGACTGGCATTCTTTGAACGGTGGTCGGATCCAATGGTTTGCCGAGCGCAGGTGCTGCGAATCGGAACAACCCACCGTATTGATCGCTTGCAATAATTCGGCCCTTATTGTCCAAGCAGAGATTCACCCATGAGCCTTGTTCTCCGCCGGGTACCGAATAGAGGAGCTCGACCTGAAAGTCCTTGGCAACTTTGACCCGATCGATGGGTGTCGCTTTGTTTTCATTCACGACAGGGCCCACTTCGGCGGATTTCGCTTGCTTGGGCTTGGAATTGTCGTTTGCCTTCTTCTCTTGGTTTTCTTTCTTGGCTGCGTTGACCATCGGCTCTTTCGCCGCAGGCGGCCCATTCGGGGCCGGAGCAACAGCCGTCGTGTTTTTGGGTGCGTTCTTCTTGGCTTGGGGGCTCGCCTTCTTGGTTGCATCTTTCGGAATCGGACGTTGTTCCAGGGTTATCAAATCTCCGTCGGGAAGTTCCTTTAAGAAAATGTCCTTGATCTCGACTTTCATGGCTGGACCAGAGTGCACTTGAAACGCGACCAGACCTTCCAATTCGCGTTCCGATTCTTGATGGTCCACGATGTCGACAGTCGTTTTGCCGTTAACTTGGTGTATCAAATGATTCCCCCGGGCGATGATCTTGTATTCGTTCCAATCGGCAACATTCACTTCGACAGGAGCGTCTTTTTTAGCAACCCACTTGTCTCCCGAGGCATCGACGATGATCTGTTCGCCATTCGAGGCAACGATGCCGCGGCCACGTTCGTCGTAGAGCATCGCATTGTTGGCGGCGACGGGATGAATGTCGCACTGATAACCGCCTATAGACCATTTGCCAACTTCAGGAAGTTCTTTGCTGCGGTATTGTACGCCCGAGTTGTTGCCCGATTGGCGCACCTTCATTCGCAACTCAAAGTTCTTGACGAGGCCGCCTCGCCAAATCAGAAACTGATTGTAAGGTAACCGAGCATCTGCTTTCGTTATGCCCGTTATGACACCTTCTTGAACACTCCATAATTCCGGATTACCATCCCAACCGCTCAAGTCCTTTCCATTGAAGAGCGGTTTTTCTTGCCCAACCAATTCGGCCCCAACCAATGCGGGAGAGAAAAGAAGCAAGCAACCAAGTGTGAGCAGACCGGAGAGTTTGACGTGGAGCATGATGATGGTGAGTTTAGAGACGAAGGGAGGCAGGAAAGGTTGGAATCGACAGACCCACACTATGGCCTCATCCAGCAAAAATTGCAACTTGGGGAAAACGCATTGCCTGAATCTCAGGGAAGGTCATTCGGCGGAAGTTCGAGACACTCCAAGCCCGCAATCGACAGGAAATTCGCAAGGATTTTGTAGCCGACGGTAGTCAAAATCGATTCCGGATGGAACTGTACCCCAAATACAGGAAAACGCTCATGCTCGATGGCCATGATCGATCCGTCCTCGGACCACGCTGTCGCCTTAAGACATGCGGGCAAAGTGCTCGGTTCAATAACCAGCGAGTGGTATCGCCCTACGACAAAACGACCAGGAATGCCGGAGAACAGTCGACTGTCAACCTGTACAATCTCACTGCTCTTGCCATGCATTGGGGCAGTTGCTCGGACAATTTTTGCACCAAAGGCTTGGCCGATGGCCTGATGCCCTAAACATACGCCTAGAATCGGGACGCGATCCGACAAGCGACGCACCACTTCCATCGAGCAACCCGCTTCGTCGGGTGATTTCGGACCGGGCGAAATGACGACGGCATCCAGTCCTAACCGGCCAATCGCTTCGACAGTAATCGCATCGCTTCGAACGACGAGCGTGGAGTGCCCCAGTCGCTGTAGATAGCGATCCAGGTTGTAAACGAAGCTATCATAGTTATCGAGCAACAATATCATGTTGGAGACGGTGCTTTGCCAGCTTCGAGGGCTTTGCCAGCTTCGAGTGCTTTGCCAGCTTCGAGTGCTTTGCTGCCAGCTTCGAGGACTTCGACAATACGATCTACGTCGTACACGCATCCGCCCCACGTGCCACCGCTTACTTTTTGAAGAGCGGCCCAAAGTCGCGTGTCGTCTGGCAGTCGTTCATCGGGTCCAAGACCTGGGTGCCGTTTCCTTGCCGCAAGTACCTCGACTCCTTCCTCGGGAGCAAACTCTCGTCCATCAAAACCAATGAAATTCACGGATGCTTCCAACGTCGATCGATCGATTGAGATTTGGATCAAGTCATCATTCTGAATCTTGCCGATAGGTCCACCTGCGAGAGCCTCTGGTCCGACGTGTCCGATACACGCGCCCGTGCTAACTCCCGAGAATCTGGCATCGGTGATGACAGCCACATGCTTGCCATATTCCAGGTGTTTCAACGCGCTAGTCAATTGGTAGGTCTCTTCCATACCGGTCCCCATCGGACCTCGACCAATTAATACGACGACATCGCCGGCCTTGAGCGGTCTCGGGTGCTGCCCCTTGGCTGCGGCTACGGCTTCCTTTTCGGTCGTGAATACGCGGGCCGGTCCAGTCTTGCGATAGACGCCATCGTCATCGATGACCGACGGATCAATTGCGGTCGATTTGATGACCGAACCATCGGGGCAGATGTTTCCTTGTGGGAAACAAACCGTGCTGGTCAATCCCATGGCTCGTGCTTTTGTCGGTGGAATGATGACATCATCCGCATGCACGCCGTCTCGTTCGTACAACATCTCTCGCAACGCAACGCGGCGATCCGACTTTTCCCATGCATCGAGGATTTCATGCCAAGTGGAGCCTGAAATGGTTTTTGAATCACAGCGAGCGATGCCGAGCTCACGGAGATGCCACATAATCTCCGGCACGCCACCCGCCAAGAACAAGCGAACGGTCGGATGGTATTTGGGTCCGTTGGGGAGTACATCGACAAAGCGTGTCACTTTGCGATTGATGTCTTTCCACAGCTCGAGCGGTGGTCGAGGAACTCCGGCTGCGAATGCCACGGCGGGCACGTGCAACAAGAGATTGGTGGATCCGCCACAGGCCGCATGCACCGCGATCGCATTATAGAACGAATCCTCGGTCAAGACGTCTTTTAAAGTGCTTTTGCGTTGATATTGGTCCCAGAGAGCCGCCGCCGATTGCCTCGCCATTTCAAGCCAAATAGGCTGACCGCTAGGTGCAAGCGCTGCGTGCGGCACAGTCATTCCCAATGCTTCCGCGATCACTTGACTCGTTGCTGCTGTCCCCAAAAACTGACACCCTCCGCCAGGTGAACCGCAGGCGCGGCAACCGGCTTCGGCTGCTTCTTCGAGAGAAATCAAACCGTTTGTATAGCGTGCGCCAATCGTTTGAACTTTTCCCAAGTCCTCTGCTCCGCGGGCAGGCAACGTTACTCCCCCCGGGACGACTACGCTCGGTAGATTTGAAATGCCAGCCAATGCAAGCATCATCGCGGGAAGCCCTTTGTCGCACGTTGCTATTCCGAGAACACCGCGCCGTGTGGGCAAGGAACGAATGAGACGTCGAAATACGATGGCGGCATCGTTGCGATACGGGAGCGAATCGAACATACCCACCGTGCCTTGTGTTCTGCCATCGCAGGGGTCGCTCACGAAGCCAGCGAACGGAACTCCACCCTGATTGCTCAGCCAATCCGCCGCAGCCCGCATCATGAGTCCGACTTCCCAGTGCCCGGTGTGATAACCCAGCGCGATCGGTTGGCCATCTTCGCCACGAATGCCACCCTGTGTGCTGAGCAACAGGAACTGGGGCCCCATCATTTTTTGGATGTCCCAGCCCATTCCCGCATTCTGAGTCCAACCAAACAAATCCCCGCTTGACCATGTTCGCAGCATTTCGTCGGTCAATGGCAATTGCCCGCGCGGACCTTCGCCTTGTGTTTCGAGTCCAAGCGATCGTTTTGAAGGGCCAAACCAGTTATCTAACGAGAATGCACTTGTCATGGGATGAGCGAGAACCTCTTGGAGATATCATCAAAACAAAAAACAAAGACAGTCTGAAAAGACTGCCTTTGCTCTTGTACTTCTATTGATTGTAGTTGCAGATCGGTTGATCCGTATAGACCTTTCCACCTAGCGGTTCAGGGCGACGCCGAAGGTAAAGGCTGGCATGATCAAGTTCTGATTGTTCATGTTTTGATTGCCCCCTTCGGTGGAAGTGGATCCTCTCCAGATACCTCGTCCGAAGTAGAGCATGGCAAATCCACCGCGAAGATCAAGATACTTAGTTGCCTTGAAAGCACCGTCAATCCTCAAATCAAAACCAATCGTCGATCCTTCATCCCGTCTGCCGCTGAACGTTGTCCCGGTTCGATCGCCTTCGGTCAGCGAGGGAACGCCAATCTCCGCCGGATCCGCGTAAGTCGTAGTCGTGACTCTTCGAGATGTCTCCTGATTTTGATAAACGTGACCTCCGAAAAATTTCATGTCGTTCGACAATGTCCATCGGTTGATGAATTTCGTGTATCGGTATCCGACTTGCCCGAGCACCATGTAATTATTCGTTTGGACGTGATCTCGAGTGATGGTCTCAAAGGCTCCGACAATGGCAGGTGGTACGGCATCATCCACAAGGCCACCGGCTAGATACGTATCATTATGAGCACCATCTCCGAAGAACGCATATCGCAGACCTATCATTGGTTCCAGGATACCGCCGTAGCGGTAGGGTTCCATTCGCCAAGTTTTGTTGGCTTCGAAACTCGCAAACGAACCAACATTCAGACTGTTTTGAAGGTCGTAAACTCGTTCACCATCCTTGTCGTTCTCCCGAAGCCACGTAATGAAGGGTCCGCCCTCTGATGGCCCAATCAAACCCGAGCCTGGAGGACCTTGACCATTCGTCCCACCGGTCGGCCCGTTACCACCTTCTTCAGTATCGACGAATTGATTTAACCGCTGCTGCCTCACGGTCTCGTACACGTTTGGCCCCCCGACATCCATCGCGGAGAAATTCCAGCCGGATTCCTTGCTATTCATCCAACCGAAGTCGTATCGATTCCCCCATGTGTAATCAATCGCGAAGCTGGCTGCCTCGGTCGTCGACCGATTCACACCGATACTCAAGCGATCGTACGTCACATAGAACCCGTTATTCGCACGTTGCCGTGCGGTCAGATCCTGCATGTCTTGCAACTGAACAGGTGCAAAGAATTGCCAATCTGGATCGAACTCCATTGGCTCCGAGAAGGGATGGTATCCATCATCGGACACTCCAATCTGGCTCGAAACGGCAAGAGCCGCTAAAACAAACATTCGAATCGTACGTTGCAATACAGACATAATAAATCTTCCACCGTTCCACTAAGGCTTTGCACGATCCGGCTGGCAAGTCCAGGCGACCGTCTGAAATCGGGTTGTGCTGCTAGTATCGGAACTGCGGGCAGGTGAAATTGAATCGGTTTAGGTAAAGCGTAGCGAAAAATCCGATCCTTTCATGCAAGAGATCGCTAGCAAAGCCAAGGTTCGTAGGAGAGCGGCAGACTGAAAACTACCAATCATAACCCCATACGTGACGGCTTGTTGATTTAATGAAGTCGTTATTGGGTAGGGGCAGTACGACGGACTTCCAAGTCCGTCAATGGGGAATTCGACGGACTAGGAAGTCCGTCATACCATTAAAGCAACGAGCCGTTACGGGCTCGGGTTGGGTTACTGCAATCTGCCGCTCGCCTTAATGCTAGGCACCTTAATGCTAGGCAGTTTGAAAATGAGCGGGTGCTGTATTTCCCTGGTTTGTCATTTGTTGACCAAGGCGTCGCGACAAACGGTTGGTACCGATTCTTCGTTTGGCAATGCGAAGGCGGGAACATGGTATGCCATCAACTTGCCGGCCGAGTCGTGCAGACCATCCAGATCATGTTGATTCACGATGGCTGAAACGGCGAAACCCCGTCTGCGAAGAAGCCCCAATGCCAACGCCATCGCGTCATCCACCTGTTGAATCAGAATCAGAACCGACAATTGCCTTGAAAAACGGTTTTGCGTTTCCATAATCAAATCGCTTAACTGCATCCCATCGGTTCGTTCGAGCCTTGCCAGTGTTCGATGCAGTTCTGCAAAATGCTCTGGGCCGCGATTTGCATCGACAACAACGGGTCTAAGTCGGTCGCTCAACGTTTTCATTTCGACATTGGCACGCACCGAGTCGCGATCGGAATAATCCCGTTCCATGTGCATTTGACGCACGCGGTCGGCAGCGTCGCGACCGTTGCTAATCAAGCCAAATGGCTGATTCATCATGTACAGGGTATGCGCCAGCGATGCCGCCATGGTTACGGCAAGATCCGTGCGAAGCGGCTCATTGCGGTCGGGATTGCTTTTTTTGTGCATGTCCAAAACCAGCATAGCGCCTTGGATACATGTCGGTTGGAAGATCCGCGTATGAAGTGTTCCGGTTCGGGCTGTAGCCCGCCAATGAATTCGATTGAGTGAGTCGCCCGCTCGATACTCTCGAATACCAACCATTTGGGTTGGGTCCTCCATGGATCTATCGTTCACGTGGAGGTCCCCCATCGGTCGCCGGCTCGTGACATTGATGCCCTGAAGCGGGACGAGTTTGGGCAGAACCAATACATAGTGCGGCTTCGACATGATTCGATAGTTCCGATGCAAACCGAGCAGATCGCCTGTCTCCAATACCGTCGGACCTAATTGAAAATAGCCTCGTCGGATGGCTCGTACCGAGTAAGTCATTAGAGCGGTTTGTCTAGGCTGAAAGAAATAGAGTTTGGCGGGTTGCCCAGATACTTCCAAAGCAGGGTGTGGCTGCGAAACAGCTCGTTTGGGCAAAACATCTTCAGCGAACAACCAGGGAATGTAGTAGCCTGAGTTGTTTCTGATTTTCAATCCGACGGAGAAACTGTCTCCAATTTCAAGCTCCGAACTGGTTACCGTTCGTTCAACGGTCAGACTCTCGGCCCATCGATTGGCAAAAAATCGCGTCAACTGAAAAACCACGAGGAGCGTACACGCACCAAGTGCAAAAAGATTTGCCCCAGTCACGAACCCGACAAGCAACACCAATGCGATGATTGGTAGGATATGCATGGGCGGTGTGCCTCGGCTCAGCGGTGGAATGTTCGGCAGGCTCAAGACGCTAGTGAAGCGACTTGGCATCGCCAAACCAGTATGACTCTACGCCACGAAAAGAAAAGCGGCATCCATTCGTTCGACCAAGGATGGCTTGCCATTTCGCCTAACGCTTGGATTGTGATACAATCGCTGATGCTTTGTTTCAGATTGATTTTAGGGTAGTGGAGTTTGTTAAAGATCCTGAATCTGTGGGATCTTGAACAAAATCCACCACCATCCAGCCCAAATTCTTAGCTGTCACAAAGCGGTAAATGCGCGATCGCAAGATCCCGCCCGCGTGCTGGAGCATGGGACCAAAGTCGAGACGCAGTAAAAAAACCAACAACACTAGGGCAATTCGGTCTGCAAATGGGTGAATCAGATGGGCGTGGGCACATTGTCGTCGCAGACGGGTGCGAAATTAATCTCAAAAACCGTTATTTGGCGGCGGTTTTAGCATTTCTCTTGCCGGGTGCGGGACACTTTTATCAAGACCGACGAAACAAAGCGTATTTGTTTGCTGTCTGCATTCTGGGACTTTTCTTCCTGGGAATGTTTGTTGGGCAAGGGCGGGTTGTTTATGCTTCTTGGAGTCCAGACGAGTATCGCATCCAGTTTCCCGCCCAACTTTTTGTTGGGATTCCTGCTTTTCCTGCTGCCGTCCAAGGGTGGTTGCATCGCAACGATGGAAAACAAAACTTTGGCAGGCGAGTTCAAGCGGAAAATGCATCATGGAATTGGTCCAATTTCATGGCCCCACCCGCGAACAAGGACGAGTTGTCAGCATGGCACAAAGCGACTTCCGCAGGTTTTGAACTTGGGTCGCTGTTTACCGCAGTAGCCGGCTTACTAAATTTGCTTGCGATCTTTGATGCGTTCGCCGGCCCGATGCCCCTGCCAACTTCCGAAGAGCGGCGGAAAAAGAAAACCTAAGTCATGAACTCAAACGATGGCGAAGTTGCAGAACTCGCAAACGCTCTTGTGCTCTCCATTGCGCAATACCGTTCGGTTGCGGTCGCGTTTTCAGGGGGGGTCGATAGCGCTGTAGTCGCCGCGGCGGCCCTGAAAGCAATTCAGGGTAAAGCGATTGCCATAACCGGCATTGGTAGTGCTGTCGCGAGTAGCGAACTCGATTCTGCTCGAAGCGTTGCGGCATCGATCGGCATACGGCATATCGAACTTTTGACTGGCGAAATCGACGATGCCAATTACGTTCGGAACGACGCAAAACGATGCTATTTTTGCAAGTCGAATCTGTATCAAACCTTGCAAACTTGGGCAAACGAGAATGGCATTGAGCGAGTGCTCTCCGGGACGAATCTTGACGATTTGGGCGACTATCGGCCAGGCCTTCAGGCTGCAGCGGAACACTTCGTGGTCGCACCGCTCGCCGAATTGAAAATCGACAAACAAATGGTTCGTCGCTTGGCTCGCTATTTCGAACTTGCGATCGCGGATAAACCCGCTTCACCATGCTTAGCGAGCCGAATCGCATACGGTCAGTCGGTCACTTCGGAGCGACTCCGGAGCATCGAAAGTGCGGAGTCTTTTTTGACATCACTGGGTTTTTCGGACGTTCGGGTCAGGTTGCACGCTGACGCGTTGGTGAGAATCGAACTTAGCCTTGCGGACTTGGCAAGAGCCTGCGAAACAACCATTCGGAATGCGATCAACGCAAGAATGCAGGAGCTAGGATTCAAGTTCGTGACGCTTGACTTGATGGGTAGACAGTCTGGTTCATTGAACAGAACCCTCCCAATTCTCGTGGTTTAGTGGTTTAGCCTGTCCAAGAGAGTGTCGCACTGATAAAAATTTGTTATATTATTGGGCCAATAAGTTCGGCGACTATCCGAGTTGCCTCGCGGAGTTTTGGTGTTGATTTGAGTTTGGATTGCAACGAAAAATAAGGGCTTGGATTATGAAATGGGAAGGTCGAGAACAATCGTCTAACGTCGAAGATCGACGCGGAATGAGCATGGCTGCGGGTGGACTCGCGGTCGGCGGCGGGCTTGGAACGCTTGTCTTACTCTTGATCATGATGTTTCTTGGGGCAAACCCAGCGCAGTTGATGGAACAAGTTGGGCAACAAAAGCCGAAGCCCTCGGTGCAGGCCAAAATAGATCCAGCACAAGATCGTGATGCTTCGCTGAAGGAATTTGTTTCCGTGGTTATGCGCGACACCGAAGATGTTTGGGGCAAGCTATTTCGTGAGCAACTCAATGCTCGATACCAAGAGCCGAAACTCGTTTTGTTCACCGGCGAGGTGCGTTCGGCGTGCGGAAGTGCCACTGCATCCGTAGGGCCCTTTTATTGTCCCGGTGATAGCAATGTTTATCTCGATTTCGAATTCTTTCGCGTACTCAAGGAAAAACTCGGTGCGCCAGGGGATTTCGCAATGGCTTATGTCGTTGCGCATGAGATTGGCCACCATGTTCAAAACCAACTTGGGCTCTCGGCCAAAGTGCAAAACATGCAAAGCAGAGCAGGTAAAGTCGAGAGCAACCAACTCAGTGTGAGGACGGAACTTCAAGCAGATTACTTGGCTGGTGTTTGGGCCCATCATGCTCAAACCACCAAAAAAATCTTGCAAGTTGGAGATCTCGAGGAAGCCATCAACGCTGCAAGCAAAATCGGGGATGACGTCTTGCAAAAACAAGCAACCGGTCGCGTTCGTCCGGATGGATTCACGCACGGGACGGCCGCGCAGCGTCAAAGGTGGTTTGCGTTAGGCTTGAAGACAGGTGATGTTAATGGCATGATGAAGCCTTTCGAGGTCGAATACGACTCATTGTAGTTCTCCCCTCCTCATCGCGAACAACTAACTCCGCAAACCTTTATATGGCTGTTCGAATCCCAGTCGTCATCAGTCAGCACGAACGCCGATCAGGCTCGGTAGCCGACTATGAGGAGCAGTTGGTAACGCGATTGATCTTTGAGAACGGTTTAGATGCAACGCTGATTGCCGATCTAAATTCCATTGCGATCGATACAACAGATCATCTTTGTATCGAAGGACTCAGAGGTGATTTTGCCTTGGCGTCATGGTCGTCGGCAGCCTACGTCTGTGAGCACTTGCATCGACTTGGGATGCCATCCATCGAAATCGTTCCAGTAGATGGTAGTCCCAAGATGCTTTCGAATCAGAGCGGCGCGATTCCGAAAAAAATCTACTTCGTTTCTTTGGCGACCAATGTTCCAATCGAGAGCACGATTCGCACGCTTCGCGATCTTAGAGAAGCGCGTTCGACTCCTGTCTTTTCTATTGGTTTATCACCTCATGAAAAAAAAATCAGCACTGCGGTAACACTGCCAATGGTCTCGCTGGTATCCGCATTGCCTGTTGAGCCGAAAAAAAGTAGTCTACCCGCTTCCAATTTGCTAAATGAAGATGTCGTTGTCGATGACGAAGAGTTCTCGAACATCGATCAACTCATGGACGAACTCGACAAGTTCGAAATTTAAACTAATTCATCAAGATTGCACGATGGCTTTGCTTGTACGATGGCAGTGCCGCGTGATGTTTATTCGGAATAGGATTAACGGATTATGAAGCTAAGAATGCAGCACTTGGTAGTGAGACTTTGTTTGCCCGTTGGCGTTCTCGCGGGAGCCTTGCTCCACGGACCGGTCGGCAGAACGGTTGCTCAGGACGAATCGTCCATTCGATCCGCCAAACTGGCTCCCATCGATGCGGATTTTTACTATGGTTCCTTCCGATTAAAGGAGCAATCGGATCGAATGACCGCAGGGCCTGTTGTCCGTGAGCTTATGGATCAGCCTGTTATTGAAAAGGTTTTAGCCCTGTTTCGTTCGGAGTGGCGCGAACGAGAGGGGATTGGCGGTCAAGCTAGAGTCTTCTTGGACAATGGAAACGTAACCGACGTTTTGGCTTTCCTGCAAGAATTGGTTTCGAAGGAAGTCTTTGTTTTTGGCGACAAGAATATGTCGAAGTGGTACGACCGTCTTGCAAAGATCAGCGAAGAACTGCAGCCGTTGCTCATGTCGTCCGATTCATCGAGCGGAAAACAAGGGCAGATCATCGCCGGAAAATGGATCGAAGCCATGAAGGGTTTGGAAATACCCACGTTCGTATTCGGTGCACGCTGCGACAATGCCGATATCGGACTTGGAAAGATCGACCAGTTAGAGATTCCTGTATTTGCTCTCAAGCAGTATCCAGGTGCTGCTCAGTTCGTACAGAATCTCAAGAGAATCGAGGATAGTCGAGGCGATCGAATGCAATGGGTTCTGAATGGTTCGCAGATTCCGTGGGATTCGATTCCAACCAATAAAGTCTTCGACGAGGAAATGCGCAATCAACTCAAAGGGGCTCTCAATGACAAGAGCATCACAATCAGCATTGGGCTGTTCGACGGAAATTTCATCTTTGCAGTAAGTTCTACGCCGGAGAAGCTATTGGCGTTGGGCAAGGGCAAGTCCATTTTAGAACATCCTGAAATGCAGCCTGCGCGAGACCTTGTCTCTAGGCCGTTGACTTCATTGAGCTACGTTTCCGATGCATTTGCCAAGGCGAATTTCAACGTTACTTACAACAACTTCTTCTCGAAAAACGCGTTCTCGAGCGGCTATCAAGCCTTGCAATTGCTGGACGAAGACAGTGAATTTCGAGATTTCTTCGCGGATGTGGTGGCCGACTTGAAATGGATGGATGAGTCGATTGCTAAGGTCGTACCAGAATTCAAAGGCGGAACATCCGTTGGTTTCCTGACCGAGGACGGTTGGGAGCGTCACGATCATCTTAGGACACAGGACGTGCTGCTCGAATCGAATTCTCCATTGACGGCGCTCGAACACGTCGGGGGAGAGCCGATGATGATGGTCGCGACGAGACTCCAAGATCACCCCGAGTATTTCCAGCTTTCACGGAAAATCGTTCAACGAGCCAAAGCTCGGTTTGACGAAGCGATGGAACTGGATTGGAGTGAGTTAGACATTGAGTTAGACAACGATCAAGTTCGTGAATATGCAGATGCGGCATGGCCCTTCGTTGTTCGAATGGCAGATTCATGGGAGAAAAAGTTCCTGCCGTCGATGAGCGGCGAACATGCGGTGGTTTTGAGTGGTGGAAATCTTGCTGCCCAGCAATGGTACAAAGATATGCCATCCTCTGCGGACCCACTCCCATTTCCCGAGCTTGCCATAGTGACAGGGCTCAAGAACCAAGAGTTGTTCAAGAGTGGTATGGAAGATGTGTTGACGATCTGCGACGAAATGGTCGAAATGATTCGTGAAGAAGGGTTTGCAGAGATACCGCCTGATTACAAAATTCCAAGGCCGGTCAAATCAAAATCCGTCGCTGGCGAAAAGTATGGTTATCCGATCCCGGCGGATTGCCCGGTCCCCGAGGAGATGATGCCACAGGCGTTGTTCAGCGGCGGCTATGTTGTCGGCAACTATTCGGATAAACAATCCGCATCGCTGTCAAGCGTCAAGACACTTTCCGTTGGCAAGGGCGTCATCGATCCAAATGCCCGACAGTCGAACGCATCCTACATCCATGTTGGCAGGCTGTTCGACTTTGCTCGCCCATGGGTGCGATATGCGTTGATGGAGAACCTAGACAAGAGTCTTTTCGAGGAAGCATTGCCCGACGAATATCAGCAGTACGATATCACTGGCAAGGAAGTTCTTTCCATCTACAGCGTGCTAAGCAAGATAGGCGATTTTTCGAGTTCCTCGGTCCGAAAACCAACCGGCGAAACAACCATTCGATCTGTGTATCGAATCAATAAATCAGAATGAGCGAACTGATCCGCTACGGTGTAACGCGAAGATGGTCGGATGCGGTGGTCGTGGGTGGCATCGCCTATTTTGTGGAGGTGCCCGATGACCCAACGTTGTCGGCAGGCGATCAGTTTGAGCAGATTTTTCAGCAAGTGGATGCGCGGCTCGCTCAAGTTGGCAGCGACAAGTCCCGTTTGGTGCAAGTGCTTGTTTACTTGCCGTTTCCTAGTGACTTAGCCTTGTTCAATAGAATGTGGGATGAATGGATTCCCGAGGGGCATGCACCCTCAAGGGCTTGTACTCACCCGACGCTGGCAGCTCCTGGCTACCGCGTCGAGTTAGTCTTGACCGCTTCTGTTTTGTAACAAACTAAAGAAAGAACTTTTGCGTCTCCAAAAATAATGTGGCCGCACCGATGATAAACAAGACCAAGATGCTTGCCCATAATCCTATGTCAAACAACTTAGACGGTTTTAGTTCTGGCAAACATCGCTTGTAACGAAAATAAAGTGCTGAAAAGCCAAGCATTGGTAGCATAATGGCTTGCGCAGATCCACTTAGGAATACCAACCAAGCCACTTGCGGGAGCAGCCAGTAGACGAGCAAGCACAACATGGGAAAAAGGCCGCTTAGCCCTCGAACCCACTTGGATTGTGTGACCTCATCGCCATCGATGAGGCCCACAACATTCAATGCATCGGAAAATGTCCTTGAGTGGCTTGCATTGGCAACGTAAAACGTCGAGTAGAGAACCATGAAGGCACCTAGCAAGAACGTAACTTGCGCCCAGCTCCCGAGCACCGGCTTGTACATCACCGAAAGCGTTTGCAGCAGATTGGAGTCTTGAGGCTGGATACCCGCCCGATGAAGAATCCCAGCCCCCAAAACAAAGAAGCCAATCGTTGCGGTTGTGTAAATAATCATCGAAACCCAGATATCGGTTTTCATGATGCGAAGCCAACCGCGAGCTCGCTTTCCCCACGCTTCGGTTCCATCGTATGGCCCGGTGCTTTTCGCATATCCCTTTTCAATGCACCAGTAGGGGTACTGAATCAACTCAGCCGCACCCACCCCAATGATACCCACGGTTGCAAAGGCCATTGCGAATGACTGTCCGAGATCGCCTTTCGGCAATCCAAAACTCAAGCCATCGATCCATTCCTTCATCGGGATTTGCCATGCCGGTAGCATTTGCAAACCGACCACATTTCCCATAGTCACCAAGGTAAAGATCGCGACCATCATGGTTGCGGCGGACTGAATGAAGTTGTATCCACCATAGACGAGCATCAAAGAAGTTCCAACGGCGACCGGAATCGCCCAAAGTCGGTCGTCCCAGGGACGTGGCAATGGAACCGTCTTCAATTCCGCATCAGTCCAATTCGCCTGCGAGTTGCCATACTTTTGCAAATAATTTCTTTGTTTCGCCGCAATCTCGTCGAGCGTTGGCATGGCCTGAGCCTCGGTCGATGCTGGGGTTGTTTTTCCGGAAGCCGTATTTTCTGCGTCCACTTTTGCGATCACTTGGCCGAGCAGTCGCTGAGATTCTAGCGTTGCTATTTCCTGGAACTCGCGGCCTTGCTGGGTCATCGGTTGAACTAAGGCCAGAGTTTGCCCGACACCACCCACGATTGCTCCCAATTGGCCAATGCTGCAAAACCACATAAAAAACCAATACCAAATCAACCAGTTTCCACGGCCAGGGATGCGTGGACCTGGGACTTGATTTAGCGCCGATAGAGTTGGTGTTCCGCTGGCAATGGTAAAACGCCCAATTTCGATCTGGGCAAATACTTTGATGACGCAACCCAGGATGATCAACCACAACAAACTCAAGCCCGCTTTGGCGCCGGTAATCGTGGTCGCAATCAACTCGCCCGAACCAACAATCGACGCAGCAATGATAAGCCCCGGTCCCAAATGCGACAGAATTCCAAGCCAGTGAACGGGAGGTTCGTGAACGGCATCGGCGGACCTCGAATCAATGGTTTTTGGCTTTGACATAGTGGGAAGGATGTTGAGGTGGGAAGGATGTTGAGTTGAGAGGACGATCGGGGGGCGGAGAACGGATTGTACTTGATACTAACGGACTACGTAGTCGTATCGATGAGACAAGCGTCGAAAAAAAGGTACACTTGAACTGTAACTCTCGCGACAAGTTCTCCCACACATCGCGGATTATTTATGCAACACTTTTTTTGCTGATTGGAGCACAGTCTCGATGATCGTTGGAATTCCTAAAGAGGTCAAAGAAGATGAGTACCGAGTTGCGATGTTGCCGGTGGGAGTCGAGGAATTGGTGTCGCGAGGACACGAGGTCTTGGTTCAGACAGGCGCGGGGTTGGGATCGGGCCTTGCCGACGATGACTACCTGCAAGCCGGCGGAACGCTACTGGCGTCCGAGGTAGACATTTTCAAGCGAGCCGACCTTATTGTTAAAGTGAAAGAACCGATGGAATCGGAGTGGCCGATGATACGATCAGGCCAAACGCTGTTTACTTACTTCCACTTTGCGGCCGATCGAAAGCTCACTGAGGCGATGCTCGAATCAGGCGCAAGTTGCCTCGCATACGAAACGCTTCGCGATAATCAAGGTCGACTGCCACTGCTCACGCCGATGAGTGAAGTTGCTGGGCGGATGAGCATTCAAGAGGGCGCTAAATTTCTTGAGCGGCCTCAAATGGGGCGAGGCATCTTGCTTGGCGGCGTGCCTGGCGTTGCGCCTGCACACATCACCATTCTTGGAGGCGGTGTTGTAGGAACCAATGCAGCACGCATTGCCGCAGGCTTTCGTGCCGATGTCGCGATTCTCGATATCAATTTAGATAGGCTCCGTTACTTGGATGACGTTATGCCTCCCAACGTGAATGCGCTATTTAGCGATCGCCACACGATTCGCGATCAATTGCGACGAGCCGACTTAGTGATCGGTTCGGTATTGATCCCTGGCGCCAAAGCCCCCTACCTCGTTCGCAAGGAAGACTTGAAATTGATGAAACAAGGGAGTGTCATCATCGATGTGGCCATCGATCAAGGTGGCTGCGTTGAAACGAGTCGGCCAACAACGCATCGCCACCCAACGTATATCGTTGACGACGTAGTTCACTATTGTGTAACCAACATGCCTGGGGCTGTTGGCCGAACAAGCACGTTTGCGCTTTGCAACGTGACATTACCCTGGGTGGTTCAGCTCGCAGAAAACGGGGTAGACAACTGCATTGCAAATTCTAAAGCCCTTCGCGACTCCTTGAACGTCCATCACGGAAGGGTCACCAATCAAGCGGTCGCTCAGACTTTTGATATGGAGTATGTCGCCTAGCTGCGCTGTCAAAGTCGGAAAAGTCGAATTGAGCGCCCAAAAGTACGCCGAAAATGGGTGTTATCGAAACGAGTTGCAGAACAGGCGAATCGGGTGGGCCTAGAATGGGGATGACAAGGTTTTCAGCCTTTCGAGCATTCATTTGCCCCCGTCCGTTCCCCCTGAGTCGTGTATTTTGTGAATTTCACTAAATCGAACAACCCCTGGATCGCTGGCCTTAGCAGTTTTGTCATTCATTTGGCAATTCTGCTAATCATGGCGATTTGGACGATCGTAGGGGTGGGCAAGGGAGGACGGATCCTTATCGACAGCGGTATCTCAACCGATTTGACAGAAGCATTCGAGATCTTGAATGTCGAAAAATCGGAGGACGTAGCGAGCAAAGGGGGGGTTGGCCCAGACGACATCAACTCCTCAATCCTCGCGTCGGATTCGACTCCATCTCTCGTAGTCGACGTGGGGGGCGAACCAAAACCATCAGCCAATCTATCAGATTCGATTCGGCTATCGGGAAGCAAAGGGGAAGACAACGCGTTTCTTGGATCGTCTTTGGAATCCCGAACACCCAAGAATCGGGCAACAACTGGCATTCGAAACGGAGCCACGCAAGCCAGCGAAGCTGCTGTAGAAGCGGCATTGGCGTATCTTGCAAACCACCAAAAAAATGATGGGTCGTGGACCCTCCGCTTTGACGATGTTCCTTGCCAAGGCCAATGTAGCCACGGCGGTGCCAATAAGTTGGACTCGCATGATGTCGCTGCAACGGGTTTGGCATTGCTCTGCTTTATGGGTGCAGGACACACCATGCATGTTGGTGAGTACAGCGAACAAGTAAGCCGAGGTGTTTACTTCCTGATTCAGAAACTCAGGATTCAAAGTGGGCGTGGAACTTGGCTATCCTCGACAGCCAGCGCGGAAATGTACGAACATGGGATCGCAACTCTAGCTTTGTGCGAAGCCCTACAAATGACTGGCGACGAATCGCTGGCGGAATCTTGTCAAGCTGCCATACGGCAAATCATCTACGCTCAGCACAACGATGGCGGCTGGGACTATCATCCCAAGGCTCCGGGCGATCTATCGATTGTGGGCTGGCAAGTGATGGCGTTGAAAAGTGCTGTCAGCGCCAAACTGGATGTCCCCACAGACACGATACGCGGAATCGATTTGTTTGTCCGCCGGGAAAACGTAGGCGGGTTCATGTTTCGATATCGAGCTGGGAAAGGAACTCCATCCATGACGGCCATAGGCAATTTAATGCGAGTTCTCCGGGGCGTTTCCAAGACAGACGCGATGCTGATTCGTGCCGTTGACTATCTTGCGGACAAAGGCCCGTCGGATCATGACGCGTACTATAACTACTACGCAACGCAAGTTCTTTTTCACTACGGCGGCAAACCTTGGGACAAGTGGAATAAAGCGATGCGAGAATTCTTGATCGCAACCCAAGAACAATATGGGCACTCGGCAGGCAGTTGGTGGCATCCCGGAGATCCACACAACCTAACGGCGGGGCGATTGTATGTAACCGCGATGGCTTGTTTGACACTCGAAGTCTACTATCGATACCTGCCCGTTTATGAAGCGTCCGACATGGAATTCAAGCTTTGAGCTTGATTGAACTAGTGCCACTGATTGGAATTAACGTCGCACAGGAGACTACTCGTTCCCAGGCTCTGCCTGGGAACACATTGGTGTGGAGGCTCCTGCCTCCCGAGTTCACAAACTAAGGTTGCATTTCGGCGAGGCGGAGCCTCGCTTGCATTGAGTTACCAGGCAGAGCCTGGTAACTAGATTGCACAGTGCAACAAACTAGCAATCCCTGTAACTAGGCTTATTACGCCACAAGCCCACAGGGCCGATCCGCTCGGATGTTTTCGATCGTCACTAGTCCTTCAGTTTGGAAACGATTTTTTCAAGGCCTACAAGATTGACTTGGAGTCTTGTTCGAGCGTCTTCGTCCGTATGATTGAGGATCCCGATCGGTCCTTCGTATCCGCTTTTCGCAATTTCTGTGAGCACTTCTAGGTCGCGATCCCCTGTTCCAATCGGCAGTATCTTCTTGCCGATCCGTTCGCCATCGGTTTGCATCCCATTGATGTTGATGGCCAATAGATGAGGCTTTATTAGCTTGAGAATGGCAGGTAATTGGTCGAGTTGGTCGTGTGCATGATGCAAGTTGAAAACGATCCCAACGTTGGGCATGTTGACTCGTCGAATGAGTTCCACTTGGTTCTCTGGTTGGCCAAACCACCCACCGTGATTGTAGAGTCCGACTTTGCATCCAATCGCGTCCGCCGCCTGGGCGATCGATCGGATACGTGTCGCCTCCGCCGTTGCAAATTTTTCAGATTCTTCGCTCGACATTTTGGGATCCCCGCCACCCATCACCCACAATTGCGGATGCACATCGTTCTTCTTCAAGGTTTGTAGGATCAACTGTGCCTCATCGTTGAGTACCGTTGGAAACCACCATGCAAACAGTTCGATGTCATGCTTCTTTAACGCTGCGATTTCACGTTCAAAAGTTGGGATGTGCTCGGCGCGGTAATCGTAAGCGAATCGTGTAATTCCTAATTCTTGCAACATGGCCGCTCTCTCTTCCGGATTGCGCTTAGCGGCATCAAAGGGGACGATGCACCAAGCCACCAAATTTTTCTTGCCATACAACTTGTCGATGGATTGAGCTGTCGCGAACGACCCGGTGGTCGCAAGAAATAGGAAAAGAGAAACACTTCGAAATGCGAGGCACGTGTTCATGATTGGATTCAAGACTTTCGGAACTGTGGGCTCTTGACGGTTCGAACCAGAATTTTTACCCCAAAACAGTGTATGTGCAAGTCGAGTTCTAGAGTTCTAGAAGCAAAGAAACAAAGGGGTCAGAGAGAAACAAAGGGATCAGGTCTCATTTACAGCAGTAGTCTAAAAGAGACATGAGGCATGACCCATTTTTGTTCCTCAGCCAGTATCGGTTAGACCGGGCTGGTCCTAATAGGGCTATTTGGCGGCCTCAGTGGCTATGTGACCAGCAAAGGCAGCAATGAAGGTACGAAGGCTTGTCATCTCTGACATCGAATCATAGTTACCCGTGCTCACCGCTGATCGCCGTGATGTTATCAGACATGCTGTCGTGTAGAGTTGCTCGAGCACCAATCTCTGGCAAAGTATGTCATACCGCTTTAGGTAGGACGCCCCCTGGAATTCTGGGAAAACGTTAAAGTGTCGGGAATTATCCCGAACGGGCTTCCTTGAATCGGGATCATCTTCAACAAGCATTAGCCAACCAACAAACGGGCGGGAAGTCTCCCCGAAGGCCTTTTCCCTATAAGCCGTCCAAAGGTCGTGCGCTGTGCCAATCGCTTCTTCCGTCCGGTTATTGAAGTTATTTCCAAAGGATGGCCCGACCTGACTCTTCAACTCAACGGCTGCGATCAACTTACCTTTGTGAAGTACCAGTATGTCCCACATTTTGGTAGGTCTGAAATAGCCTGGCAGCGTTAACAGTGCTCTCTTATGGTGAATCTCAGCATGTCCAAGACCGTTTGCAGTCACAAGGTCCTTGACCAGAGACAGAAACCCGTCCATGTTCTTTCCCCCAGTAACACCCGCCCGTTCTCCTTGGTCGGAAGTCCCAGCTTCTATTTGCTTCTGCCGTGCCTTCTCACGATTCCTCCAAAACGCCTTGACGGATGCACGGGCCTTGCGGTCATAGTCCGCTAAGTCTATTGCCATCCAAGGAGCTTCCTTTCTTCTTTGCTGATCCCATACAAGACACCCACAGCTTCATTGCATGCCTCAGGGTTAGCAATCGAGCATGTTTCAATGAGTAGTTGTTTCGTTTTTACTGGAACTGACTTCCACTCAGGCAAGCGAATCTTGCGGAGGTATTGAGCCTGAAACCGATAGTAGCCACCACGCATTTTGGTTGTGTAAGTTGCAACGAACAGCTTGGCAATCCCCGAACTCAACACGGTCTTCAACGCATGAAGATCCCAGTCCTGAGACGTGATGTAATAGAGGTTGTGGTGCGGGTAGAGCATTCCAGACTCATAGACTACGTTTGCTTCCCCTTTGATATCAGGGATGAGGAGTTTTGGCTTGCTGGCAAGGTCTGGGTAGATTCGGTCAATAGTACGATACCAACTGTTCGGCGATTTCTTTGCCACATGCCTTGAGGTGATTTCCGCTTTCCTTGCAAGTAGGTACTTCTTGAATCTTGGATATTCATCAAGCGAAGCAAGGCTGCCATCATCTTCATAAGGGTTCACGATACCAAACCCTTTCCAGTCAACCTCACCGCTTGTAATGTCTCTGGTCATTGCGAGGGGGAGTTTGCGATCGTCTTCAACATCCAAACTATCGTAGGGGCCGATGAAAACCTTGTCCGCTCCAGTGGCAACGCCGATACCAACTTTGCACCCAGCCTCTTCAAGTGTTGGGTGAAGAGCTTCAAGCCTTCGGACAATCTCAAATTCGGTGGAGGATTCAAGCAACCACGGGTCTGAACCTTTGGTTACGTTCTCCATCTGTTGCATATCCTCTGATGCGTTGAACTTCTTTGCAGTGAGCGTCTTTGCAAGCTTCGCAAGTGATGGTTGATCGATCCTCGTTACCTTCGCAACCCTTGTTGGTCCTGACGCTTCACGTGATATGAGGGTTATGGCTGGATAAGCGGTCACCTCTTCGTGGAATGCGTCGACGCCAATCATGTTGGCGTAGGCTGTAAGTCTGAAAGAATCCGCAACCAACTTGCGAAGAGGCCCACCGTATTTGTTTTTCATCCATCGATCGGCACAGATGAAACAGAGCTTACCACCTTCAGCAACTTGGTTTAGGGAATGCTCGATGAACGGGACGTACAAATCCGCTCTGTCGTAGATCGTACTGAATCGCCGTCGATACTCTGATAGCAGAGCTTCGGGAATGCGTTCTTGTCGCAGATAGGGCGGGTTACCCACAACAATATCAAATGGCTCATCGAACTCGCTCAAAAGGAAATCACCTGCGAGCAACCATGACCTAACAAGTTCGGTGCTATCCACTGTGCGAAACCCATTGTCTGAAAGCTTGGCAAGTAACTTTTGTTTGGTCTCATCAAAATTTGCTTTGTGGAGTTCAACGCACCGAATACAATTTGCCAACTGAGCAACAGTGGTGTCCTTCGCCCTGCAGTCTTGAGGAACTGTCTCCAGTAACCTATCGATGATTGGGAATAGAAAGTCACCTCTTCCGAATGAGGGCTCTAAGATCCTCAATTCCAGGAGGTTACCATTCGTCAGGTAGCCCGAAAGGTCTAGGATGAAGTCAACAATATGAGGCTTGGTGAACACCGCTCCTCGATCCTCCGACGGGGACGATGACAACCTTGCTACGGCGTCCACCACCGCAGAGGGTAGGAATTCAAAGAGTGATGGTTGCTTCAGCATTGACTACTTCCTGTACCGCTACTCCCGTCGAAGTTTTCCTCATTGTAGTGGTTGTTGCACGTTCTGAGGAGCCATGCCGGGAACCAATCTGGCCGCAGGGCGATTGGATCGCTTGGGATCGCTCGCGGGCACAGCATATTGCCCCCGAATTCAGAGCAAGGCGAATTCTCCCTACACTGAAAGGCTTCTTGGCCGCACGACCTGTTTAAATCAAAAGTGATCGCGGTAGGAACGGCCATTGCTGGCCGTCCCCCGCACAGATCCGTACGTGAAGAATTACCTCATACGGCTCCTCCGTTAAGCGATGACGGTCGCGATGAATCCATCGCTACATGCCGTGCATGTACCTTTGCTCGAACTGCATGGTCCGGCACGGTGTCCGGTGCAATAGCAAAGCGTACACAACTACTCTTCGGTGATCTCCTTCCCTCCATCGACTCCGCTACCGGTGTTCCGGTTTTGTGCCCCAACTTCGTCGGTACTACGAGCCGTTGTCTGCATCGGTTTCGTTAGGCGTTGCGGGCATTTGGAATTATTGTGGACTATACTTAAGCTGCTTCAATCGGATGAGCTTCATCTCCATGTCGATGTTGCGCGTTTCAGCTTCATACATTTGTTGGCGCAGCTTGTCTCCGCCAAAAAATTTGGCAATGGTTTGGATGATGTTGTCAAGAACGTGGAAAATCTCTTCGATTTTAAAGGCGACGCCGATGATGTCATTGAGCGAGATTCCGAATAAGGACACGTTCATAATGTCTATGATGATTTTCTTGATGGCTTCGATAATCTCATAAAACTTGCTCCAGAAGCCACGGCGCTTAGCGGGGTATTTCTTGGCAGCAGTCATGAAGTTGCTGATCAGTTCATTGCCTCCGAGCTGGCGAGTGGCGTTGTTGAAGCGGTTCTGAGTGTCGCCGTCGAGTTGTGCATACATCTCTGCGGCTTCTAATGAAAAATTGGCCGTGATGTGCCTCGCGGTCTGAGAGAGTGCCTCTGCGACGTCCCTATCTTCTGGGTCTTCAATTGTCGGCACGGTTGTCGTAAGTAGGACGTTGACGTAGTCCTCGAAGCTCTTGAGAAGGCCGAGGAACTGTGGTGCTGCTTCTACCTGCTGTTTTTCGGACATGGTGTTTGTTGTGGTTTGCGATAGCCCAGGACTGACGGACACAGAAGGCGAGCCCTGAACATAAGCCGGAGGAAGTCCAATGTAAAGGGTTCTTAGCCAGTTTTAGGGTTCTTAGCCAATTTTAGTGGCTAGGTGTGAAAACGCGTGAAAACGCGGCGGATTCGATATCCTTTTGGGATGAACGAATTAACCACCGAACATTATCGTGCATTACTGGGCCTCGACGCAAACTGGAAAGTTACGAGCGTCGAGTTCCTACCGAAACAAAAGGCCGTTGATATTCGTATCAACTTTTGCGGATCTGGGCTTAAGTGTCCACAATGCAAATGCGATTGTACGCAGGCAGACTTGGCTCCACAACGCTCGTGGAGACACCTGGACACCATGCAATTCACGACAACGATTCACGCCTCGCTTCCTCGCTCGAAGTGCGAAGCTTGCGGAGTCTTGACGATAGCCGCTCCTTGGGCCGACAAACATTCTCGGTTTACGCTTTTGTTCGAATGCATGGCAAT
>CAMBSL010000063.1 GCA_945870455.1 Pirellula staleyi DSM 6068 | reverse complement strand
CTCCTCCGTAACCGTCGCCCCCCATCGACCCTCCGTAGCCGCCTTCGCCCCCCATCATCCCAGAGGCCCCAGACCCCCCATAACCACCTTCGCCCATCCCCGAAGCACCGCCGTATCCGCCAGCGCCGTATCCGCCAGCACCGTATCCGCCTGCACCGTATCCGCCTGCACCGTATCCGCCTGCACCGTATCCGCCTGCTCCGAATCCTGCAGCCTCATCCACCGCTTCACCTTCATTTTCCTTTGGCTGTGGGACAATAAGCGGAATTTCTAAGTGGGAAGCGTATTTTTTGTAATCATTCAACAAAATCGGGGGTATTGGCATCGAAATACTGGGTTCCGTCCACTCGGGCCGATGGACATCGGCACAAGTCCCGATCATGTTTTTCGCAAACTTCTTGAATTCTTCCGTACCTGCGTTGGGAAGGGGTTTCCAATCCGATTCAGCAAGGTCTTGGTTCGCGTTTTTGTCGTTTATCTCGGCCCGTTGAACTTCAATGCCAACGTAATTGGGCGTATCTCTCCCGTCGAGATAACCGCGAACATCCGCGAATTCTTTTTTGTACTCAGTCTCCATTTCTTGATGTGGTGCCAACGCCGTGACCGCCACGAACGAAGTAGCGATGGAATAAGGAACTTTCTTTGCGGGAGGCGTCGCTGTCTGCGATGCGGGAGCAGTATTCACCGGCGCCTCGAAAAAGGTCCTCATCCCCAAGAGGAAACCACGATCATAGCCTTGCGACAAAAATCGCGTTCCCGCTAGACCTCCCGTTCCACTCATGCCTCCAGGACCTCCCATTGCGCCCATTCCACCCATGCCGCCTGGTCCGCCGCCTTCGCCGCCATACCCACCGCCAGATTCCGAACCCATGCCTCCGAAACCTCCCTTAGTGGACCCTTTTGGCTTTTTGTCTTCAGGCTTTTTAGCATCGTCGAGCGCAGCGACTGGATCCTCGGCTTTTGGCCGTAACGTCGTAGCGACCGGACCTGCGTAATAAAAGGCTTCAAGATTGATAGGTGCTTTAAGAACTGGATCACCACGACGGTTCAACGAATTATCGACGAGTGGAAAAATGATCGTCTGATCTGGGAAAATTTTTTCCCGAGTCTTGGCTGCTCTAACTACGTAGCCCGTTTCGATGGGTGGTTGGCTTTCTTTGATCTGTTCCCAGTGATTTTCTTTAATCGATCTAGAAACGAGATTGGCCTGCTCTTTGAGACCATCCGGGGTTTTGCTCGTCGGATATGACTTTGCCAAAAACCCAAAGCTAATTAACGACGCGGACAAAAGTGCTACGATTCCGAACACAATTTTCTCTATGTGCAGAATCAAGAATTCCTTCATACTGAAGGCCGACTTGGAACTCGATGATTTCTTTTTTTTGGCCATTATATGGACTCCAATTTTCAACGCGATATGTCGGAAACTTCGATATGTTTGAGGGATTTGCGACTTTGGCTGTACCATTGTCGCAGGTCCGATCACTGACCGGCAAGGGGGGCATTAGGATCATCTGGTTTTGGGTCACCTAGACTATCCCCGGCGGCATTTTCTGCTTTACCAGCCTCGGCTGGTGGAGATGCCGAACTAGCGGCTGGCTGTGTTTCTGGTTGCACAGACGCTTGAGATCCAGCGGGTACCGCTGGGGTCTGGTTGAGAGGGGCATCCGTGACTTTGTCGCTGCCTAGATTTCCGATATTCACTGGATTGTAAAGATAGATCAAGCCAAAGATCTCAACAGTAATTTCCGTCATGGGTTTGATTGCAGCCATGGAACCCGCAAGTCCACCTCCGCCATAGCCACCTCCGCCATAGCCGTCTCCTCCACTACCACCACCCATCATGCCTCCCATCATGCCTCCCATCATGCCTCCCATGCCAACTCCTTCGGGACCTCCCTCCATGCCTCCCATGCCTCCACCCTTTCCACCTGAACTGTAACCGCCGTATCCGGCTCCACCCCCACTTCCACTACTTGGAGCTGCTTCTGTGTTGAGCCGAGTCTGATAAACTTCCAGCATCAAATCTGCATTTCCGCAGGCTGCAATCAGAGTGCTCAAGTGATTCGGGTCTATTTTCAATCGCATTCGGATAGGTACCCGTTTCGCAACTGCATCGACGGCATTGACCGCACTGATATTCTTGATTGCCTCGCGCAAGTCGACTCCTTTGACAGAATCGAACTCTTTGTCGGTTGCAAAACTGATGTACCTCCCATCGGCGGGATCAGGCCTTACTGGACCCGCAGCTCCACCCATATCCATTCCACCCATCATACCGCCTTCGCCCCCCGAATCTGACGAGGTCATCGAGCCACCTTCCGAACCCATGCTCGAACTATCCATTCCTCCCATACCTCCCATACCGCCCATGCCCGAACTTTCCATTCCGCCCATGCCGCCCATCCCACCCATACCGCCAGCAGATGGCCCACTGGTCAGGGTTCCAGCGTCGCGGTTCGCATATCTTCCCATTCGAATCCATTCTATTTCGCGCACCTTAGTCTGAAAGTTCTCAACGGCACCAGCATTGGTGGCCTTGATGATTTCCATAATGCCAGTCAAGAGCCACATGTCTTCCTGGGTATAATAGATGTCGAGGACAGACGGAGGAACGGGATAGCGGTACCAAGGCAGAATTTGATTTAGCAGCTCTTGCTGAGAAGCTTCACTCCAACGTACTAAATCCTTGCTCTCTGCAACATTGGTCCCGCCATAACCACCAGCTCCGCCATAACCACCAGCTCCGCCGTAGCCGTCTCCGCCCTCCGAACCGCTGGACATGCCACCCATGCCTTTTCCCAATCCCGATCCACCGGCACCGTATCCAGACGCAGCGCTTCCGGCTTCCACTTTGGCTTTCCATTCCGTGCCAATAATCTTGGAAACTTCCGCAAACTCAGGTCCGATATAGGAACGATAAACCTCTCGATCATTGCTGGTGATTTTGCTGATGATAGGAGTTGAAGAAACAACAGGAAAATCGACATACTGTTCAATGGGTCTTAGGTTTTTGAATATTTCCAAAGCTTTGGTGCCCGGCGGGAAGGCTTTGGAAGGCCACGCCAACAGTTTTGCTTGTCTATTGTATTGAAGGTTCCATGCTTCCCTGACTTCCGTTTCCAGTTTCAGTGCAAGCTTGTCCAGCTCGGAATGCGAGTGCGAATTCGGATGAGTGGGGACAATTCCTTTGATTTGCTGAATCTGGTCAAACGTAGAATTGAGCTTGGTGGTCCGACCTGTGATCATCGTCGCCAGACTCGACTGCGTTAAGTAGAAGACGACAGCCGAAACCATAAAAACTAGGCCGGCCAATATCCAAAATTGATATTGCAATACGGCTTTCCAAATATTCTTTAATGCGTCCATTTTCCTATTATCCCGTTTTGGATTTGTTTCGTTCTGCGTTTGCCAACTTACTGCTGCGTTTGTTCCGGAACCGTTGACGGATCGCCAGTCGTCGCATCTGGTGTACTTCCTTCGGTTGGTTCTGCCGCCACTTCAACAACCGGAAATCCACCATCCAGCTCCTTACCGCCACCTTTTTCAAATCTTGACCTCCAGGCGAACTGAACGACGAAGTCACACCTTTCGGCCGCGAAATCCATGGGGATTTCTTTGCCGTCCGCGTCCAAAACCGGTTTGTTTTGTGTACCGAATCCGCCGTAGCCGCCGGACGCCTCTCCTCCTGATCCGCCGGGACCTGCCATTCCGCCAGGGCCTCCCATTCCTCCCATTCCTCCCATACCACCAGGTCCGCCCATTCCGCCGGGGCCTCCCATTCCGCCCTTGCCTCCGGAACTTGCTCCTCCGTAATCAGAGCCACCCCCTGATCCCATTCCGCCCGCAGCCCCCGAGGTCATTCCCAGCTCGGACAATCGACGAAGGTAATCTGGGTTTGGAATTCGGTACTTTTTATCAATTTTGACGCTTCGAACCACTGGCAGCCTTACGCCCAAATCTCGAAGCGAATACTCTGCAACCGACTCCTTGATCGGTGGCGCGATAGAACCATTCTCCAGAAAGTCGACAAGGTACTTGAGGACGTGTGCTTCGCCTTCTAGACCTTTGTTCTCTTCCCCGTTGAAGTAATGATAGCCCTCGATTTCAACAACCCAGCCTTGGCCCGTTGGCGAAACTGGGTCGGCGAGAGGTTCGGTTGACTCGGCGGTCTTTAACGGCTTCGCATTGGATTCAAGCAACTGCAAACGCGTTTCATATTGGTCCTTGTATCGAGCCGTCAGGTCCGCATTGAACCACTTGGAAAAATCCTTTACGAACTTTTGCTCTACTCGCTTGATGTGAAAGTCCTGACGCTTCGAATAGGGCAACTCGATCGGTGTCTTTTCCATGAGCGTCTTGTCCCGGTGGAGGCTGGCTTCAATTGCCCTGCACAGATCGAGCGACATGGCTCGCCGCGAAGCCCCAGCGCTCACTTCGTCTCCAACTTTTTGGAACAATTCGATCTTGTTTTTGCGGATCACATCCTCGCTCAATTCGTTCTTGGATTCTGTTGAGACAGTCGCAACCAAATCCTCGGATGGCTTCCATTTTGCCTCGTCGACGACACTCAAGACTCGCCCCATGGTCGCGTGATTGGTAACCATGCCGACGAGCAAAAGCGACAATGCTCCAACCGTCCACGGTTTCTTCATTCGCACGACACGGTCGATCACGATCTCACGCGGCAGCAAATTGGTCCTCATCGGACCTTTCTTAAGCAACTGGAGGCATATGCCGTACACCACACCGAATGCCGCTGCGTTTTCCTTGAACGCCTGTGCACCCGTTACTTCATTCCCTTCAAGCCTTGGGTACTTGTCTAAAATCTCAACATCCATCCCCAAGTTCTTGTTGATGAACTGCTGAAGCCCTGGCAACTTTGCGGTGTTGCCCAACAAAAGCATGCTCTCCAATTCGCTTTTCTTATTGAGCGTCTTAAAGAAATTGAGCGATCGCTGGATTTCCGTGACCATGTCGTTGAATACTGGACGCATTGCCTGGAACACCAACTTGGGATCGTCCGCTTGCATCGCGTTCCGCTTGAGGTGCTCGGCTTTGGCAAAAGTAAGCTTTAGATCCTTAGTCAATTGGCGAGTAAAGTGATTGCCTCCAATCGGGATGCTTCTTTGCCAAACTCGGAATCCGTTGGTAACGATGAGATCGCTCGCATCGGTACCTATCGAAAGAACCACTATCGACTTGTGAGGGTTCTCGGAGTCAAAAGGCTCATTTGCCATTCGATCCGCAAACTTGTCGTACGCGATCATGTTGTAGATACTCATCGGTGCCAATTGCACCAAATCGAGATCCATCAATTTTTCACGATATGGCTTAAGCGATCGAAACACAGCATCACGCTTCATCGCGAACAAGCCAACTTCGCTCTCCAAAGCGTATCCATCTTCGATTTGGGCACCTTCCATCTGTTGGAAATCCCAAATGACGTCGTTCAAATCGAATGGAATCTGTTGCTTGGCCTCGTACTTGACGATGTCACCAATCTTCTTGACTTCGACCGGTGGCGGCTTAAAGAATTTTGCCAAGCCGCTTTGGCCGGGCACGCTAACACCAACCCTAGCCCCACGCAGATCATTGCGAGACATGAACTGCTGCATCGCATCCGCGATCAACAATTCTGGTTCCGCTTCCGGTTGGCTAAGAATCTTTGGGTATTCGACGAAATCGAATGTATCCGTGATGATTTGGTCGCCATCCAAATGACAACGCAAGCCTTTGAGGGCGCTTTGCCCAATTTCCATGCCCCAAACATGCTGAATCTTTTTCGCCATCGCGCGAACCCTCTTTGTCCAAGCGTCCCCCCGAATCTGTTTCCGTGGATAGCCGACAAGCCGAAAGAAGAAGTGTGTTGTGATGAGTTTGGTAATGCCCAATACCACCGGAATGGCGATTTTGGACGTTACTCACCCCTAATGTTATCGCAGTGGACTACCGAATGTCAAAAGTTTCGCGCAAACATTTGAAAAATTTTGGGAAATGAATTTTGTTGGTGGAATAAAAGGGCAAGCCAAGCCTAGAATTCCCTATTTGACCCGAATTTGACACCTAATTCACCAACTCCACTTGGCCTGGATACCCTAAACAAGCCAGAATAGTGTGACGCATTCCGGGAAAAGCGATCCAGCAATAAGGCATTGCAAATGATGTTCGACATGACACTTCGAGGTTTAGTGCACGACGCCACGATTACCGCAATCTGGCTTCGAGTTCATTTAACGCATCGCATCGCGATCGCACTAACGATTCTCCTTCTTTCCGGTTCAGGGCTTTCCAGGGTTGGATTATGCCAAGTTTCAAAAACCAAAGAATTCTCAAACGCGAACACTGATTCGATGGCGGATCGTATCTCGCAACTGATCGAGCGACTCGCCGACCCCAACTATTCAAGCCGTATCAACGCTCAAGCGGAATTGGAGAGAATTGGCGTTGTGGCTCTCGATCAACTGCATTCTGCCAGTTTTCATCCTGATCCACAGATCGCAGCTATTGCTCGATACATCGTTCAAAGCAACCAATTTACTTGGGCTTGGGAAACCGACACGCAAAGTGTCCGAAAAATTCTGCTCAACTACGGTAGCTCACAACCTGCCGAAAAGTCCGCCTATATTGACCAACTCCTACGACTTGAACACGACGAAGGATTCGCGGCGCTATGCCGATTGGTTCGCTATGAGACTCAAAGCGGACTCGCGAAACGCGCCGCTCTTGTCTTGATGCGAAGCAAGCCTATCGTCGAACAATCCGCAGAAGCTCGCAAAGAATCTATCTATAACTCAATCGTAGGTGGGCAAAGCACAGCCAGTCGATGGGTCCTGAAATACGCTTCGTCATCCATTCCATTCGACTTGGATTGGTGGAGTAAAATGCTCGAGCAAGAACTGAGCTTACTCCAAAAAAACACCGGTGAAACAAGCCTCGAGTTGGCCGCAGACTTGCATCGCTGGGTCATCGAGCAGATTTCGGAAACTCCAAATTTGCGAGATCGAGCGTTGAACATGGGAAGGTCGTTGCTGACCCTTGGCAAATCCGTTCCAACACTGGACTCCATGATCGGGAATAGAACCAATCAAGCAAACGAGTTTGCTCATTGGGCTTTGAAAGTGAAATTGCCAGAACTTGTTCAAGAACAACACGCCAAACTCCCTCAATCGACCCTGACCCGGGAATTCCTTTTTGGATATCTTCTCGCCGAAAGTTTCATGCTGCAAGGCAAAACGGAATTGGCAAATAAAGTCGCGCAGTCATCGCTCCGACAGCTACCGTGCGATGAACTCGGTAACGAACGCAAACGAAACGATCTTGGATCTCGCGACCCAATTCGCAATGCCCTGGATCTAGCGTTTGAACGACGAAATGTAGGCGACCTTGAACGGCGAGCGTATCTAGCAGACCTGTTGAAAGAAAGAGGCCAGTTCGCTTGGGCAGAGTCCGAGTACATCCTGGCCATCTACAAAAACGAGAATTACCAACTCAAAAAAACCAAACCGAAATCCACGAACCAAAATCCAGACAGCGAACCTAACGTCGAAGGAAAAAAAGACGAAGAAGTCGAGTTAGATGCCAAAAACCTTGCCAACGCTCCTTTCGACCTAACTCTGAATGCCACGATCGTTGTGATGTGGAAACTTTCGGAAATGCTCCAGTCGCAATCAAGGCACAATGAGGCGGCCAACGTTCTTGAACCGTTCGTTGAACGCTTTAACAACGAACCCATGTTCAAACGTCAGCTAACCGAGAGCTCTCAACTGTCTGATAACCTGATGTCGAGTTATCACCTTTATCGCGGCGATGAAGCCCGTGAAGAAGGCGAAATGGAAAAGGCGAAAGAACACTATTGGACTTCAATCGGTCATAGTTCGGATAATGTCGACGCTCTGATTGGACTCTACAAGATTTCCATGTCCGAGAAAGAACAGGCCAAACGTCTCGCCAAACTCAAGGAAATCATTAGCGAAATCCGAGTGGAAATTCGGGAAACGAGCGAAGCCTTGAAGACATCGAGCAGCATTGAGCACTCGTTCTATAGAAGCAAATTAGCAAACCACTGCAATACGCTTGCATGGGTTGTCGCAAACACCGAAGGCAGCAAAGAGGAAGCCCTTTTCCTAAGCCGAAAAGCATGCACACTCAACCCGGAAAGCGCTGAATACCTGGATACATTGGCCCATTGCTACGCCGCCATGAGAAAATACCAAGACGCAGTTCAACAACAGCGCCGAGCAGTCGAAATCAAACCGCATCACCCTGAACTCAAGAAAGCTCTCTACAGCTTCGAAACAAAACTTCGCGATTCGAAGTAGCTTAGGAAAAGGTACGCACCTAGTGCTTTGTCCAGATTAGATTTTTGAGTAGTGAATTCGCGTCCAACGCCCAGAATGCGGCATCAATATCACAGCCCTGGGCTAAATTATGAAAGCCCGTTGAGCTAGATCCACTACATCCAACCCTAATTCTTAGCTGTCACAAACCGGCAACAAGGCGGCTACCTGATCCGATGTGCATTCACTCCCAACTCGTACCGGTTTGACACGCAGGAGCTTCCGAGCTTTCGAGAATTCCTAGATTCGGCCCTGGGTGACCGGTGCGAGTGACAGCGTCGACGTTTGAGCAACTTCGGAGGGAGTTTTGGACGTGGCATGACGATTTTGGTACCGCATGGAATTGCGCTTCGTACCAAGCTTAGGACACGCCCTCCTGTGTGCGCTGGCCAGATCGCAGTTGTATCTATGCGACTGTGCCCGGTTGGATTTCTGCGGTCGGCGTTCTTGCCTCATGCACGAACAGTTGCCAATTCGCCGCTCCGGCGTGTCAAACCGGTGTGGGCTGGCAGTTGCGGTAAAGCTGCAAACCTCGGCAGCAATTTCGACGAGCACGGCTCCGTGTTCATGGCTTGGATTCTTTCCCCTTGGGCACAGGAACGGCTTCCGTCCCCCAACGCTTGAGCGTTTGGGACTTCGGACGGGGAAGATAGGTTCGAATGAGCCGCCGCATGCGTGGCCAAGTCCAGCGAGAACGCTAGCTACGGCGTTGCACTTGGCGGTACCACAGTTTCGAGACTTCGTCGCAAAATGGACGCAAGCGACGCATGTTGCCGGGATCAGCGAAGTAGTTCTGCCATCCCCGAACAACTCGCCCCAGCCATCTACCTACATCGCCGAGCGGAACATGCCGCATCGTGATGAGTTGCAGCTTGACTTTAGCCAGCGTCAGACGCATGCGTTTTGCAATCGTTATGCGCTCGACCGTAAACCATCCCATCGTTTTGGTTGTACCACAACGATGGGTGAAGCCGAGGAAGTCGAAGGTCTCCGGTTCACCATCGCCTCGTTCTCGCCTACGCTCCGAAGCGAAACGACCGAATTCAATCAATCGTGTCTTTTCTGGATGCAACGCAAGTCCAAACTTAGCGAAACGCTCACTTGCTCGTATTCAGCCCAAGTCACCCCGTCTATGCCTGGAGCCGGTTGTCGCTTGAGCTCGTAAAAGCTGTCAAGCATCAGTTCCACGCTGAAAAAATGCATAAGAAAAAATGCATAGGGACACAGCACATTTGTGCGGGGCCTTACTTATCGGGTGGTTTCGTCCAAGGTGTTTTTTAAATGCATTGAAATCCAGTTCCGAATTTGAGAAACAAGTCCCGTCGCGATTAGCCACAAAACATAACAAATCCCCAGGGCAAGCCTGGGGGTATCCTGGGTCGATTCGAATCCCGCTGGCCTTGGAGGTCGTCCAGCTTGTGCAGCAACGATTTACAAGGTTATCAAGATCCTCATGTGATTCCTTGGTCGATAGAATTGGTTGACCATGCTATCAAACCAGCCTCGCTGTTGTGATAGCAATTAATGGGAGCTTGATTTCCCTTGCACTGCAAAATCGAACCGCATGAACCATTTACCGCAAACGACTTAGAAGCTGGACGACCTCCTTGTGCGGCGGTTTGTTCAGGTTTTTAGGCTAGACCGCACGACGAGCGTCGGCCCGTGTTATGGTTATCTTTCGTATAATGGACCGAGGGTTCTAGACGTTGGATTCCGAACCCGCAGGTCATTAGCAATCCTCTCGTCGATCGAAAGCAAACCAATGCAAATCACACACCATGGCGGGCATCAAGGCGTCACCGGTTCTTGCCATGAGCTTCACTTTACGGATTCACAATCGGTTTTGATCGATTGCGGGATGTTCCAGGGACTAGACGCTCGCGGCAGGAAAGGCATGCAGATCGATTTTCCGCTGAATGATGTTCAATCTCTGATTTTGACACACGTTCATATCGATCATATTGGCCGCATCCCATATTTGCTCGAAGCGGGTTTCAATAAACCCATTTATTGCACGAAGCCGACATCCAAGATGTTGCCCATCATGCTCGAAGATGCGATGCGACTTGGCATCACTCGCAACAGGCGCCATATTAAAGAACTTCTAGATGACCTGAAGCGCTTGGTTCGTCCGCTTCCTTATGGAGTTTGGACGAACGTTCTGAACGGCAAATCGCACAACGAACTCTCTCATTCCAAGAGCGGACTTGAGTTTCGATTTCAGCACGCGGGCCATATCTTGGGCGCTGCCTATGTGGAAACGGATTTCAATAACCAACGTTATGTCTTTAGCGGCGACCTAGGTTCTCGACTCACGCCGATTATGAGAGACCCGATCAGTCCCGAGCGAGCCGACGTTCTGGTTCTCGAAAGCACATACGGCGATCGAATTCACGAAGGTCGGGAAACACGACTTCATCGGCTGGAATCGATTCTGTGCGAAACGATGAAAAATCGAGGAGTTACCATCATCCCAGCATTTAGCCTAGGACGAACGCAAGAGCTACTCTACGAACTCAATATGATCATGGAGGAAATTGGGCACAAAACGCAGTGTACTCTACTCAAACAGATTGATGTCATCGTCGATTCGCCGTTGGCTCTCAAGTTGACCGATATCTATGAACAACTCGAGGAGTATTGGGACGGCGAAGCGAATGAAGTGCTTTCCGTGGATAGTCAGCCGCTTGTATTCAAGAACCTGTTCGAGGTTCACCGCGGCGGCGATCATCGCGACGTACTGAATCATCTCCAGAAGTCCGGAAAGCCCGCAATTATCATCGCTGGGAGCGGCATGTGCACGGGTGGCCGCGTCGTCGACTACTTAAAGGCCTTTCTGGGACGCGAAAACACGGACGTATTGTTTGTGGGATTTCAAGGTGAGGGAACACCAGGCCGAGCCATTCAGAATTGCCAAGGAGGTCGAGGAATAGTCTGGCTGGATCACCAAGAAATTGAAGTCAAAGCAAAAACCCACACTCTTACCGGCTACTCGGCGCACGCGGATCAAAGCGATTTGGTTCATTTCGTGGAAGGAATTGCCGTGAAACCGTCTGAGATACGACTAGTGCATGGAGAGGCGTCAGCCAAAGCGGCTTTAGGAGAAAAACTACGCGGCTTGGGGTATAATGTTAGCTAAGAAAAAGTGCATGCAATGCGTTTTCTCCCCCTCACCCCGATTCGGGCCTTGCGCCGGTGGACCAAAGTCGCCTTTCGCTCCTGAACCGTGAATTTATCATAGTCGCCTTTCGCTCCGCGAAAGGTGCGTTCTCCGTCGGATAGGCTATGGTACCCGTGAGCGGTGACGACGAGGCCATTATCTTGTTTGGGCAACGCCTCGGGGCTACACTGCATGCGTCGTGATCTAGACGTCCGCATTAGACACTCGAGTGTTTGTACGATACCTTCACATTCTTAGCATCCTAGGCTCAAACCGTTAACTGCACGCGAGGCGTAGAATGATTCCTGATGTTGAGCAAACCAGTTGGATGATCGCAGCGTATTGGTTTTTGATGTTTGCTATCGCGGTGGTGGTGATGGTACGCGTGACCAATTTCTGGGCAAATGACGGACCATGTACTATGTTCGAGGCTGTGCGGGCAACCTTGCTGATGGGTCTGGCAGTGTTTCTAACGTATGACCTATCGGGATATTTGTTTGCCCGACTCATACAAATGCCTGAATTGGGATTCGTATTTCCCGAGGGTTACACTTACTGGAATTGGATTCGGGAGCCACTTTGTCTGAAATGGCAGGTTCTAGGGTTCGTCCCGATGATTCGTTACTTACCAGTGCTTTTCGCCCTGACAGTTGGTGGTACGGTTCACGTGTTGTTGTGGGATATTTCATTCCGTCCAGCGGTACTGGCCTTCATCAGCCAGATTGTCTTGATGGTCGCTGCGATGGCTTTTTTGTCGCTAGTCTTTAGTTTTTTTGTTGGGATGAGAGCAGGTACAACCGCCGCGACTCTATCCACAAAGAACGGCGAGCGACGTTCTACGGCGGCGCAGCGGCGCGATCAAAACAGAGCCGATCGTGCCGGGGAACAAGTAGGTATCAGTACCGCCCGTGGATTACCTGGTATGCAAGAGCGAGCTCGTGAGATTGGCCTTCGAAAAGGTCCACTTGTTAATGAGGCTTGGGCAAGGTGGGAATCTATTAATCGCGTCTTTGAGCCGGGTTATGAATGGTCGCGGCCCTTTACTCGCTATTTGCCATTACCGGTGCAGGATTTTCTCAATGGGGGAGGCTGGTTGATTGCAGTGCCAGCGCTTGCGACATTCGGTTGGTACGTTTGGCAAATCCGCAAGCGACGCAATGGAAATAAAAGTCCGAACTCTAGCCAAGCCTAATCGTTGTCAACTTCACTGGGTCACGAGATTCGGTTGATTGGATTTCCACCGATAGTTTGGAGGTACCTGACGGGGCCACCCAACACGCCTGAATCCGTAGCCCCAAGGGGGCGAACTGGGACAGCCTGGGGCAACGCCCTGTGATTCGATGGCTAAGACACTCCCAAACCCTGAAAGGCTGACAGGGCGGGAAGACGGTTGTGCCGCCCCTTTAGGCCTTTATGGCTTGATGAGATGACGAACGCGAGCCCAGGGCGTTGCCCTGGGCTATCACATTGCGCCGCGTTGCGGCTGGGAACGACGGCGGGTTTCTGATGGGATCGAGCCCCTTTTCGGAAAATGCCTAACGAAAATGCAACGCCACAAAACCAAGATGAAAATCTACCAAAAACAAAAGTGGGGGAACGCCAATGAATCCCGCCCCTTACCGGTTCCCTTATCACTAACCATCAAAGCCAATCCGTGAAACGACAAAACCCCGCTTAAAGCGGGGTTTTGACGGTGCCGGATGGCTAACGATACCTTACCTAGTGACCCCGACGGGAGTCGAACCCGTGTTACCGCCGTGAAAGGGCGATGTCCTAGGCCTCTAGACGACGGGGCCATGGCGATTCGAACTGTGGATCGCTCGACGCTGGTGCAAAGTTTACGATCGGCTGAATTTCTGTCAAGACGAGACGGAAAAGCCTAAAACGCGAAAACGAACCTGCGGCAAAATTGCACGTCCTGAAAAACGTTGGTTTAGGACTCTTCGCTGCGTTCCGTCTCGTGATTCCGCTCGGCAACTTGTTCTTCTGAATTATTTCGCTGGATCGCGTCGAAAACTTCGCGACGGTGCACTGGCACTTCCCGCGGTGCTTCGACTCCAAGCCGGACTTTATCACCACGAATCTCGACCACAACAATAGTGATCTCGTTATTGATGATGATGCTCTCGTTCTTCTTTCGAGATAATACTAGCATGACTTCCCTTCCTCTAATCCTCGGGCAAAATACCCAGCTCCTGATCCTATAATCTAGTAGACTTTGGCTTTACAACGCTGATGATCAACGGCTGTGACTGTCTACAGCAACTTCGGTTCCATTCAACTCTAAGTACAACACGGTGACAGTCAAGAAAAACGAAGGGCTGTCAAGCAGATTTTCTGGGAATTTTCTTGGATAATTGGCGTTAGTTGCTTAATCGTTATTCTTTTCCAACCTTTCAGACACCGTCCACCTTACAGACCGTACTCCGAAAATCTACGCTGCAAACCCGGCCTCCCAACGAAAACACGCAGTCCTGTCTCTTTCCAAACCTATGCTATCCAAAACTCCTGAAAAAAATCCCCACCAATCCGACGCGAGAAAGTCGCCTATTCCGACATGGAATGACTGGTTTACCTTCGATTTCTTATGCGTACTTTGCATATTCTTCATTTATGCAGGAAGCTCCGTACCCGCGATCAATGAACCTCATTACTGGACCAAGGCGGCACATTTCTGGAATCCTGGATTTGGCAAAGGGGATCTGTTTTTGGAGTCGGGAGATGCACATTGGCTCTTCTTTGCGACTTTTGGTTGTTTGACGCAATACTTGCCGATGGTTTGGGCCGTTTGGACTGGACGCTTCATCACCTGGATTCTTTTGGCGTTTGGTTGGACACTTCTGGGACGGTCCCTTTGGACATGCGACGCGAGCGGGCGATCTCATCGCGTAAATAACGCGTCTCTCGTAGCAAGTGCTTGGGCCTTGGTTTGGCTTGCTGGACTCCATTGGGGGCACTGGGCGGGGGAATGGGTCATTGGGGGCTGCGAATCGAAATGCGTTGCATATGCCTTCGTTTTTATTGGGCTAGCGATGGCGATTCGGCATCGATGGCTGTTCGCCTGGGGATCGCTAGGTACCGCGGCCGCTTTTCATGTGGTCGTGGGTGTTTGGGTCATCGCCTGTGTCGTTTGCATTTCTTTCCTTTTAGATTGCGAAGATCGCGAGAGAATTTCAGGGCAATCGGGTTCAGGACAAACGGGTTCGGGGCAATCGCGTTGGTCCGCGATTCGAAAGTGGATTGCCCTGCATCGAGCTGGATGGATCGTTTGCGCGGTCGGAGTCTTGGTAGGCGTTGTTCCGGCCATCCGCATCGATTGGGGGACGGACCCAAGGCTTGCGACAGAGAGTGCCGTGATGCAAGCTTACCTGCGACTGGGGCATCACCTCGTTCCCACTCGATTTAGTTTGGAGCGATGGCAAGGCTTTGGAGCACAACTCATTGTGGCGGGAACGCTTGCCTGCATTGCATTTCGATCCAGCTGGCAGTCTAGCGTAGACGGCAAAGTGAGCTCGGATGTGTCAGGGAGCCTGGAAATGTTAGGGAGCCTGGAGAGTGACGCGAAAACGGCAGTCTCATCGAGCGATCGCTTAGAGCGAAATTTTTTCGCGACGGCGTGGGCTCAATTGCCAGAGTGGGCTCAATGGCGAGAACTGTTCCCCAGTTTGCCTCGCGGAATGCATTGGATCATTGGCTGCGGGCTTTTTGCGCTCGCGGTTTCAATCATCGGATTGTTGGTCGATTTGACGCTTGGCAGATTCGACGCCAAAATCGCGGCAAAACTGTTGCGATTCTATTGGTTTCGATGGAACGATGTCGCCTTGCCTATGTTGATCGGTTCCATGGTCATATCGTATGCGTATGGAAAGCTCGTGTTCGATCCGAATCCCGCGTTGCTTCGAGTTGTGGCTTGGTTCGCGTTGCTGGTGCCAGGTGTGGTATTGCTTGGCTATCGGTTTGACTCGAATGTCCGCGAAGAAATTCCGGCTGGTGACAAAGCCCACTTTGTTGCTAAGGCGGACAGCGAAGTTGACCAACTCAATCAATATCGCGATTGGTTGCGAGTCTGTGATTGGATTCAGGGCAATACGGATGAAAACGCACTTTGGCTGACGCCTCGGCGGCAACAATCGTTTAAGTGGCATACGGGACGAGCCGAACTTGCGTGTTGGAAAGATGCTCCTCAAAATGCGGAAGCTTTGGTTCAATGGGGCGAACGGCTTGCGGATGCTTATCAGTTCGGCGAGAAGAAAATACTGCAACCTTGGACCGATGAAAAACTTTGGGATCTGCACAAGAAGTACGGAATCCGATATGTTCTGTTGGATAGGCGAGTGGCGAAGCAGTCACTGCCTTTACTGCCAATCCTTTATCCGTCCTCCCATGAGTTCAACGACAATTTTGCCGTTTTCGAATTCCCATCGATGCCAGAAACCGTGAGCCAATAGACATTGAACAAGAAGAAACCGCAGGAGACGGCCCCTAGCAGCAAGCCGAAGAATAAGAATCCGGAAACCGCCAAACCCAAGGCGACCAGCGCTCCTACGCACAAGTCCGTCACCGAAAATCGCAAGGCACGTCATCAATACGAAGTCCTTGATTCGGTCGAATGCGGTCTTGTACTGCATGGAAGCGAAGTCAAAAGCCTTCGAAACGGGCGATGCTCGATCGAAGAAGCGTATGCGAGACTGAAGGATGGCGAAATGTGGTTGGTGGGTTGTGAGATCGATGAGTATCGGCAAGCGTCGATTTGGAATCATCCGACAAAACGTGTCCGCAAATTGCTTTTGCATCGCAGCGAGTTGTCTCGATTCGCCGGCCGCGCCAAAGAACGTGGGCTTACGATGATTCCGCTTCGAGTTTACTTTACGGATCGGGGCGTGGCAAAATGCGTCATCGCGATATGCAAAGGCAAAAAAACGCACGACAAGCGAGAGACAATGAAGAAAGCCGATGCGAATCGCGAGATTCAACGCGCCATGCGTGGTAAAAAATTTGACAAGAATCGATAAACACTCTCACTGAGTAACTTCCATTGACGATGAACTTTAGCCTCGTTCGAAACGTATATTCCGTCGCGTGATGTTTGTCGGGTGAGTTCGGGATTTTAGGACCATAATGCTAGAAATAAGAGACCTTAGGAAATCGTACGCCGAACCGTCGGGCAATCCATTGGTCATCATCGATATTCCTAGACTGGATATTGGGGCAGGCGAACAGGTTGTTTTGCGAGGCGAAAGTGGTGGCGGAAAAACGACACTACTTCATCTGATCTCAGGCATTGTGATGGCGGATAGTGGTTCGATTAAACTGGACGGCATGGAGCTCAACAAGTACTCGGAATCGGCACGCGATCGCATTCGAGCGGATAAGATGGGGTATGTGTTTCAGACGTTCAATCTGCTCCCTGGGTTTACGGCTCTTGAAAACGTTCGGCTTGGGATGACTTTCGCGCGAAAGAAAATGAACTTGGAACGCGCAAAAGAGCTGATGAACCGGGTTGGATTAGCGGATCGAATGAACTACATGCCGAACCAGTTATCGGTAGGGCAGCAACAACGCGTGGCTGTTGCTCGCGCGCTGGCGAACAAGCCTCGACTGTTGTTGGCCGACGAGCCGACAGCCAACGTCGATCCTGCGAATCAGAATAGAATCATCGAACTCATCCAGGAAGTTTGCCGGGTAGATGTTGTCGCAATTCTCTTGGTGACCCACAGCGACGAAATTTCAAAACGGTTTGAACGCGTCGAACGGCTGGAACAAATCAACCTCGCGATTGCAACGGCGGGGGCGATGGAGCTGTGATAGGTACGATCGTTTATTCAAACCGAAAATCCCGACGAAGACGTTAACGCACATGAATCTGTTTTCCATTGCTATTCGAAATCTCCTGTACCGAAAATTGCCGACTGCACTGACCATGCTGTCGATGGCTCTCGGAGTCGCGTTGGTAGTGATTGTTCTCACCATTTCGGGTGTCGTCGAAAAGACCTTCGAACGAACCAGCAATGTGGGTTACAACTTGATCGTTGGTGCCAAGGGTAACTCGATCCAGTTGACATTCAACACAGTCTTTTTCCTTAGTCAACCTGTCGAGAATATCTCGTATTCCTACTACATGGAGTACATGCCAGGCGACGATCGTCAAAAAGAGTTCCAACGCATCGGAGGCATTCTCAAAGAACCAGAACGGTCGGGACTCTATGCTGCCCGGATGAAAAACGGATTTGCCATCCCGCTATGCATGGGGGACTACATTGGATCGTTTCGATGCATAGGGACAACTCCCGATTACTTTCGTTTGTTGAAGCATGGGGATATGAATGATCTTGATTATCGTTTTTCGCAAGGAAGGAACTTCGTCGATTATTCGGATGAACATGGATACTTCGAAGCGGTGATCGGTTCGCAAGTTGCGGCGGGGATGAAATTGAAAGTAGGTGATGAAATTTTCGCGTCCCACGGTGCCGCTGGCGGGACTGCCCATGATCAAGCATTTCGCATCGTCGGTGTCTTGGCTCCAACAGGCACACCTAATGATCGCGGCGCGTTCGTCAACATCGAAGGATTCTATTTGCTCGAAGGGCATATTGCACCGGATCGCGACGCGGCGTCAGGCATCGAGAAAAAGGGGACGATCGTTGCACCCGAACGAGAATCTGCCTTGTCGAAAGTGAGGTTGCCGATTGAAAAGCGCGAGGTTACCGCCATCCTCATCAAGTCAGAGGGACCGAGGGCAATCGGGCTTCAGAAGGACGTTAACAAGACGCAATTCGCGCAAGCGATCTCACCCATTTCGGAGATTGCGGGTCTGCTCGGTCTCTTTATTCAACCGATCAAGTGGGCGTTATTGGCGTTAACGAGTATGGTCTGCCTCGTCAGCGCCATTTCTATTTTGGTTAGCATTTACAACAGCATGAGTGAACGCAAGCGGGACATTGCTGTCATGAGGGCACTCGGAGCATCACGCGATCACGTGACGCTCATTATTCTCGTGGAATCAGTATTGATTGCGCTCGGCGGTGGAGTCATCGGTTGGATCGCTGGGCACGCTGTTGGTCCGTTGGCAAACGCATGGACTGAATCCGCAACGGGGGTTCGGATCCAATTCTTCAACGTAAATTCAGCCCTTGAACCTTGGATTGTCCCTGGGTTGATTTTGATTGGGACACTGGCGGGGATTATTCCCGCAATGTCGGCGTACAGAACGTCTGTAGCGAAGTCGCTGTAGGATTCTGCAACTCAAGGACGTTGTATTAACTGCAAAGTAACATGATTACTTAGGGGCTGGAAGCTTCAGAAAGTCTGTGACGTTGTTGACTGTCTCTGGTTCTTTGGGTTGGAACATTCGCGGAAGCCAGTTCGACTTTGGAGCTTTTCCGGCTGTCGATGAGTATTTCGTTGGTTTAGGGTCAGGATAGGGGTCGAGCAATTCGGTGGTTTTGTTCCACCATCGCTTTGACGTTTTATTGATCTGGTTCCAAGTTGACGCCTTGGGTTTGGTGTAGGATCGGACCGTCGGGCTTTTCGACCAGGGCATTTTGGGAGTTTGCCATTTTGGAAGCCAGGATGATTTTTCCGACGAGGCAATATTCGTGTAAATCGGGCTTGAATCACGGCTCCAGGCGGATTTGGGCAATGGATTCCAGTTCCATTCCTCTGCGGACCCTACCGAAGCCGTTACGCAGCCAAACAAGAACACTGCGATGGTGACGGAATGAAAAAGCTGTCGTTGCATCATGGGATCCGTATTCGAGGTCAAAATCGCCAAATCTTGTTATGCCCTATAAAATTTAAAAAGTCGCGTCTAGCCCGATTCCTGAGAATCATTTGCTCGCTAATTGAAAATGGTTCCATAGCGGCCTTGCAGAGGAGCCCGCAGTTCTAAACCCAGCGGCATTTGATTCACACGAACGGCATCCCCCGGGCGAGCACGCAGGTTTTTACTGGAATCCTTCAATCTTGGTCGGTAGACGATCACTTCGGGCTCTCTTGGCGGAGGAAGTCTGGTACGGTGCGTGGCTTCTCTGGTTCTTTTGGTAGGAACATTCTCGTGAACCAGTTCGGCTTTGAAGCTTTTCCGGCTGTCGGTGAGTATTTCGGTGATTGAGGTTCAGGATAGGGGTCGAGCAAAGCGATGGTTTTGTTCCACCATCGCTTTGACGTTTTACTCATCTGGTTCCACGTTGATGTCTTTGGTTGGTAGGATCTGGGCGGCTGGTTTTGCGACCAGGGCATTTTTGGAGATTGCCATTTTGGAAGCCAGGATTTTTCTTCCGACGAGGCGATTGACGAGGCAATATTAATGTAAATCGGACTTGAATCGCGGCTCCAGGCGGATTTGCGACAAGGATTCCAGTTCCGTTCCTCTGCCGACTCCTCTGCCAACGTCACCGAAGCCGTTACGTAGCCAAACAAGAACACTGCGATGGAGACGGAATAAAGAATATGTCGTTGCATCATGGAATCCGTACTAGAGGATAAAATCGCCAAGTCCAGCTATTCCCTATGAAATTTCAAAAGCCACGTCGAGCCCGATTCTTGGGAATCATTTGCTCTGGAATCGAAAATGGTTCCATAGCGGCCTTGCAGAGGAGCCCGCAGTTCCTATAATCTCTGTCCCTCGATCAAGTTAGCGACTCTCTAAGTGTGGTTAGCCGATCGTGCCGTGGGGCATTTCCTCCGGAAACATAGACGCAACGGGCATGATCGAACAGGTTCCTATTGCGGGCGTAGCTCAGGGGTAGAGCACAACGTTGCCAACGTTGTTGTCGTGGGTTCGAATCCCATCGCCCGCTTTTTCTGTTTGATTGTGCCCTTTTTTGTACCCTTTAGAACGTTTGATTCGACATGGCGACTGCGGAAACCAAGGCACCAGATTCCAAGTTGGAACTGGTTGTGAAGATTGATCAGCCGAGCACCTGCCAACGGCATGTTGTGGTGACCATTCCAAGAAGCGAAATGGATCGCTACTTCAAAAACGCGTTCAACGAGATCGCGCCCAAGGCAGACTTGCCTGGCTTTCGAGCCGGAAAAATACCGCGAAAACTTCTAGAGAACCGATTCAAGAAGACGGTTGCAGACCAGGTCAAAAGCAGCCTGGTTATGGATAGCCTGCAGCAGATCACAGAGGGCGGATCGTTCTCCGCTATCTCCGAACCAGACATGGACTTCGGAGCCGTAAAACTTCCTGATGCTGGCGACTTCACATTTGAGTTCAAGATCGAAGTGCGGCCTGAATTTGACACTCCCAACTGGCAAGGTCTTGAACTAGACAAAACCGTCTTCGTATTGACTGACGGCGAAGTGGACCACCAGTTAGCTCGGACTCTCGAACGAGTCACACCGGGTGAAGCATACGACGGCGAAGCGGCAATGGGTGACCGAGTGGTCATTAACGCAACCTTTAGTTCAAGCGGCCGGCAAGTTAGCAAAATCGAAGAAGAGGTGATCACGCTTCGCAAGCGGTTGAGCTTGGCTGACTGCATCATTGAAAACATCGGCGAATTAATGGTCGGTGCCAAAGAAGGGGACAAGATGGCGACGACCGTCAAAGTTTCCGATACATCGATGAACGAATCGTTTCGCGGTGCCGAAGTCGATGTTGAATTCGAAATCGTTGAGATACGACGTGTTAATGTGGAAGGGTTGAGTGGATCTGTACTTGAGTCTGTCGGCTTCGATTCACCAGAAGAGCTTCGCGCATTCGTGCGTTCGGAACTTGAGAAACAAGCGGATTATTACCAGAACCAATTGCTTCGGGAACAAATTACTAAGAAGCTGACGGCTGGAGCCAACTGGGAATTGCCTCCGTCTTTGGTCCGAAAACAAACCGAGCGAGAATTACAACGCCGCGTTCTTGATCTGCGTCGCAATGGATTCACGGATGATCAAATCAAGTCGGTGATCAACGGAATGAGGCGAAATGCAGAGCAATTAACCCAAGATGCACTTCGTGAGCACTTCGTTTTGGAGAAGATTGCGGAGTCGTTGACAATAGAACCTTCCGAGCAAGAGTACGAAGACGAGATTCAAGTGATTGCCGAGCAAAGCGATCTTTCTGCCCGTCAAGTTCGAGCGAAGCTAGAGCGTACCGGTCAAATGGATGCGCTTCGCAACCAAATCCTCGAACGAACCGTGATCAGCAAAATCGTCGAAGCAGGCAAAGTCACTACGATCAAGGGTGATTCGATTCTGAAGGCAGATCCAGATGAATTTGCAGTCGAGTTCCAGGTAGCACCGGTTTCTCAATCGTTGCCAGAAGCGAAATATAACGAGCAGCCAGAAGATGGCAGTATCGAAAAGACGGTCAAACCGACTTAGGTTCGTTCGATCAATAGCTTTTGGTTGACTTGCGTAGGACTTACTGGCTATGGGCTTTCAAACGCAAGCACCGGTCGAAAACCTGAAGCGAAGAGCTGACTTGTTGAAGACTTTACGCCGCTTCTTCGATGAACGCGGCTTCACCGAAGTTCAAACGCCGGTGCTCAGTAGAAACACGATTATCGACCGGCATCTCGACCCGCTTGAGCTTGTTATGGCGTTGCCAGGTGAGATTGCGACCACGTGGTATCTGCAAACTTCGCCTGAGCAGTCAATGAAACGACTCTTGAACTCGGGAGTGGGAAGCATCTACCAGGTTGGCCCTGTCTTTCGGGGCGGTGAGCGAGGGGTAAATCATAATCCTGAGTTCACCATGGCGGAGTGGTACGACGCGGCTGCCTCGTTGGTAGACGGCTTGAACCTCCTGGACGATCTGCTTCGTGCACTTCTCGGTACAAGCTCATCGGAGCGAATCCGGTTTGACGAGGCGTTCCGAATAGCTACAGGTTTGGATTTGTTCTCGTCTAGCGCAATCGATTTAGGGCGTTGGTCCGCTGATCAGAACTTGGTTGAGACGGAAGATTGGTCCTCGGATTGGGACGACTGGGTTAATCTCATCTTTTCGGAGCGGGTTCAGGCGACTTTGGGATTGGAGCGGCCTGTTTTGGTTACGCACTTCCCTGCATCCCAAGCGGCTTTGGCTCGTGTCTGCGACGAGGACACGCGAACAGCGGAACGTTATGAAGCTTTTTTTCGAGGTGTCGAGCTTGCCAACGGTTACCACGAGTTGTTAGACGCCGATCAATTGCTCGCAAGATCGGTGATTGCGAACAGGCAAAGAATGGCAGATGGGAAGCGAGCATTGCCATTGCAAAATCCACTTCTCGAGGCGATGCGGGCCGGAATACCGAGCACGTGTGGCTGCGCGCTGGGATTCGATCGAGTGGTAATGCTCGCGTGCGAGGCAGGTTCCCTGGATGAAGTTATTGCTTTCACTGCGGAGAATGCCTGACGGCTCCTCGCCCAATTGCCCGACCGATTCAATCTGTTTTCAACGAAAGTGAAATCGATGCAAATGAAAATTCAAGAAATGGTGAGTCGCTTTTCGGTGCCAGGTGTTCGGTTTGAAATGGCGCATGGCGGAATGATCCGAATCGCGATCGAAACCGCTGTTTCGACGGGTGAAATCTATTTGCATGGCGCACATGTTTCTCGCTTTCAACCTACAGGTTGCGAGTCTGTGCTTTGGATGAGTGAATCCTCGTGCTTCGAATCCGACAAGCCGATTCGCGGTGGAGTTCCGATTTGCTTTCCTTGGTTTGGACCTCATCCGTCCGATGCGAAGGTGCCGGGACATGGTTGGGCTAGATTAAAAGAATGGGATTTGGTCGGGTGTGGAATTCTCGATGACGGAGGTGTTTCGCTTGATTTAAGGACAAAGAGCACCGATTTCGAACTGTCCTTTCGCGTCGAGTTTAGCAAGTCATTGAGAATGGTCTTGAGCGTTGAGCTTACTGCAGGCACGATTGCCTCGCGACGTTTTGAAGAAGCGTTACATACTTATTTGCGTGTTGGAGACATTCGTCAAGTATCCATATCGGGGCTGGAGTCGGTGGCATACCTCGACAAAGTTGGCGTTTTAGCCAAACGGGATGCTTCGAGTGGGCCGATTCGATTTTCTCAAGAGACGGACCGCGTATACAACGACACGATTGCCAACTGTGACCTGAACGATCCGCAACTTGGCAGGACAATTACCGTTCGAAAAGCTGGTTCCCTTTCGACGGTGGTATGGAATCCATGGATTGAGAAGAGCGCTCGAATGCCCGACTTCGGAGACAACGAGTGGACGGGAATGGTCTGCATTGAGACCGCAAATGTAGGTAACAATTCTGTCGAACTCTCGCCAGGACAGGTCCACACTATGAAAACCGAAATCGAAGTCACACCAAGGAAAAATTAGTGATTCGTCCGGATTGGATGTAGGGGGCAGCGCTTGTTTCTAGGCTTTGGCTGTCGGCACATGCAACGTGGCATCCTCACTTAAGGACCACTGAGCTGAATGGCCCCAAGTCTGAGTCGTCCATCGGTGTGCCACTGGTCACCACCACCGTTGTGACCTTCGCGTGCTTTGTGGAACGGATCGATGAATTGCGCATCGACGATTTCACCGGTCCTGTTGAGATCGTCGAACAATCCATCGCGTTCAACGTCGATATCGGCATCAATGTGATGCGTGATCTGACCCGTCGTGTAACTTAAACCGACACGTTTATCGTACGTGACAGAACCAAACCAGAGTGGTCGGCCCTTGTCATCGAGTTCGGTAGATTTCCAAAACCGCACGTGATGACGTTGTTTTGGGTCGTGGCCTACCGGCTTTTCAAAGGCAAGATCTTCTCTGCGGCCAAACAAAAACAGATTGCTGACCGGTGCATCGTCGTACGAACGCTCAAGCACAGTATCCGCAGCGATCTTCAAATCGCTGCGCAATCCCAGCGGATCCGCTAAAAACCAACCTGCGGAACGAATGATCCGATTCACCGCTCCCTCCCCACCGATCAAAGCAACGTTGATCGGATCACCTGGGTGTCCGTCCGCGGTTGTCGAGATAGTGGGGCAGTTTTTCAAGGCAGGGTGCCAACGGCTGTAACCCCGCCAGACCAATGGCATCAAGAGATATGCTAAACAAAAATAGCCGAGCAACACCAAGCTAATGGCAATCAAGAACCTTCGATACGGTTTTTTCTCTTGGTGCGAGCTACGAATTTTGACTGGAATGAAATCTGCCTCATTTCGAGTTAATAATGTCTACGGCATCATTGTAGCGACGACTGCCGATTTCTTAAAGCGGAGCGGAGCGAGCCGCCCGCTCCTTCAAATGAAGTCGGAGTATATCTTGATGGGGGCTATCGCGTCTCCGCACCGTTTCTTAGGACAACGAAAAGGGAGTGGTAAAAATAGATTGCAAAGCAAGCGGGAATGGACAACAATCCAACCAATTGGTCGGTTTACGATTTTGCGAGTTGATCGAAGACCATTGTTGTCTTCGAAAGAAAGCGGTCTCTACCTCTTCAAAGGAAATCCTCTTCAAAGGAAATCCTCTTCAAAGGAAATATTGTGCACCAAAAACTTCGAGCTTCTGGGATTGTGTTTCTGCTCGGGATGATTCCCTATTCTTCGATTTATTCGCAGACTCCTTCGGCAGCCCCAACTGCAGTGAAAGCACCTGAAGCGAGAACAAGCTTGGATGCCATCGTCGAGTCCATCCAAAAAGAGGTCGCCGCGTCGACTTTGGCATTCAATAAACGGGATGCAAAAGCCGTGTCCGCGTTTTGGACAAAAGATTGCGAATACGTTGATGAGTCCGGGCAGACTTTCATTGGCCGTGGTGCCATAGAAAAACTGTA
>CAMBSL010000062.1 GCA_945870455.1 Pirellula staleyi DSM 6068 | reverse complement strand
GTGCTTGATTCCGAGTTTCCAAGTTCGTCAATCGCAAGACTCTTGGATTGCCTAGCAAGCTCATGCCCAGTCTTGACATCAAAAATCGCGTATTCCAGCGTGCTCGAGGTCGAAATCCATGGTAGCAAACAAGGCTGAATCTGGAGACTCAGCGGTTCTTCCGAGTTATAGATGAGATGATTCCTACTTGTTGTCACCCGCAGTCGATCGCCGGGAACCCTGTCTACCGAGAGTCTGCAATCTCCCAGCTCAAGATTCTCGACATGCGCATTTTCCCGTAGGTCATTGAGCGACCATTCGTACTCTTTCGTCGAAGTTTGTTGGCTTTGCGGATCCGTCGATGTGATCCTCACCTTCAAGCGGCATGTAGACTTCCCCAGAACTCGTATATCGCACCCGCCAAACTTAGTTGCTCGATCCTCGAAAGGCAGTTTGTCGTCACTGGTATTTCCGAGGAAACCTAGATCGAAAGGATCGATACCGAGTTGATGTAGGCTGACGAGCTTTCCGTTATCCAGTTCGATGGAGCCAGAGTAGTTTGCGGGCAAAGAGCCTCCCCACACCACTCGAACGTTCAGCTCAAGTGGTGCAGCCGACGTCGCCGTTCCACTCGCATCGGGTTTTTCTTTGCCGAATTGGTTCGCCTCTACCTTTGCGGTCGTAAATCCGATCACGAACGACACGACACACAATAGCTTCACCACCCGTTGCACATTCAAAGCGAGGCAAACTGTTCTAGGCGCGGATAGCTCAAACGTGGCGACGATGGGATAAGGCATTGAAGTTGAGTTTGCTAACCGTTCATCCGAAATCGGGCTTTTATTGCTCCAAATACTTGAGCGACAACTAGGCGGAGAGTACCAATTCAACCAGCGCAACGACTATGGCAATTCGGAAGAATAAAGTTGGGCGGAGTGCGTTTCGGGGGTTGGGAATTAGGTTTGATGGTTTGCGAATTTTTCGCTAGTCGGAACCGCGTTGGGGCTGATGACGTTGCAATAGACGAGGAACAGAGCTAGCGATAGGTGGTAAGGATTCTGATGGGATCGCGATGATTCCATGAATTTCCCTACTAGCCGATCGGATGCCCTCGTTATCAATGGCGTAAGGTGTTTGCTAGCCTTGCGAATGGTTGAATTTCGCTCCTAACTCACCTAGAGTTTTTTTCGCCAATGGACGGTCGAATCCTGGATGCCAAGAAGCGGGAGGAGCATTTTCCTCTCTGTCCGAGAGGTATTTTTCCAACGGGCATCACTCCATAAATTGCGAAAACAGCCCCAAAACTGGAGCGGTGCGGCAAACCGATGACCAGGCACGAACTCACTCCGGTTTGGGTGACCGGTGCGAGTTGGACGGCTCGTGTGTGATCTAGTGGCAAGCTTGCAGGCTCCGAGCAGCGCCGGTTTGAATCTGTTATACTTCGGATGCGATTTAAAATCATCTGGAGAAAATGACATGCGATCTTTAGTTTTGAGTATCGTTCTTTTTGTGGTATGCCCTGCCTTTGGTCAGCAACCGAAGGAGATTACCAACAGCATCGGGATGAAATTGGTTTTGATTCATGCCGGTACGTTCACCATGGGCTCTGACGAGAAGCCGGAGGGTCTACTAACGAGACCGCCTCACGAGGTAACAATTAGCAAGCCCTATTACCTTGGAGCATACGAGGTAACCCAGGATGAGTATGAAAAAGTGATGGGAAACAACCCTAGTCGTTTCAAGGGAGCGAAGAACCCTGTAGAAAAGGTAGGCTGGGACGATGCGGTGTCATTTTGTAAGAAGCTATCGGAAATGCCGAAGGAGAAAGCGGCAGGACGGGAGTATCGATTACCAACAGAAGCGGAATGGGAGTACGCTTGCCGTGCTAGTAGCGAGACTGCATATAGTTTTGGTGACTCTGCGGATTCGCTTGGGGATGATAAAGCTCAAAGCACACTCCAGCCAGTGGGAGGGAAAAAGCCGAACCGATGGGGATTGTATGATATGCACGGTAATGTCTGGGAGTGGTGCGCGGATTGGTATGGGGATTACCCATCAGTTGCGGCAACCGATCCTCAGGGGCCTATTCAGGGCTCGCAACGCGTGCTCCGCGGCGGCAGTTGGTACCCTCCGGCGTATTGCCGGTCGGCGGACCGCCTCGCGAAGGAACCGTCGTATCGCGAGGGGTCCAACGGTTTCCGCTTGGCCCTGAGTCCGCCTGTCAAGCAGCCGGAGGCAGCTAACGAGAGCAAGTAGTGGAGCCAGGAGTCGGAAGCAGGGAGGGAGCTTCCGCGGAGCAGCGACGACAGTGCCGTAGTCAGCTGTCGGAGCTGCGAAGGGAACAACAATGCCGAGGGGTGCAGGGCGGGACTCCCGCCTACTCGCTCGAGAATTCTAAACGTATTCCGAGTTGTGCCCTCAGTCGCGAGGGATTTCGAGGGACACAAATCATTGTAGCGGGGGGGGGCGCGTTGTCGCTGCGTTGGTTTCGTCCTCGAATGCTCTCGTTTGTCTAAGAATTTGGAGATTAGCTTGAACGCACAACAGCTCTTTCCCTCCAAAGGATCATCCCATTTGTCAGGTGCGCGCAGCACGAACTACGCTCGCCATCGAGCGATCTCGTTATCAGACTGTTCGGCCCGTCGCAATGAGCTAGACACGGGCTCGATAGAATTTGCGACCTGTTTTTAGACTGCGCGCTCGCTCAATACTCGTCGACTTTCCCGCCACGTTCTTGAATACACGTCCAAAGTCCTTCACTACTTTCGAACAAGCAACCCCGTCGATTCCCAGTCGTTCGAAAATCGCTGGCGCGTCGGCTGGTGTCGAGCCTCGTTTGCCAGCGACCGTATTGCGGGCTAGCCAATCGAGAATTTCTAAATAATCTGCGTCCGCCATGGCTAAGAACCCTTTGTCGCTACACCGCTTCTTGTTTCGGCTAGGATGTGCGCCCAGGGTATCCTTGCGTTCATCTATGGATACAGGGGACAGTAAATCGTCAACGCGATCCACTCGATCCGACGCCTGAGATTCCTCCGGGTCCGAGGCGTTTGGCTTGAGCGATGTGATCCGCCTTTGTTCGCCTTCTTCGCCATTGGCACGCAGAGCAATGGTTTGGCACAGCAACCTCATCCACCACGAGATATCGCTTAAACGTGAGCGAATTGTGGCCAATAGGACGGGATCATTGCGAATCGAGTTGAGATCCCATTCGGTCGCTTCGGCTGGAATCCAAGTGGATTGACCATCGATCTCTTGCTTGACTTTGCGTTTCGGGCAAAGGGTTCACCAACGCTGGGCGACCTCGGTATCATCCCAAGTAGCAACGACATCAGGCCTTGATCGGAGGACCAGATGGAAGTGGTTCGCTAGACAAGAAAAGGCCAATAAATCGATACCAAAATTCGAAGCGAGTTGCTTGAGTTTATCTTCGAACCAGTTTTTGCGGTGATCGAAGTTCTTTTGGGTTAGATGGTCGTCTCCCAAAAGGTAACAACGCCTGACAGTCCGAGCCATCGTATGCACTGCCACGATCTCGGAAGGATCAAAAATTTCTGCTCGAGATAATCTCGCCATGGTTCACTCCGTCGAAAAAGCCGATAGAAGCAATAGGAATTGCATTCACGATAGGAATTCCAAATCCAAGATGCAACTACCCCCCGAAAAAAAGCTGTGTCCCTACGAGTCACACATTGTACAACGCATCCAACCATGGGTTCTGCGCGCGCCGCCGCTCCCACTTAGCGACCATGCCCTTACCTGCATGAATTGCACAGTGCGTTGAATCAATGATCTGATCAACAACTTGCATAAAGTGGTTTTTGACGGGAAAAACAGTACGTGAACGCATTACTTTTGGAAATCTATGTCTTACGGCCCACAGGAAAGCCAGCGATATCCATACCGCAAGGTCAGACAGTTTCGTTTGGAAGACGCGAGACCGCAGACATTTGCTGCGCCTTCGACGGATGTATGACATCAATCCACTTTGAGATAGAGCATAAAGGTGATGTGGCCGAGATTCGTGATCTAAGAAGCAGGAGTGGTACTTACCTAAACGATCGGATGGTTGATTGTTCACCACTTCATAACGGCGACACAATTCGCGCGGGCCAAACGTTATTCGGAGTTAGATTGCAAGAGCAGATGCCGGAAACCATGCATATTCAAACCGTCAGAGATTAAGACAGGAAGCAAGCAAGTCATAATTGCCGTCCAAGCTTCACATCCTATTCCCCCAAAACCTCTGCTGGTTCGCTCGCCAGCGTTCAATGTCGATTTCGCGGTGTCGGCGACGCGCGTCGGTTGCATCGACCGAAAACCGTTTGCGAGCGAAGGGGGGGCCTTCGGCGATATCATTTTGATTTCGCAGATGTTTTGAATCCAGATCCGCCTGCGGTCGGCATTCATTACACAGGACGAACCGTCCTTAGTCAGCAAGATGCTCTATCGCTGTCCATAGAACAAAACCATCGTTTTGGCTGACTCGCTCCGGTTTGACACACCGGTGCGCCGAACGGGCAACTTTTCGTGCATGAGGCAAGAACACCGACCGCAGAAATCCAACCACGCACAGTCAAATAAATACAACAGCGATCTGGCCAGCGCGCACAGGAGGGCGTGTCCTAAGCATTTTGGTTGTTCGCGACTTTTTCCTCGGTCGGGTGATCGAAACGGATAGGTGCGATTGCAAAGTCATCTCGGTTGCATCAGCTTCGTGACGGAAATAAGGGGACGGACGGAAGCAAGGGTCGCAGCTCATTGTTATGGCTCAGGCTGGATGCATCCATTCCGGCGCAAACTTCAGGTCCCTCCCGGTAGAATCAATGCTGCCTTCTCCGTATTTATTGAAAAGCAACGAGTTGAAGTGAGGAGTAGTATCAGGTATTCTTTGAGCGTCTTTGCGACCTTTCGGCAGTGTGGCAGCGCACTGGTTTGCTTCCAGATAAACCGTTGCTTGATGGAATTTTCATGAATTCAGTTCGCACCAGCATCATCGCATTGTTCGTTTGCGCTTTCTCGGCAACAGTGATTCTTTCAATCCGTCAGCGTTAGGTCTGTAGGATTTTCGCCATCCGTTTCATCCGGCGGCTCAGGTAGCAACCAAGCGAATGCTGCTGCAGGGAGGAACAGGAACCCAGCGTAGAACAATGCCAGGCGATAATCGCCGACCTTGGAAAACAGTCCAAAGAAAACGGTTCCTAAGCCTGCGGCAATGCGGCCAATGTTGTAGCAGAATCCTGCACCGGTAGTGCGAAGGAGAGTTGGAAACAACGGTGGCAAGTACATCGTGAAAAGCGCAAAAACTCCTTGGCACAATCCGATCGCGAAAAGACCGTACCACAAGCTGTTATGGTCACGGGCGACACTATAAGTCGCAAACATCGAGGCGAAATAAGCCACACAAAGTCCAGAGACTGCGACGCGATATTTTAACCAGCGTGCGAGTGCCGCTGCTAGGAAGTTACCGGCGATCGACGTCAACATGACAAGCCAGATGAAACGACCAACAATCTGGCTTCTCTCTCCGTCGCTCCATTCCATCAACTCAGGAAGATTTCGAATGTGCTGCAGGTACCAGAACATAAACGCCCAGTGTGCGGTGAGCGATAACCCGCAAACAATCGTTATCAAAAACGTTGTGCGGCGAATGGGGCCGCGAAACAAGTCCAAAAACTTTGGTTCCACATAGGAGGAATCACGTCGAGCCGCGTGCCATGTTTCGGGCTCAGGTACGTTGCGGCGAATCCACAGAACCAACAGTGCGGGCAGGATGCCAACAAGAAAAACGGTTCGTGGGGGAAAGTCCGCGAGCACAAAAATTGCAAGTCCAGCCAACATGATGCCGAGGTTTACACCTGTTTGTAGCACAGCTGCCATCCATGGTCGCCAGCGCGACGGCCAAGTCTCCGACAACAAGGAAGCGCCCACGGCCCATTCGCCTCCGATGCCGAGAGCAGCCAAAAATCGAAAGATCAGCAATTGCCACCACGTTTGGGCGAAGAAAGATAATCCCGTGAACAGTGCGTAGGTGAGGATCGTCAACATCAGCGCGCGACTGCGTCCCATGCGATCAGCAATCCTCCCAAAAAAGGTACCGCCGAGAGCCCAGCCAATGAGAAATGCGGCTTGGATCCATGAGCTGTAATAACCTACACTGGGATCTTTTAAATTGACGCCGCCTAGCAACTCCGCAACGAATGGAGTTGCCACCAGGACATAAAGATGCATGTCCAGTCCGTCAAACAACCAACCGAGCCAAGCCGCAATTCCGGACTTCCACTGCTGAGCGGATAAATCGGAAAGCCGCGTAACGGGTTGAACATCTGTTGTCGTACCAGCGTCAGTTCCGTTATTCAACTGCTCCGGTGTTTGAACTGAATTAGATGACTTCAAATTCATTGTGCCGGAATCACCAATATTCTGTGTTGACTTTGTCATTTTGATTCTAGGTGGTGATGAAATCCTCGCGTCTTAACTTTAAGGCGATAAAGCGGTTTATCGATTGTAATATACAGTGAGTGTGCATCGTCACCGATTCCAAATTCGCAGCGTTCAAAATTTTGTCTGAATCGAATCCGCCCATGCTTGCCAAAGTACCGCCACTTTGGCTACGATCCAGGCGACCCAAGCCACCAGTTCTGGAAAGAGAGTCAGTCGGTTTTGTTTGACGACGTCGTCGTTGCAACGGATTACATTAAACCAATCAAAAAGTGACGAGGGATTCAAGTGCTTACCATCCAAACCATTGAAGAGCTTGAGGACGAGCTGAGTCGCCCGACAACGGGCGTGCTGGACACACTTCGCTCAATTACAGGCGATGTCCTAGTGCTTGGTGCTGGCGGTAAAATGGGACCGACTTTGGCAAGAATGGTGAGGAGGGGGTTGAATGAAATAGGGGACGAACAGAGACGTGTGATCGCTGTTTCTCGCTTTTCATCGACAAAGGTTGCGAGCGAACTTCAGCAGCATGGTGTCGAAACCATTTCTTGTGACTTGATGGATCGAAAAGCGGTGAGAGCGTTACCGGATTCTCCGAATATCCTATTCATGGCGGGGCAAAAATTTGGTACCAACGATTCGCCTGAGCTAACATGGGTGATGAATACACTGGTGCCAGCCATCGTGGCGGAACGCTATGCAGAGTCTCGAATCGTTGTCTTTTCCACGGGCTGTGTCTATTCGATGGTGCCAGCCGATGGACCTGGGGCAAACGAAGATGGGTTGCTCTCACCGCCCGGCGAGTACGCGAACTCCTGTGTCGGTCGTGAGCGCGTTTTTATGCATTTTTCTAAACAACATGGCACACAAGTTCTGTTTTTCCGTCTTTGCTACGCTATCGACTTGCGTTACGGCGTGTTAAGCGATGTTGCAACAAAAGTTGCGGCAGGCAAACCAATCGATGTCTCTATGGGAGTGGTGAATGTAATATGGCAAGGTGATGCAAGTGCGAGAGCCATACAATGTCTTGCGCACGCCGTATCACCGCCCGTAGCGCTAAACGTCACCGGGCTAGATCGTGTGTCGATTCGTTGGTTGGCACAGCGGTTTGGAAAGCTGTTAGACCGCGAACCCATCATTAAAGGAAAAGAGGGGGAAACGGCCTGGCATTGGGACGCGTCGCGCTCGTATGACTTGTTTGGTCCGCCGAGCGTGTCCCTCGATACAATGATCAACGCGACAGCGGACTGGATGCGTCAGGGAGGTGCGCTATTAGGAAAGCCCACTCACTTTGAAACAACAGACGGGCAGTTTTAGTTGATTGTCGCACGGCACTCCGTGCCTTAAATCACGGCACCGAGTGCCGTGCTACACGTTTTTGGCAGTGATGAATACTAAACATGAACATTCGACTTTATCAAGCGAGCGATCTCGATGAGCTAAAGCGCATAACCATTGAGGGCTTTGAAGGCATTGCCATCGACCAGAGCGTTGAGAACGAACTAGGTTTGCTAAGTGGCCATGACTGGCGTTGGCGAAAATCGCGACATGTCGACGAGGACGTCGAGGTGAATCCGACAGGTGTTTTCGTTGCACAAGAATTCGATAAGGTTCTCGGCTACATTAGCACGCGCGTTGACTATGCTGCTGGCAAGGGCCGCATACCTAATCTGGCGGTCGATAAGTCCGTGCGAGGACGCGGTATTGGTCGGTTCCTCATCGAACATGCTCTTGACTACTTCAGACGGGAGGGAATGTCGTTCGCGATGATCGAGACGATGGATAACAACCAGGTGGGGCAGCATCTTTATCCGTCATGCGGCTTTGTGGAAGCGTGTCGCCAAATCCATTTTGCGAAGAAACTCTAATGCGACCCAATGATGGCCGGAACCCAAACGATGTCCGGAAACCAAACGATGTCCGCATCACGGATAACTTGCGTTCTCAATTGCTCGCAGGTCAAGCGATACCTGCGCATCCTTTGGCACTCGATTCATCCCGTCGACTTGACGAGCGAAGACAGCGAGCATTGTCTCGCTATTACATCGCCAGCGGAGTCGGTGGGCTTGCTGTTGGAGTGCACACGACCCAGTTTGCGATTCGGGACCCAAAGATTGGGCTATTCAAACCGGTGCTTCAATTAGCCGCCGAAGAGATGGATCGCGCCTCGAAGTCGCTTGTTCGCATCGCCGGAGTCTGTGGTCTAACTGGACAAGCCGTCTCCGAAGCACAGATGGCTTGCGATTTAAGATACGACGCCGCTTTGTTAAGTTTAGGAGCGATGCGAGAGGCGACCGATGACAATCTGATTGCCCACTGTCGGACGGTGGCTGAAGTTATCCCGATCGTTGGATTCTATCTTCAACCTAGCGTGGGTGGTCGCAATCTGTCCTACGCATTTTGGCGTCGCTTCGTTGAAATCGAAAACGTGGTTGCGATCAAAATTGCTCCTTTCAATCGCTATCAAACGCAAGACGTAGTGCGCGCGGTCATCGATTCCGGTCGCGAAGACATTGCGCTTTATACGGGTAACGACGACAACATCGTGCCAGATCTACTTACTCCTTTTCGTTTTGGAAGTAGGAATTGTCGTATTGTCGGCGGCTTGCTGGGACATTGGTCGGTTTGGACGAAGCGAGCCGTGGAGTTGCTAGATCGATGTCGAAATGCCGACGCATCGTCTGAGCTTTTGCGGCTCGGAGTTGAGGTTACCGACAGCAATACCGCTTTTTTTGATGCCGCCAATGCTTTTCGGGGGTGCATTGCTGGTCTGCACGAGGTACTTAGACGTCAGCGAATTCTTGAGGGGACGTGGTGCCTCGATGAAGATGAAACTTTGAGTCCAGGCCAAAAACAGGAGATTGATCGTGTGGTTCGCTGTTATCCGCACCTAAACGACGACGAGTTCGTTGAAATGCACCGCGATGATTGGTTGCGAGTGTGATTCTTACTCTTACATTACATTGGGACCAATATCCACCCAACCCGGCGTGTCAAACCGGTGCAAGTTAAGGTTGGGCAAACTCGCCTCGTTTTACTGCGAGCTGTAGACTCAGCGCATTTCCAAGCGATTGATCGAGCACTTCGGTGGAATTTTTTGTTCTGTTGCGTCCATGCATCGGGCAAACAATCGTTCGGCTCGAATGTTGCAGAAGTTGTTGTCAATTGTCCCGAAAGACTGGAGTTCATTCAACACGTTAACTAGTTTTTGTCTGTCGTCAATGCGGCACGCAAAGTATGTCGTGTTCTCGACGATTTGACTCACCCAAATTGCAACGTCAATTCCACGTTGTTGAATGAGAGCAAGAAGCTCACATGCTTCTCGGTCTGGCGGAAGTCCATTTTCATCAGCCAAACTCGTCGGGTACGCAAAAAACGTCCACGGGCAGTTTTCTGTCCGATGGTATTTTTCCGCGTCAAAGAGCATGTCGAATCGAATCGAATGTGAGGGCATTTGGGAACTTAACTAGTAATTCTCCAACGCGGCACCGGTCGCCGTGCTCGTCTTTACCCACATCTTTTGATCTTGCTCCCCTCGCCCCGTACGAAGCGGGGCGAGGGGGAGAAAACGCGATGGGATCACGAAAATCCATTGGGTTTCGAGTCTGGCGTGCTGCGAAATGTGGGTAAAGATGAGGTCGCCGTGTCCCGCCAGACCTCGACTACGCAGTACGTACCGGGCTCGGGTTGGTCACTCGAGAAACGGCGAGCCAACTCCAACGCGGCGCGCTCGTTTGACACCAGACAGTAGCGATTCATATCTGGGGAATGGACAACGCGACATCCCCGGTTGCACGACATTGGGGAGCAATTGAAGCTGTACTGGTTACCGCCTATGACCGCATCCCACCCGAGGCGGACGAACGTTTCCGCGAGCGGCTCGACCGCCAGCTCCCACCACAGGTCGATCGGCTCCTCCGCTCCTTCCTCAAACTGAACTGGCCACAAACGGTAGGCATACATGGCGCAATCGGCTCGGCTCTCGACGGGAACGGCCGCCCACGCCAGATCGGCGTTGGCATATAGACCAAAGGGGTCGCTATCGTTCCGGAACCCGCGGGCGATGCAGTTGCTCACGCTACAAATCTCGTCCACCGGCTCAGAGCTGGAGTCTCCGTTGCCCTCAGGATCCGGCCAAGACGACACCCAGCCGCTCTGCGGTACGCGACGCTTGGCGATGTATCCGACCCAGACCCATTCCATTAAAGAACCTTTCTCTCAAGTGCAAGCCACGCTTTCACGCAGAACAAGGACAATGTCCGCTTTAGGAATGAACATCGGACAAGCATCGGGCCACACAACCTCCACGCGAGGTTCGCGTCGGACGCGAAATGGCTATCCGATTCGTACGATTTACGTCAGCGATCAGTCAGTCTTTGCCTTCGGTGATCGATCAAAGTGCGCCAGCAGACTTGGCAGCAAGAAAAGATCACAGACCAGCGCTGAAATCAGCGTAATGATACCCAAGATGCCGAACACGCGATGATCGCGAGTTTCACTAATCAACACTGAACTGAATCCTGCCACCAGAACAATCGTCGTCATAATCATTCCAGTACCAACTCCTTGGAAAGCTTGCTGAAGCGCCAGTTTTCTGTCCGGTTGATGTTGTTGCTCTTCACGATAACGCGACAAAAAGTGAATCGTGTCATCGACGGCGATTCCCAAGCAGATCGTGAACGAACATACGCTAACGACATCCAGCGGCCAGCCGAAAATCGCCATAAACGTCCCAGCCGCTGCCAGCGGAACCATGTTCGGAATAATCGCAATCAATCCAAGCTTTAACGAACGAAATGCAATCCCCATCACAATCAAAATCTCAATCGATGCCGTCCCAAGACTCATCGCTAAATCAGAAACGATTTTGTAAAGGTTCCGCCAGCGCCAAATCGGACCGCCTTCCATCGTGCAAGTAAAGCCCGCATGTTCTTGCTCAATTCTCTTCAAACCCGCTTCGACCCGTTCCAACGTCGGCTTGTACTTCGCGGTTCCAAGATCCTTTACGCGAAAATTCACGACAGCTTTACGGTTATCTGGATCGTATAGAGCCAGCTTGAGCGGAGGCGGCAACAACTCGGCCATCGGCATCTTGTCTACTGCGGATTCTTCACCGGGCAACGCTGCCAACAACTTACAGAGCGAAAGAGGGTGGGCGAGCAATGGTTCTTGATCCACCAACTTATCCACTGCATCGATCACAGTCGCAATCGTCCGTGGATCCGAACTCTCTTCGCGCCACTTCAATTGAATCGAACCGACTTCCAAGCCGCCCATGGTTCTATCAAGTCCTGCGAGCGCCCGCTGAGCCTCACTGCCGCTCGGCAAAGCATTCGATTGACGATCATCCGGACGCAACTGGAAAGTCATCATCGCCAGCACAGCCAGCAGAAAAATCGCAAAGTAAGCTACATATCGAGAGTATCGCACAACTGCCATTACCGGTTCGCCTACATGCTTTAAGTAGCGATCGACAATGCCGCGATCAGCCCCCTTTGCCAGCCTGCGCCCCAAGCCAGTGCAACATGCCAGCGGAATAACCAGAAGGACGGCAATTAGAATTGTTATCGACCCAAGCACACAGGAGTAAGCAAATTCTTGAACTACTAAATTGCGAGAAAACCCCAGCGAGCCCATCCCGATTGAAGTTGTGATCGTTGTTAAACTACACGCCACACCAACCGTCGCCAACGCATTTCTACATGCCACCTTGGGCAACTGTCCTTCGCTCAAGCACTGACGAATGTAGACCATCATGTGCACACCGTCCGCAAATCCAACTAAACTAAGCAGCACTGGTAAAATCACTTGGCTGAACGGATTGTCCTCCCACCCAAAGTACCGCAGGAATCCAAGCGATAGAAACACACCTAGTGCCGGCGCGGCAGCAACAATCAGTACAACAACAAATCCGCGAAATAGGATGATCGCCATAGCAAGAATCATTCCGTATCCGATCAACTGAAACGTAAATTCGTTCGAGGCTTGGTTCTCAAGAATCGCGATTCGTATTGGTACGCCGCCAGTTATTTCAAACGACATTTCAACGCCAGGATGTTTGGCCAATGTCTTCTTAGCAACGTCGATCACATGCGTCGTGCAGTCGGCATCTTCGTCAACAAAAATCCAATTGAAGTTGATCCCAATCAGAAGCGTGTTCGCATCCTTGGACAAGAACAACCCGACGACCAACGGATGCTTCAGGGCTTTCTCTTTGGCCAACGCAAACCGTTGTGGCGAAGCTTGTCCGCGAGGCAGAATCGGCTCGGATAGACCAAAGATATTCAGCGGTGGAGCTTGATCGAGCCACTGGATACTAGCGATCGTATCCTGCTGTTCAAGCGTATCGACAATGTCGCGAATTGCGGCCGCACCTTCGCGACTAAAGAACTGCTTCGATGAAACAACCAAGAACGCCTGTGCTCGGCCCAACGAATTGCGTTCGACGTTCATCGCCGGTGTCTGACGTCGCTCGTTGGCTTTCTGATTCGCTCCTACTTTTTCCGTTTCTACGGGCTTTAGACCACGCCACAGTTCTTGTGGCCAAGTGGGACGGAGGTATCCACCTATGGCCAAAGAGATAAGTAGGATCAATGCGGACAAGCACAACCACGGATAGTCAACAATGCTTGCGAAAGTACGAGCAATCCACGATTGGGGTGAACTACTTTCCACGTTTTGTCCTTGCCGCAACAATCAACTCGTCGCGAGTGATCGAACCGTTACCATCTGCATCAATGCGACTGAATGAATAATCCTTTACGATGCGTGGTACTTCCGCAACGACAACGGCGCCATCTCTGTTCGAATCGAACTTAGCCAAGAATTCATCCGCATACCTGGTTTGACCTGCAGTCGGATCATCCATTTCCTTGCTCGTTGTTTTAACCACAGCGGGCGTGTTCGCCAGTTCCATAGGTGCGGAATCTCGCTTTAGCGGCTTGGCAACCTCGAGAAATGCAACCGACATTTCCTCCCAAGTTTGATCGCCCCACACAACATATTCTTCGGGAGCTGGATTGAAGGGATTTCCTTTCGAGTTATCAAAGGTTGTCGTTAACTCGAGCGATTTCAATTCACTGAATCTTAGCGGCTCGGCAAACTCATAGGTGTGCTGCCAGTTAAAATCGTACTGCGGGACTTTCAACAACGTGCTCCGATCCTCCCCAGCAGAATTGCGACCCGCCACAGCAACCATTTCAAACGACTTGCCTCGCAAATGCATATGCGGTGAAACAGCCAGCAGCACCCCATCATGCGGTAACCGATTGACACTCGAGGTAACCACGTGATTCGCCTCGCCTGGTGGTATCTCGAACTCTTGATCGATACCAACCATTGTGAATACTTCATGCGTCACTTCATTGGGATTCATAAACGTCATACCAATCTGTGTAGCGTCCGTTTGTTCTTGCCCATTAGGTGTGTAGTGCATTTGGAATACGAGCTTTGAACCGGCTGGGATTTTTCTGGCAAAGCCTGGCGGAAAAATGGTCGCACGCTGTCCAGGCACATATGCCGTCAACCAACCGATTCCAGAAAAATCGACTCCATCGGGCGGCCTCACAAACACAATCGCATGATGAACGACGGATGGATTGCCCGGAACAATCTGCGCAGAGGCAACCCATCGATCCTCGGTGATCTTTGGATCCACTACAAAATATTGATAGTCCACCGAACCGCTAGCAGGAATCGTGTATGGCTTGTCGCGCATCGGCACAATCAACTCGGGTTCTTTATCTAGTCGCCATCCGTCCACGAACTTTAATGGCGGCGGCAAATCGGCTTTGTCACCATAGGGCATTCCGGCTTGAACCCATTCTTTCAAGACTGCTAGCGCACTGTACGGCATGTGACGCTGGTTCTTAAACTCGCCAAACTTCGGGTCAGCATGCCAGGGCGGCATTCGTTTTTGTTCGACCACTTCAACGATCATCTCTGACCAACCGCGGACTTCATCGTAGTTTGTGATGTCAAACGTCCCGATTTCACCCTTTCGATGACACTCAACGCAATGTTCATTGAATAGCGGTGCAATTGTTTTGCAGTAGGTGATAACTGTTGCCGGAACAGTCGCGGCTGGCTTCTCAAACGTGATCAAACAACCCATTGCCTCAGCCCGAGATTCTACAGGCTTCTTACCCGCAAGTACCGCATCGATGGCATTTTTCAAATGATGGGTGTTCGCAGCAGAGCGTTTCACACCCGGTGCATACTGGTCATCGACTCGACCGCTGTAACAGATTTCGCCTTCCGCATCGAGCAAGAAAACTTCCGGTACTCTTGTCGCCCTGAGCTGCCGCGCAACAGTTTGTCTTGTATCGTGAAATTGCGGAAACGAAACGCTGAGTTCCTTCATGAACTTTTGAACATCCGCTTCCGAATCGTGCATATTGGGATAAATGCCTACGAAGCGAACGCCTTGATCGGCATATTGCTTCGAAAGCTCATCCAAACGAGCCGCATAGAACCGAGACACTGGGCACTCTGTCCCAAGAACACAATAAACACGCAGCTTCGCATCCGCGAACGAAACAACCGAGCCGTTAATCGACGTTAACTCCATCGATCGCAGGTCGCTCAACTGCGGCTCATTGGCTTGCGTCGACAGCGACATTAAGGCGGAAAGAACGAGTGCTAAACATCGGCAGGTTTTCATGAAGTTACAGGTCCTTTTCCATTCGGGGCAGTCTCTCGGAGTGCGGGCGTCTCGCCAGCCATTCCTGAATCGTTTTTTGTATTTACGTCGGTTGGAGGGTTAGCGAAGACGCTCGCGCTACCCAAACGACCAGTTTAAACTCCGTCAGTCAAAACGCCTACAGCACGATTTGCTTTCGTCAAGGTCTTGCGGGCTGCGAGGCCGTCTATTCGTCGAGGTGCCGTTCGTGTTTCGGGAAGGGAATCACATCGTTGGCGAAGGCTCGAAACACGGCTGTGTTTCAATGTAGAATGGTCAGATTGTCTCCGCTCCATTTAATTTACTGGAGTGGAAGTCGTGAAAATCAGCAGCTTGTTGCGAGAGATATTGTTTGTGGGATTTTGGCTCTTTGGGGTTTTATTCTTGAGCGGCATTATTGAAGCTGCGGACCATCCTGCATGACAACCGGTGAAAGAACTGTTTGCCGCGATGTCTCAACAGGATGGCAAGGCTATGCAGGAGACTTCCAATTGCTAGAGCACGGCGTAAGGTCACTGACTTCTGAGGAGCTCAAGACCGCTGATCAGCGATTTCCCGCGGCTTGTCCTCAAATTGATGGTAAACGTTTCCTCGACATGGACGTCGGCGATCTCGCGGACGATTCCCGACATAGAGTCACCCGATTCCATACGGATGTCGAAATCATCAAGAACGGTTCTCCCTTGAATGTCAATTGCCTGGATTCGGTCTCCTTGCGCTTGGCTTCCAATTTCAGCGAAAAAGAGCCGGACTGTGTACCGACCGGGCTTCAGGTCGTGTAGTGTCAGTTCTTCGAGGCCCTCAACGGCCGACGCGGCAACCCAGGGCCATCCTTCGCCACCCTTGAACCAGTTGCTGTGCCGGTAGTGAAACGATGGATGCTCTGGCTTCGTGACCACCCTGATTTGCGGAGACGGGCCGCCGACGGATGGGTAGTCCAGCCAAAGTGTTCCGTCGCGAGTCATGCGGTCACCGGGTGCTCCGAAGTTCAGACCGATTCGCTCGATCGATCCCGGCTTAACCGGATCATCGCCCCAGGATGCCCACTGCTCGTGGCTTTCGGGCATCGCTACCATCGACAGCGCTGTCGGTAGTGGGTAGCTGCAAGTGCAGCCTTCGTAGAAGTATGGAACGTTCAACAGGCCGCCTGATGGAATGATACTGTTAGTACAGCCGCTACGAGGACCGCTGATAAAGACCGTGCCACTCTCCAGAGTCTTGTCGTAGAATGCTGCCGTACCGCTTCGTAGTGTGTAGAACAGTCCGTAGTCCACTCCGCCATCACAGCCATATGTCTTGGGAAAGACTCGCGGCTCACGCAGTCCGGTCATTGGATTCACGCGTTCGCCAGCGAGTATGGGATCGGGCGGATTAGGAAGCAGCGCCGTCTGTTGATGCGGTGCGTGGTAGTAACTTTGTTGACGAGTAGTCAAGTCGGCCTTTGGCAGTGTTGTTCGCAACTCCATCTGTTCTGTCTCGTCGAGCACGCGACCGGTGTAAATGTCTGACAAAACCGGTTGCAATAAAGGGTAGTCAACAGAATAATCGCCTTTGATTCTCGGTGCGTGCCAGTCCTTCGGTCGCGACACCATGACGCCATTCTTAAACAGCGGTTGAGGCGATCTCTTAAAGTGGGCAAGTGTGTCGTCGAACCAGAGCACTCCCAAAGGAAACTTCACGAGTGAATCCTCGCAGTACGCGTAACTGCCCTGGTAATCGGCCGTTCCTGGCAATGCTCCCATGCGACGAATCAACAACTGACCATGGACTTCAGCTGTCAGAAATCGCCCCGGATTCTGAGCGTTCAGGCTTTCCGTCGATACAAGGTCGCTGCCTGGTTTGATCCCCAATGCGGCCATGCCGCCAAATGGCCTAAGTGCCTGCAGCAAATCAGGCGACACATCGATTAGACCGTCCGTCAACTCCGTCGTTATAAGGCTGGCGAGGTATCTGGGCAGCTTGACATTCCTTTGCAAGCCTTCAATCACAGCGGCACGGCTTCCGTATAGACCAGCGGATTGCAGCTCTGTGCGGATCTTGGCAACTCGCTCCGCATTATCATCGATTGCGATAACATGGTAATTCGACTCTTCAAGCAGTGCTTTGATCAATGCTCCATCACGTAGACCGATGACTAACGCGATGCCCTGTGGACTAGCCGATTGCTCGATCAAACTTCTTGCCAGCTTCGTTGCCTGCAATGTTGTAACAAGCGGCGCGATCGGGGCTGACCAGTGAGTCGGTGCTGCAGGCTCCGCAACTGGTTTGGCGAAACAGTAGATGTTTCCAGCCAGCGAAGTGATAAACAACTTCGCATCAGCAACCATCATCGAGTGAACTTTGCCCGCAACGCCGCTGATGCCCAATTCGTTTAGTGCATTGTCAAAGTTTAGCACTCGATCACCAATGCGAATCGTCCTACTGACTCCGGCTTCACCTGCCCCTTTTTGGATCTTGTCTTCGTGCAATTGCTGGTTGACGACATTATCGAAAGTAAGTTTTCCCCTTCGAATTGCTTTGGCCGTTTCCGGGGTCAGTGTTGCGAACCAACCTCCAGGCAACCTGCCAGGAGCGGGCAATTTGAAGTCGATCAATTCTCCAGTTTCTCGATTCAATCGCGCTGGGTACGCCGTTGAACAAGGAACAATGACCTCGTCAGCGTTGATGATCAAGTAACCCTGCGGAGCTAATCCTCCGATGGCCTGAGTATCATGCGGCTGTTGGCCAAAGATATAACCCAGCCGTTCGTTCCGCCAAATTACTTTTCCCGTATTGATATCCATCGCCAGGACAAAGACACCCTCAAATGGCCAAACGCCCGCCGCGAAGTAAACTCGGCCGTCGGCCACTACAGGACCGCCACGAACTGGCCACACGGATATCAAACGTCGATTTCCCAAAAGTTGCCGGTCATTAGGCGTTGCTTGGTGCCTCCATCTCAAGCTGCCGGTCGATAAGTCTACGCAATAAAGGAAACCATCGTCAGAGCCGAAGCAGACGGAATCATCCCACACGGCCGGCGCGAACCGAACCGGACCGCCTGCGTGATAAACCCAAAGTTCCCGTCCAGTGGACGCGTCATACGCTGTCACCGAATCATTGCGGGACGAGGCAATCAGCAATCGTCCCTTAGCAACGACGGGTTCATAGCCAGCATCAAACTGCAACCTCGGGCTGTGGAATGCAGGAGTGATCGAAGGTAGCTGCCGGCTCCATCTCAGTACCAGCTCCGCCGGCAGTATCTCGTCGGTTCCACCCGTTCGTCCAGCATCGCGTCGGTACATGGGCCAGTCCGCAGCCGGGCAGGCCGCAGACACGATGGAAATCGCCACGAAAAACTGGCTGAGCAACAACGACTTTCGCTGATACATGTGCGTTATCCTAAGTCTAAAGATCGTACTGAGATCACGTGTAGTCTTTCGCTCCGCAAAAGTTTGTTAGTAACCTGCCACTAGGCGATATGTAGGGTGGCACGTCCCCAAGGGGCGAGTTTTACGAGCCCCGAAGTGTGTGGGTTCCATTGCCTCGGATCAAATGATACAGCATGAACCACTTTTGGACATCAACCACGCCCTGCGAAGACTCCGAGACATGCCACCCGCTTCGATAGGTTCGATAGGATTAACAGAACGAAACGAAGTCGGCAGCCAGTTCAATCGATTCTTTCGGTACCAAGCCGGGTTTGTTGTGTCATTCCGGCATGTCAAACCGGAGCGAGTTCGAGCAATAACCCGTCGTTGGTTCACAACTTCCGGCCTGTGACGGGTCGCTGGGTAGCCCGGCTTTGATGATTTTCAGTGGACCCAAGGGAGCAGTCGATGGAAGAGCAAGGTGTTACAATAGTGCCACTCGATGTGCGTACGCTGCATTATGGCCACGTCTACATCCGACAGGCGACATTCATTGCCCATAAATGCCCATAAATGCCCATAAATGCCCAGACGACGCGAGGAAGTTTTGAGAACAGATACGATAGTGAAAACCTTGATGAGACTGCTTGTCGTTCTTGCTTGTAGCTCGCAAGTTGTTGTGGCTGATCCTCAAGAAAAAAACACACGTCCTAACGTTCTCTTCATCGCGGTGGATGATCTCAACGACTGGATTGGCTGCATGGGGGGACATCCGCAGACGATCTCTCCTAATCTCAATCGGTTAGCTGCAAGTGGCGTCTTGTTTACCAACGCTCATTGTCCTGCTCCTGCATGCAACCCGTCTCGTTCAGCCGTCTTGACCGGACGTGCACCGAATCGATCCGGATTGGTTGACAATCGACAGCAGATGCGAGAAGTGATGCCCGACGAGACAATCATGCCTCAGTACTTCCGTCAGCATGGTTACTACTCCGCAGGCTCGGGCAAACTGTTGCATTACTTCATCGACGCCAAATCATGGGACAAGTATTTTCCCAAAGCCGAATCTGAGAACCCATTGCCAGAGACGTTCTATCCAAAGAAACGCCCCGTCGGTTTGGAGCGCGGAGGCCCTTGGCAGTACGTCGAAACGGATTGGGCCGCTCTCGATGTTACAGACGAAGAGTTCGGCGGAGATTGGTCAGTAAGCAAGTGGATCGGTGAACAGCTGAGCAAGAAACATGGTAAGCCATTTTTTTTGGGATGCGGCCTGTATCGACCTCATGAGCCTTGGTTCGTTCCAAAGAAGTACTTCGAACCCTTCCCGCTCGAATCGATTCAGCTTCCTCTGGGTTATCGAGAAAACGACTTAGACGACGTCCCGGAAATGGGCCAGAAAGCGGCACGGAACAAATATTTTGCCCACATTCAGCAGCAAGGGCAATGGAAGCAAGCCATACAAGGTTATCTCGCCTCGATTCACTTTGCCGACGCAATGCTGGGACGAGTACTCGATGCATTGGAGTCAGGCCCGAATGCAAAAAACACGATTGTCGTACTTTGGTCCGATCACGGTTGGCAGCTCGGCGAGAAAGAACACTGGCAAAAGTACACGCCTTGGCGATCCGTGACGCGAGTCCCTCTCATGGTTCGCGTTCCAACGGGTGCTAGCGCGGCACTACCGCAAGGCACACGCGCAGGAGCGGTCTGTGACGCACCAGTGAATCTGCTAAGCCTGTTTCCGACGCTGCTGGACCTGTGCAAGCTTCCAAGCAATCCCAACAACGATGGACCAAGCCTATTGCCGTTGCTAAACGATCCGGTTACATCTGATTGGAATCACGATTCGGTCACCTATTTGGCTCAGCCTGGCACCTATGCTATCAGCGGCCGATCGCATCGTTACATTCATTATGCCGATGGCAGCGAAGAGTTATACGACATCAACAAAGATCCCTATGAGTGGACCAATATTGCCAAGTCACCGCAGTCTCAGGAAGCATTAGCCGCGTTTCGAAAAGATGCTCCGAAAGACTTTGCACTGCGAATCGAGCCGTCGATCGATTCGCTGGCCAAGCTAACATGGCATCCTGCATCCGACGAAGTGACCCCTGCGTCCAAACCGGATGGCAATCCGTTTCCAGTGCACTTCATCAACAAGCAGCGACAGGCGATCGAGCTATTTTGGATGAGCCCCGACGGGCAAGCCAAGTCTTATGGTTCGATTGCCTCTGGGCAGACTAAGACGCAGCAAACACGTCCCGGAGCGGTTTGGTCAGTCAGCAAGGTTGGCTCGGACCCAAAACTCGGCCATTTCGTCATCGGGGATCGAACCGCTCAAGCAGTCATCCCCGCAACGCAGCCCAATGTGATTGTGATTCTCACGGATGATCAAGGCTGGAGCGATCTCGGTTGCCAAGGAATACAGACGGATGTCCGGACACCACACATCGACGCATTGGCCGCGCGAGGAGTCCGCTGCACGGCAGCATATGTCACCGCGCCGCAATGTAGTCCTTCGCGAGCTGGTTTGATGACAGGGCGACATCAACAGCGCTTTGGCATTGATACGATCCCCGACATGCCACTGCCCAACGCGGCGGTAACGATTGCTGAACGGTTGCAGCCGCTGGGGTATCGCACTGGATTCGTCGGCAAGTGGCATCTGGAACCGAATGTCACGTGTGTCGATTGGATACAACGGGAGTTGCCCGAGATGGCAGGCAAGCCGCGTGCTCAAGTGCGGATTCCTTGGGAAAAGATTCATCCTTACTCGCCCGCTGCTCAGGGCTTTGACGAATATTTCTGGGGAGAACTTCGCAACTACCGAGTCAATTACGAACTCGATGGACACGAAACGGATGGTGTGGATCGTGCTAAAGATCCCGATGCGAAAAGACCCGATGCGAAAGGACCTTTAGCAAGATCCACCTCAAAGATGAAGCAAATCGAGAACGAGGGTTTTCGCATCGACGTTCAGACAAAAGCTGCGATGAGTTTTATCGACCGCAATCATGCAGCGCCGTTTTATCTCCAACTGAACTACTACGGCCCGCATACACCACTCGAAGCGACTCAAAAGTACCTCGATCGATTTCCCACCGACATGCCGATCCGTCGGCGATATGCGTTGGCAATGATCGCTGCGATTGATGACGGTGTGGGGCGAGTCGTCGAGAAACTGACCGAATACGGTTTGCTCGACAACACATTGATCGTGGTGACAAGCGACAATGGAGCTCCGCTGAAGATGACGAAACCCGATTCCCCCATCGATGGTGACGCGGGCGGCTGGGACGGCTCATTGAATGAACCGTGGGTTGGCGAGAAAGGTATGCTGAGCGAAGGGGGCATTCGAGTGCCGATGATTTGGAGCCTCCCTAGCCAACTGCCCAGTGGCAAAACCTACGATTGGCCCGTCAGCACGCTCGACATCGCCCCAAGCCTGTTGCAGCTCGCTGGCGGAAATCTTCCCGAAGTTATGCTCGACAACACGCAGAAGTTCGACGGCATCGACTTGATCCCGGCCATGAACGACATTCAAAACCCGTCGACTCGCAGCCTCTATTTCCGATTCTGGGATCAAGCCGCGATTCGACGCGGAAAATGGAAGTACATATACGTAGGCGATGGACGGCGGTATCTGTTTGACCTTGAGAGCGATCAGCATGAACATATCAACTTGGTCGATGCGCATACCGAGCTCGCCGACAAGTTGCATAAAGACGTTGTCGATTGGTGCGAGGGGCTTAAACCGGCTGGAATGCCCACTGGTGACAAGATGCGAGAGCGCAGTTGGTACCATTTTTATTTTGATGATATCCTCTCCCAGAAATAGCACATGATTAAAAGCCATTTGAAAATGAGAGTGAATTGCTTACTAAATATGGCTGCAAATCCTGCCGGGATTAGCGAGACTCGCTTGAGGGTAACGAGCCTGCTGGTTGCATTCGCTGCTTTACTGATGCCGAGTGTCGTTTATTCAGCGGATCGTCCGAATATCGTTTTGGTGTTCATTGATGATATGGGTTGGGGGGATTTCTCGTGCTTTGGCAATCGCGATGCACAGACTCCGAATATCGACCGGCTTGCAGCCGAAGGAGTGCGGTTCGAGCAATTCTATGTCAATTCACCGATTTGCTCCCCCTCGCGCACGGCCATTTCGACAGGTCAATACCCGCAACGCTGGCGGATTTCTTCGTACTTGAACAATCGAAAGAACAACGAAGAGCGTGGTATGGCCCAGTGGCTTGATCCAAGGGCACCGATGTTGGCTCGCTCGCTACAGACGGGTGGCTATGCCACAGGACACTTCGGAAAATGGCACATGGGTGGGCAGCGAGACGTCCGAGATGCACCTCCCATAACGGAATACGGTTTCGATGAGTCGCTTACGAACTTCGAAGGCATGGGCCCAAAGCTACTGCCCCTAACGCTACGTCCCGGGCGAGACAAACCCGATCGCATTTGGGAAGCGGCCGAAAACCTCGGAGAGGGTTACCGTTGGATGCTTCGATCGGAGATCACGACTGGTTTTGTAAATGCCGCGATTTCATTCATCGACAAAGCCGCATCCGCCCACAAGCCCTTCTACATCAACCTATGGCCTGACGACGTGCATTCACCCTATTGGCCGCCAGTTGAGACATGGGGTAATGGTTCAAAGCGCCAGCTTTATCTTTCGGTGCTTGAGTCGATGGACAAGCAGTTCGGAAGGCTGTTTGAGCGCATCCGAAATGATCCGGTGTTAAAGGACAACACGTTGATTCTGGTTTGTTCGGACAACGGTCCTGAACCTGGTGCTGGCTCAGCCGGCCCGTTTCGCGGCCATAAGACGCAGCTGTACGAAGGGGGCGTGCGATCGTCCTTGGTTGCGTGGGGACCGAAAATCGTACGCAAGCAAGGCTTGATCGACACCGAGTCGGTGTTCTCGTCGATCGATCTTGCTCCGACCCTGCTGACCCTAACCGGCACACCGTTTCTAGATGGGATTACGTTGGACGGAGAAGCTTTGGTAGACACGTTGCTAGGTGACGGCGGTTCGCGTTCGTCTCCAATTTTCTTTCGACGCCCGCCTGACCGTGACTCGTTTTATGGCGTAGACGATCTGCCTGACCTAGCACTTCGCAGTGGGCGATGGAAACTACTGTGTGAGTACGACGGTTCCGACGCCGAACTTTACAACTTGCAAATCGATCGGTCAGAGTCAACCAATGTCGCTGCCGAAAACTTGCACATCGTCGCTGAGTTAACCCAGTCACTTCTCGCTTGGCACAAGAGTATGCCGTCCGACAACGGAGCCACCTTCCGTGACCTTGCCGCGCAGAGCAAAGGCAAGTAGCTCAAACTGACAGAGAGCTGGCCAAGGGCGGCCTTCGGTTCACTCAAGTTTATAAAACGGGCCGATTTTATCACATGCGAGCAGCACTATGGACTGGCCTACTCGAGATTCTTGTTTACGTTGCTTGCCTTAACTCGCGTCGAATTCAGGCCTTGCAAACGATTCAAGGTAACCGCAGTTCTTGCATCGAAAAGGGCCGATAGGTATCTGTTTCTCTTCGGAGAGTTTCGTCCCCGTCCAGAACGACGTCTTCGGTTGCCCGGCGTGTCAAACTGGAGCGAGTTGCTGGCGGGAACTAGCGAACTAGCCCTCGAAATGGCAGAAGTCGCAAAATGGCAAAGACTATTGCAAGTGGAGTTGGAATTACGAACGCCCGGTTGCAAACCCACGGGCGCTTGCGGAAGCGGTGGGGACGGTCGGCGGGCAAACGGAGGGCGCCCCTGACGTCGCTTTACGCAAGGGTAGCTTTGCCAGCTATCTGGTTTTTGCTGCTCAAAAATGTAGATAAAAATCCTGCCGCCGCGTAGTTTTTCTGTTGTATCTTCCACCGGGAAATTGCTAAAGTCCGATCAGGGTACGATCGAACGCCAGCTTGCAGTTTCGAGTAGAGTTAGTTCAACGCAAACAGAAGAAACGAACATGTGGAAGTCAGTGGCTCTTGCCTTCATACTTTTTGGTTCAAGCCTCGCTGAACGGACTGCCGTTGCTGGCGACTTACCTTCACAGATTCAAGTCGGCGAACATCGCTTGGTTCTCAATGGCAAGGGTGCGCGAACCAAGATGGTGCTTGAGCTGTACGTTGCGGGGCTGTACTTGACGCAGCCCAGCAGCAATGCTGCTCAAATCATCGCGGCCGATCAGCCGATGGCGATTCGCATCCAAATTACTTCGAGCTTCGTCAGCCAGAAGAGCCTCGTTGACTCGTTGGAAGAGGGCTTCAAAAATGCGACTGGTGGTGACACCCGCGAAATTCGCAAACAGATTGACGAGTTCCGCGACTGCTTCAAGGAAGCCATTGCAAAGGGAGATACCTTCGATATGGTCTACCTTCCAAATCATGGGGTGAGTGTGAGCAAGAACGGTAAGCTCAAAGGCGTTGTAGCTGGCACAAAGTTTAAGCAAGCTTTGTTTAGTATCTGGCTTTCCAGCACACCTGCCGACGCCACTCTGAAACAGGCGTTACTCACCACCGGCAAAGTCCGCTAAAGCCAGTGGCCTGCCGCTCCGACGAGTCAAACCGGTGCGAGTTGGTGGTGGGGACTCGCTCTCGAAATGGCAGACGTCGCAAAGGACCTTGGCCAATGGCCAACCCCCGGGGCTTGAGTCTAAAGCCACTCAGAGAAGAACATATTCAACTTCGATGCCTAAGGTCAGGATTGATGCTGGAGTTTCTAAATACCCGGGATGGGCAGATCGGACTGATTCAAAATTCCGTCACTGTGCCAGGGGATCCTGGTTTTAGCATTCTTTGCGTGTTTCCTATGCGAATAGTGACGGGACCGGTACCGCTTACGAGGGTCTTCGAGGTCACTCGGCCAGTCGATTCGGCGGTGA
>CAMBSL010000061.1 GCA_945870455.1 Pirellula staleyi DSM 6068 | reverse complement strand
CATGCTCAATCGCTTGCTCAACCGCTTGCATCGCGTTTGGATTTGGCGAGCTTGGTAAACAACGCTTTCTCTCGATCAAGGTTTCATGGAACCGCAGACCGGAGCTGCCCAGTTGAGACTAGCGTGCTCGCCTACGAGTCGGTCGATCTCTCGCTGGGCAGAGAGTGGAAATTCGGACAGATAACTCGAATCACGTGGGCCGTCAAGTCATCCGAACGCGCACGATTTAGCGAGCCAGTAACCGACTTTGCCAGCGGCGTTCGACAACTAGCAACAACAACTGCTTCTCGCATAAAGATAATCCCAATCCAAATCTCAAAATCGAGCGATGATCGCACTAGTCCTTCGTCAATATTAAAAATTAAGGTTGGCAATGGTAGCCGAACTCGCCAGAGTTCAGTTTTTCGTTGAGGCACTGAAGTCTGGCGACTCCAGCTACCTAAAATTTAACCTGGACAAACCACTAGTAGCGCCCTCGTGAGACCGGCGCTGCCGCATTGTTTGCGTTCGCTGGGAACAGTCCTGGTGCTGTGATGGGCCCAGCTATGGATTGGTTTAACTGGGTCGATGCAGGCCCTCTGTACTCGATCATCAATAATGCATCCGTGCGTTGACTGGCAGACGCGGGCAAGATTCGATTGAGGCCAAAGAGTGCTGGAGTAGTGCCTCCCAGTAACGTATTGTTGACTTGAGCGGCGGGTGCAGCGACTACACCGCACGACAATAGCAGGACTTGATCGGAAGGCCAACGGAATCGCTCGTGAAGTCGCCACGAGACCAGTTGCGGAACATCGATCTGCACCGACTGAGGTTGATTCATTGGCATGGGCAAATCGATCATCACACTGTTGAGTCGCTCTACTTGGTCGATGTCGCATTTCAACATCAGGTCAACCGATTTCCCGTCAAGGCTCATCAACGGACTGACGTTCAGTTTATAACCCTCCCTGATCTCGTTTGAAACAGGTGTATAAGGCGGCCATGTCGCAGTCGTGTTGGCTTGATACTCGCGCAGATAATTACGAGAACGCAATTGTTCTAGCGCTTGCGATTGACCATTCACCATCGCAATGTCGATCGCTTGCATCTCCCTGACATCGCTCCGGGTTCGCAATTGCGATATGAAGATGGCACCGTTTTCTTTTGGCATCAACCAAGCTTGAACGCCCGGAGTTTGGGCGGTTGCCGACCGCATCAAACTAGTTGCCTTGTTTCTCCAATTTGGATTTCCAACCGTAATCAGTCGAAGACTGTACGCTTGAGGCTCGGTGAACCCATTGACAAATCGTTCGTAGATCTGGGCGACCGTCTTTTGCATGGCTGCGTTGTGATACACCCTGAGCGTGGTGCGATCCGCATTTAAGATCCCCATGGGTTCGTTGAACCAGACGTCTGAGCCTGTTTCACGAATGATCCAATCGATGATCGCTTGCTGTGGTCTCTCGATATTTTTAAGGTTCTGAGTATATGGAGTAAGATTGTACTCGACCCAGTATTGTCCACTTGAGTTAGGCAGCTCCATTCGGCTTAGCGGCTTGGGGACATTGTTGTTCAAGTTGCTGCTCGGTTGGGCTGCTGAACTTTCGAGCGATGGAATGGATGGCGGGACTGCGCTGGGATTGGTTTGAACAATAGGAGAGGTGCGGCTTGTGCCAGGCTGCTCGCCGCCCGTACCAGGTGCCGGTGTGTTGGCAGGCAATTGCGCAAATAGAGAAACAGGAAAGAAGAGTATTGCGGGAAAGAACAAAAGCAATGGGCTTGTTGAGGGACAGAGCACTTTGAGTTTCATGGGACTAACTTTGGTTTCGAACAGCGTGGAGCCGCTAATGCATTCCTTGTGAATAGTGGAGTCAATAGTGGATTCAACCGGCCAAGCCAATCCCAATTCAGCTCTGAGACCCGCTCGATCGGTCTTGGCAAAATTGGCAAAATTTGCTAAAGCCTCTCTTGGGAACTGTGTTTTGCGGAAAGTTAACAATGCATATTCGCTAGTTCAAATCCGAAATTAGCTGGCGCAGGTTTATGAAGAGATGAATCCCATTCGCGTTGAAGCTGACAACATAAATTATGAATCAATTGAATCAGTTACTTCAGCAAATGCGAGCTCTGTTCGCGGGCATGACGCCGCAGTCTCGCGTTATGGCCCTGCTGTTAGCTGCCGGAGTAGCGGTCAGCTCGGTTTTTCTTGTCCAGGGATTCGCTGACGGAAATGGATCCATGACGTACTTGTTTGACGGCAAGTTGTTTAGCGATGCTGAGTTGGTCAAAATGGAGATCGCGTTTAGCAATGCAGCACTTCGCAAATACGAACGCAATGGCAATCGCATTCGAATCCCCCGTTCATCCAAGGATGCATATTACAAAGCAATCTCCGAGGGAAAAGCCTTACCAGAAGGAATGGGAAAAGCTTTCGAGGCTGCAGTCAACAACGGTAGTGTCTTGGAACCGAGGCATACAACCGAAGCCAAGCATCAAGCTGGTCTACTCAAGGACATCGCAAACAACATCATGCAGATGGAGGCAATTGTTGTAGATGCATCTGTGAACTACGTTAAGGAGCGCGAAGGATTTTCGGCGGAAGCCAAGAAATCAGCTAGCATTGCCATTAAGACTCGTGGCGGCAAACCCCTTACCACGCAACAAAAGCTTGGGATCATTACGTACGTCGCGCACGCCTTGGGTCTAAAGCAAAGCGAAATCGCCTTGTTGGATTTGAGCGATTCCACAACGATGATCATGTCCAATGATCCAAGTTCGATCAAACAAGCAAAATACTATGAAGTCAAACGCCAACGCGAGGAAGAGTTGCGAGGTCGAGCGGAAAGACTGTTGATGGACTACGGCAACGTTCGAATCGATGTCAATGTCGACATCGACCCTACGTTGAGCGAAGAAACCGACATTCTAACCTACAATGACAAGCCCAGCACGATTCAAGCCCGGACACTCAAGAGGGATGCGACGAACCGACGATTCGAAAAAGGGGGGCGACCCGGCACCGAGCTGAATGCCACCGCGATAGTCAATAAAGGTACTTCGCTGATTTCGAACCCAGAGCAATCGAGCAAATCCAACGAACAAACCGAAAATGACAGGAGAGTTGCCGGAAACACACTTGTCCGATCCGAGAAAGCTGGACTCCAAACAACACGGGTCTCGTTCTCAGTGGCCGTCCCTTTCTCGTTCTACAAAAAGGTTTTTACTTACCAGTGGCTATCATTAAATCCGACGAAGCTGGCAAGCGATGCTCCACCACTAACCGAGCAGGACCTTGCGAAAATCAAATTGGAAACGGCAACAAGTATTCAAGATAAACTGATTCCGATTATGCCAAAGGGGACAACAGGTGAAGATAAGTTGTCTAGAGTCAATGTCACTGACTATCCCGATATGCCAACACCGGAAATACCTCCAACTCCGCTAAGTCGCACAGCGATGGCTTGGTTGGCGCAGTACTGGCAAACCATTGCATTGCTGGGATTGGTAGGCGCCGCGATCATTTCGTTGCGTCAGTTCGCCATGACCGCGTCAAGTTCGAACGACAGCGAATTCGAGAAAGGCTTTGACTTAACCTTGGACGACGCTTCCGATATTGACTTAAGTTCCCTAAGCGACGACGAAAATGAGTCGGTTGTCCATTCACCGGAGGACGACCCGGATATGCCACGATTGCGAACAGCGGGCGGAGACGTCAAGAATGACATGACCGCCTTGATACGCGAGAATCCAGATGCCGCCGCAACACTCCTGAGAAACTGGATCGGCGGTACGACTTAGTATCGGTCGCAACTTTTCAAAAATGACCCACTCTACAATCCCCTTCTGGGACGCTTGGTTATAGAATAATCCAACTTCGACGCTTCGACGAACAGCGTGTGCTTCCGTGGAGCAGGTCGAAATCCAATGAAAACCAATCTGATTTATGTTTTGGGGTAAAAAAAAGTCCGAAGTCGTTGCCGCGAGCAATGAGCAAAACGTTCCACAGTCTGAAACCACGAATTCCGTAAAGGAGGCGAAAACTTGGTATCAGAAGGCGTTGGCAGCCCTGCGCACGGATATTCGAGACCTCTGGAAAACCGAGGGACAACTTGTTGACGATGTTTTCCTGAGCGAACTTTACGCCTCGCTGGTGCGAACGGACATGGGAGGTACGACGGCCACCCGGATTCGCGATTCGATCAATACAACCTACCGCAGTCGGCGGATTGAACTTTCCGACGTTCTCAACGTCATTCGAGAGCAAGTTGAACAGTCGCTCAAGAGCAAGGGGGCATCACTCAATCGGGCGGAATCGGGTCCGACCGTAATCCTTGTAGTTGGTGTGAACGGGTCCGGCAAAACAACCTCGATCGCCAAACTTGCTCATCGCTTAACCGCGCAAGGTAATCGCGTACTGTTGGGAGCGGGAGACACATTTCGTGCGGCGGCAGTCGAGCAGCTCAAGATTTGGTCCGATCGAATCGGCTGTGAAATCGTACTTGGCGAACATGGCGCTGATCCTGGCTCAGTCGTGTTTCGAACGGTTCAACGCGCCGTTGCTGAATCCTTTGACGTCTGTATTTTGGACACAGCAGGGCGTTTGCAAACGCAAAGTAACTTGATGCAGCAGCTCGAGAAAATCAAGCGCATCATCGAGAAACAAATCGTTGGGGCACCCCATGAAGTGCTACTTGTATTGGATGCAACCGCAGGCCAGAACGCGATTAGCCAAGCCAAAGGGTTTTCGGAAGCAGCCGGTTGCACTGGGATAGTACTTGCCAAGATGGATGGTACTGCCAAGGGGGGCGTGATCGTACCGATCGCGGAACAGTTTGGGTTACCCGTTAAATACATCGGAATCGGAGAGAAACTGGATGACTTGTCCGAATTTAAACCCGAGGACTTTGCGGCAGCGCTTTTCGCTTAGTGGCCGATGTGCACTCTTGAGAAATTCTCAATCCCCATTTAACAAATCGCTGCGCCGGAGTTGCGTTTTCTTCAAGGATTGCTCGGTTTTCCAGCTTGCGATCCGAGCGTGGTCGCCACTTAGCAAGACTTCGGGGACAATGTGACCGCGAAATTCGGGTGGACGCGTGTACTGTGGGAACTCCAAAATCCGATTCCCTCTTGAAAAGGAATCGTCCCAGCTGCTTTGCTCATCACCCAACACACCCGGTATCATCCGGACTGCGGAGTCGACTACAACCATCGCAGCCACTTCGCCTCCGTTGAGGACGTAGTCGCCAACACTCAATTCGATTGGCTTGAGAATATCGATGACGCGTTGATCAAAACCTTCGTAACGACCGCAGAGCAGAATCAATCGATCCAATTGCGAGATTTGTTCTACGCGACGTTGATTGAGTCGGTCCCCTTGGGGAGTCGTCAGTACGACCGTTCCGGGGGCATGCCCCATTTGCTGAACCGCTTCCACGCAATTCACGACGGGTTCGACGCAGATCAGCATTCCTGGACCGCCACCGTAGGGGCGATCATCGATCTTATGGTGCTTAAGGTCCGTAGACCAATCCCTGAGGTCGTGAACGACTATTTCAACCAAACCCTTGTCAATCGCTTTTGCGAGGAGGCTCTGAGTAAGATACCCAGAGAAAATTTGCGGGAAAAGAGTTATAATGTCGAATCGCAAAAGTCTTTACTCGAACCAGTTATGACGCTGGCGCTGCTTCGACTGGCTTCTTGGAAGGGCTTCTACCTAGGCGGCTTAGGGCTTCGGATTGCTGTTGCAGGTGCGTCCCTTCGGAACCGTACTTTTTGATGAGAACAGTCACATTGTCGCTTGGCTGGGCACCAACGCTGATCCAATACTTGATTCTCTCACCTTTGAGAATGGCTCGAGCATCTGTTTCCTTGCACATTGGATCATAATGGCCGAGTTCTTCAAGGACTCGCCCATCTCGCGGGCTGCGTTGATCGATGGCGCAAAGACGATAAAACGGGCGATTCTTTCTGCCCAAACGCTTCATTCGAATACGAACCGACACTGTGCTAATTCTCCGTGGAAACTTAATTTGAAGGGGACATGATAATAACGTCTTCTGGATTGGATGTGGAGACGTAATTCACAGTTTTTCCCAATTGTGGGAATCTAGCCGCGTTTCTTTTTGCGGAGAAGTCGATCTCGATCCTTCTGCATTTTCTCACGTTCCTTTGGGGAAAGGCGTTTGCCGGTGCTTCCTTTGGTTTTGAGCCCGCCCGTGGGATTGAATGGATTTGACATCATTTCTTGCATTTGTTGCATCATTTTCATTTTGTCGCCGATCCCACCCGATGTCGCCATTTGAAGCATTGGAGCGAGCATTTCGAATTGTTTGACTAGGTCGCTGACTTGGTTAGGTTGGACACCGCAACCTTTAGCAATCCGGTTTTTTCGGGATGGATCGATTAGCTTGGGGTTTTTTCGTTCCTCGGGAGTCATCGAGTCAACGATACCCGTCAGGCGACGCATTTCCTTGTCGCTATCGGTGCTAGCCATCATTTTCGACAAATCACCCATGCCTGGCATGAGAGTCAGCATCTTGGTCATCAAGCCAGGTTTACGAAGTTTTTGCATCATGTCCCGGAAGTCAGCCAGCGTGAAGATTCCTTTCGACATCCGCTCTTCGAGCTGTTTTCTCTCTCGTTCATCAATGAGTTTGTGGGCTTCACGAGCAACTTCGACGATGTCCCCCATTTCCAGGATCCGGCTAGCCATGCCTTCCGGGCGAAAGGGCTCCAGTGCGTCCAAATGTTCGCCAGTACCGATGAATTTGATTGGAACTTGGGTAACAGCTTTGACACTCAGGAGCGCGCCACCCCGAGCATCGCCATCGAGTTTGGTCATGATGACCCCATCGAGCGACAAAGCATCATTGAAGGCCTTCGCGCTTTTTACTGCGTCCTGACCGGTCATTCCGTCCACGACCAAGAAAACGTTCTGGGGGGCAATTTGTTTGTCGATGAGCTTGAGCTGATCCATCAGTTCTTGGTCGATGGCCAATCGACCGGCTGTGTCGAAGATGGCCACGTCGGCGCCGGCAGCTTTGGCCTGAATGAGGCCTTCGCGGCAAACTGCGACAGGGTCAGTGGCCCCCAATTTGCTGAAAACGCCAACGCCTAGTTGCCGGCCAAGCACGTTGAGTTGCTCGATGGCGGCAGGCCGCTGCAAGTCTGCGGCAATCAAAAAAGGCTTGAGTTTCTGATCTTTGATCAGTTGAGCTAATTTTCCACAGGTCGTGGTTTTGCCGGCACCTTGCAAGCCGCACATCATAATGCTGGTCAAATCGCCGCGCTTCATGGGGATCGAATTGTCGACCGGTCCGAGCAGAGAAACGAGTTCCTCGTAAACTATTTTGATTAATTCTTCGTGGGGTCGAAGGGAAAAAAGAACGCGTCTTCCCTCGGCTGCGGCCGTCACATCGGCCATAAAATTTCGAATCACATCGATGTTTACGTCCGCTTCGACCATGGATTTTTCGACCATGGCCATGCCTTCTCGCATGTTAGCTTCGGTGAGTTTGCCTTTGCCACGCAAGGACTGGAATGCGGACTGAAGGCCTTCTTGGAGCGACTGGAACATTGTTATTCTGTGGTTTTTTGCAGTTATATGAAGCGAGACGCAGGTCAGATGGCCCTGGTTTGCGGACTGGAGAGCTAGTCTGTTCTCCACAACTTAATTTGTATTCGGACGGATGGTTCTTCGAAAGACATAGTCACGGAACTTTTATGGTGCTCCCCCCCTCCAAGGCATGCTTCGAATTGTATCAGCCGTAGCGATTGTACAACCGAACTGAGGGCAAGTGATGGATTTGGAACGACTTGCATCCAGGGAAGTCGATCGTAATGGGAGTTGATTCGTTGCAATGTGAGCAGCGCGAATTAGACTCGAAATTGCGGCTCGCTAATTTGGTAGCTTTTCGTTTTAGCCCCTGTTTTTGGCACGTGATGAGGTTCGTCGATGACCACCGTCGGTTTCGGAAGTGGTTCCTTTCCCAGCAACACTCGCAATTCACGCGATAAAAAGCGCAAGCAACTGCTTGTGCGTAGTTCTTTGCTGGAATCTTTAGAAGCACGGCACCTGATGGCGGCTGGTCCGCAATTGATAGGTGTTCAGCCCAACGAGGGTTCGTTAATAGCCCTGGGTAGTTCGAGCGCTAATGCGACCGTACTCAACGTCAGCCCTCGTGAAATTGTTCTGCGATTTGACGATAGTTCTGCGTTGGATGCGAACACGCTTAGCGGGATCCAATTCAAACGGGCTGGGAGCGATGGGATTTTTGAGTCCGCTTATCTGAGCACAGACTTGGGAACGAACGGTCAAATTGTTCTCGACTTTAGCGCTTCGTTGCCAGGACAACAAGGCAACGGTCTTGAGCTTGTGTTCACCCAAGCGGCTCGTTTCACGAGCATTCCAGGCAAACCCGCGAGCTGGCCGATTTTGCGCGTCGACGGGGCCCGCGTTAATATCGAAGTAAACATTCAGTCTGGGAACAAGACGACGGCATCCGATCTCATCCGAGCGATGACGGAAGATACTCAAGTCGCATCGAAGGTGTTGGTGAAGCGGCTCCGAGGAGTCGAAAGCACGGTCATTGCAGATACCGTTCCCGCCAACAAGGTCCTGACTTTGCAGGGTGCCGATGCCGCGAGTGTTTCGTCCAATCTCAACTCCGGCAGCAATACATTGCAAGTCGAATTCCTTGGGACTCGGCCTGGCACCTCGCCTCAAGTCCAGTTGGTATCAAGAGACTTCGGTGGCCCGTTTCCGCCCCGAGTGACCGTGAATGGGCAAACGGTTCTTGTGGAAGTGAACAGCAACGCACGATTTCTTACAACCGCACAAGAGCTGGTCGATTCGATCAACAGCTCAGTAGAAGCTCAAAAGGTAGTGCAGGCCCGATTTATCAGTGGTTCGGCAACGGCTAGAATCGGAGCCAACTTTCCTACATTAACAACGTTGCAATTGGCCACGGGTGATGATATTGCAATCACCCCAGCCTACATTGGATTAGGCGATTCTGATCGCGAGGTCGTGGTTCGATTTGCAGAAACACTGCCGGATGATTTCTATCTGATCGACATTCTCGGCAATGGTCCCTTCGCGTTGCGCAATACGTCTGGCTTGCCATTCAATGGCGGAGTCAACCAAAGTGTAAGGTTCGATTTGGATCTTGGTACGACGATTCAAGCGGTTGTGCCGCAACCCGTTGTTCGAGCCGCAAACGGAACGCTGAGCCAGCTCCGAAATCAAATTTATGTTTACTTCAACAATGACGATTTGAATCCCGTTGAGGCGGTCAAGCCTGAGTACTACCAAGTTGTTTACTCACGGAACACCCTCAGCGGCGGAGACGATATCGTGTTCCGCCCCGTGTCGGTGAGCTATGATGCATCGCTCAATCGTGTGGCGTTGTCCTTCAGCCGAAACCTCGACGCCTTTGTCGATCCAATCACGTCTCAGCCGTTACCGATTTCAACACTGCGGTTGCGGATTGGCAACAGTGAATCACCAACTGGCTCGCCTGCAATAGTCGTTAACCCTGTCAGCGATCCTGGAAGTCGATTTGACAATGCTACCGATTTGGGCGGATCATGGCTGGCTGGTCCAGGTTCAAAATCCGCGATCGTCAATTCCGTGATCCAGAACCCAACGCCTTACACGCTGGATTTCCCTGGCGCCAACGACGAACTAGGCAATCGCGATAATGTCTACCAACATCACGTCACCCGCGTGGACTCCGATGGAATCGCGGTCGTGAATTACAATTTTGCGATTGAGCTCGGAACCGCTAACCAAAGCGTTCAATTGAACGCGATCACGGAAACACAAAAAAATATGGTTCGCCAGGTAGTATCGCTCTACGAGCGCTACTTGGGAGTGCGATTCACGGAGAGCGACAATCTTGGCTTCACCATCGCTGTCGGTGACATGCAAGCCATCAATCCGCTGACATCCCTGACCACCGTGGAAGCCAACCGTCCAGGTGGACTGACCTACGCCGCTGGCCCACTTGCATCCAACGCGGCACAGTCTGCAGTCGTTATCGATATTCAGGACTACAATACCGCAGAGGACAATCAGTTTGGGACAGAGTTGTTCCGTTCGTTTATGCGGGGCATTGGGGTATTGCTAGGTCTTGGTAACGCCGACGAACTTCCACAAGCCACCGTTCAAAACAACTCACCGATCACCGATCCCAACGTCGAAAAAGTGTTCCCAGGTAATGCGGACATCATTCACGGTCAGTTCGTGCTTCGGCCCGAGGGCAAGGACATTGACCTTTACCGATTTGCTGTTCCCGCGAATGGTGGTCGACTGCAATTGCAGATTGCTGCGGAACGTCAAACCGATTCAAGCTTGCTGGATGCATCGCTCCGCCTTTATCGAAATGAAGGCACAGTTGCGTCGCCAAAATGGACGGAGCTTGCCGCCAACGAAGACTACTTCAGCGAGGACCCGCGCATCTCTCTCGATTTCGCCCGCGGTGGCGATTACATCGTCGGTGTGAGTGCCAAGGGGAACACGGCCTACGATCCAAGCGTCGAAGATTCCGGACTTGGAGGAAAATCGGAAGGCAAGTATCAATTGCGAATCGACTTCCGGCCTCCTGCTCCATCCACGCTCGTAGACGTAAACGGATTACCAACCCCGTTGGATGGGGATGGTAATGGACGGCCAGGTGGGGTTTTCAATTACTGGTTCGTTCCAACAAGACCAGATCGCGCCAGCCCAGTTGCCGGAACGCCTGACGCCTCCGCCTACACGGTTTGGGTCGACAAAACGGCAGCAGCCAACGGTATCGGAACCCTTGCCGCTCCCTACAACACGATTGCTAGAGCGCTTCAGGACGCTGGGGCATTAGCAAAAGCTGACACCGCTGGAATTCGAACGGTAGCCGTTCGGATCGTCGGGAACACTCAGAATCGAGCGTATGAAGTCGGTTTCAATCGATTCGGTAACGCCCTGGCTGACGGTTCATCCTTTGACGTTCCCAAGAACGTTACGGTTATGATCGACGCTGGTGCCATCATCAAAATGGGGCGTTCACGTATCAGTGCTGGTAGCTCGACCGTGAGCGTCGATCGGAGCGGAGGAACACTTCAATTGTTGGGTATTCCCGACACTAAGGTCATTGTGACTTCCATCAATGACACGACTGGAATCGGTCTGAATCCAGATCGAACTCCGCCAGCACCTGCGGCTGGTGATTGGGGCGGGATCGATTTCCGCAATCGCATCGATGGTGGCGATGAAACACGTGCCGACAAGGAGAGAAACGGCCTCTTCCTGAATTCCGTGATCCATTCGGAACTCCGTTATGGGGGCGGTCAAGTGATAGTCGATGGTGTGTCGCAAGTCATCACGCCTATCAATTTAATTGATGCGCGTCCCACGATTATCAACAACTTGATCACCCTGAGTTCCGACGCGGCTATGTCTGCGACTCCGAATAGCTTCAAGGAAGACGACTTCGTTGACCCTCGCTCTCAGTCAAATGGTTTCTTTGTACCTGACTACGACCGAGTTGGACCCAATATTCAGGGCAATCGTGTCATCAACAATACCATCAACGGATTGTTTATCAAGACACGTACCGGCATCGCGGACACGCTTGAAACCCTTACGGTCTCGGCTCGGTTTGACGATATTGATATCACGCACGTGATCGGCGAAAACTTTGTCATCGCTGGCACGGCCGGCGGCGGTATTGTGGACGACGCAGCCCCTCCTACGACGATCGTTACTTTGACGACGGTTGCAGGTGGTTCATTGGCTGCGGGCACTTACAATTACCGTTTGGTCTATGTGGACTCGGCCGGTAATGAAAGTCTAGCTTCCATCCCGACAAGCTCGGTGACGGTGGTTGCAAACAGTTCCATCCAATTGAACAACCTACCGCCGATCAGTGGAACTCTGCCGTACGTATCGCGACGATTGTATCGAAGCGATGCCACCGGTGCGGGCACATACCGCTTGGTGACGGAGATCAACGCGATTGCAACATCCTACACGGATAACGGAACGCAAACGGGTTCGCCGCTTGTTCCGCTCACAACCAAGATTCGTTCGAGACTCGATGGTGGTTTGGTCATCGATGCAGGAAGCATTTTAAAGAACCGCAGCTCGAGAATCGAAATTCGCGATGGCGGAACGTTGATCGCCGAAGGCACGGATGGGCTTCCGATTATCATGACGAGTCTGAACGATGCGAGCTATGGATTTGGCGGGACGTTCGACACAAGCAATACGCGAGGAACTAAGTCGCCGCTGGTCGGAGATTGGGGTGGGATTTTCGTTGGGCAAGGCAGTTCTGCTTCGCTCGACTACGACCGTATTTCGTACGGTGGTGGTACGACCAGAGTCGAAGGTGGATTTGCATCCTTCAATGCAATCGAAGTTCACCAAGCCGACTTCCGTATGTCAAATTCTCGTGTCGAAAACAATGCAGCGGGAGTCGAGACATCAACTTCTCCAACGCGGGTTGGTCGAGGCACCAATGGGCCCGCCGCCATTTTCGTGAGGGGTTCGCAACCCGTACTTCTGAATAATCGCATCAACGACAACGGCGCAGCTGCGATAAGTATCGACGTAAATTCGCTCGGACCCGATCTGTCGAACGATCCCGGCCGTCAGTCCGGATTGATCGCCCGAAAATTGGATTACGTTGAAAACCAAGGGCCGTTGATTGATGGTAATCGACTTTCGCGAAACACTATCAATGGAATGGTTGTTCGTGGGCAGACTCTAACCACTCAAAGTGTTTGGGATGACACGGACATCGTACACGTCGTTCAAAACGACATCGTTTCGGATAACTTTCATACGTATGGTGGTCTTCGGCTCAAGAGCTCTCCAGCACAGAGCTTGGTTGTCAAATTCGGTGGTAGCTCGAGTCTCGCTGGTATCACGGCAACTGGCACACCTCTCGACTACAGCAATCGTATTGGAGGCAGTGTTCAGATTGTCGGTCAACCTAATTTCCCGGTCATATTAACATCGCTTGCAGATGATACCGTCGGTGCAGGCTTCGGAATTGATGGTCGGTCCGCATTCGATACCGACAATAACAACATCGGTGGCACAACGGGTACCGTCGTTCTGCCGACAGGCCCTGAGGTCGACCGTGGAACACGGATCGACAATGACGTCAATGCAAATATTCCAGGGTTTTTCTCGGCGGAGCCACGCGTCGGCGGTAATTTGAATTTCGGTTTGTCTGGAATTACGGCTCAAGGTACCTCCCAGCTATTCGTGAGTGACGATGTTATTTTTGCATTCACCAACTTCGTCGACGTCGGTGCAAACGGAGGAGCTATCGACTTGTCCACAACCACCGTCACTCGGCAACCGACGCTTGTTTCGCCGGACCTTGTGGTCAGTGAAGGCACGTTCCCTGGAAACAACGGTGCGACCGTTCGGTGGAGAGTGGAATCGCGGTTTGACAACGGCGTTTCCAAGTTGTTTAACACGTTGATACTTGATAGCGATGCACCTCTGGGTGCCGTGAACTTTATCAACTACCTCGACGAGGATATCCAATTTCCGAGCGATGACTTCCTGTACGTTACTGGAACCCCAGGACAAGACGACTTCCGCGCATTCACAATCGACAACACGGAGCGATTTGGTTTCTCGCATGGTGGCGTCTATCAACAAGGTACGGACTTGCAAAACGCAACGTACTCGGGTTGGGCTGCCGATCGTTATCCACTTCTAGATACGTCTATTCGTGGTGCTGGAACGACCTATAGCTTGCCAGGAAACATCAATACAACCAACATACCTCCATTGGCGGATCCGGTATTAGGCCAAGTCAATGGTTTAGCCGATGTGACAACGGCTCTTTCTTGGCGTGTGGATCCGAACACAACGACAGCCCGCATCACCAGCTTCTTGGAGCTTGTGCCGACCGCCATTCAGCGAACAGCGTCTCCTGGCGCGTGGGATGGCGTGGCATTGCAAACCTATTCCAACGATAGGAACGTTGGGATCGCGTCCGAGCGTGAGTCGGCAAGAGCGTCTGCTCCATCGATAAATGATACACCCGCAACGTCGCAGTACTTCGGTCAGATTGCTAAGCTTGCAACCAGCGGTGACGAAAATGCCCGCCTCGGTTTCGAAATCCAGGGCGTTTTGAACAAGCCATCCGATGTGGACGTCTATAGCTTTACTGCAAATGGTCGCACCGAAGTGTGGCTCGACATCGATCGCACCACCACGGGTCTCGACACGGTTGTGGAGCTGATTGCAGCCGATGGGACCATTCTCGCCTTGTCCGACAATTCCTATCTAGAAGAGACGCAACCGTCGACAAATCCCCTTTATTCAACATTGTCTGGCAACAGCGCAAATCCGCTTCGAAAGAGTTCGTTGATCCAAGCAACGAAATCGTCGCGAGGGGAATCTCGCGATGACTACGGCACGAATCCAAAGGATGCGGGCATGCGAGTCTTGCTTCCTGGACGAGATAGCGAAGCTACGCTTTACCACGTTCGTGTACGGAGCAGCAATCAATTTCCAGGCCAAGCAGCCAACACTCCTGCGTTGACCGATCCCGCATCAGTGGGCAAGGGGCGGTCACGTGGCTCTTACCAGTTGCAGGTTCGACTTGGCGAAGCCCAAGAGCTCCCGGGCTCGTCGTTCAGCTATGCCGACGTTCGATTTGCATCCAACGGCATCACCCTCTCCGGTGTGCCTAGGCATTCGCCGTTGGTAGGAGAAATCGGTGAAATAGCGAATGTTGGGGGTGTAGGCAACAATACATTTGCGAACGCACAAGACCTCGGAAATATACTTCAGACAGATAGGCGTACCATTTCCGTTGCAGGGAATTTAGCAGCGGCAAATGGAGTAGATTGGTTCAAGTTCACGATCGATTATCAATCGTTGGTCACACCGTTGGCCGAGTATTTGTCGACAATCTTCGATGTGGACTATGCCGACGGCATCGGTCGCGCGGACCTGTCGTTGTACGTGTTTGATTCGACCGGCCGCTTGATTCACATGGGTGAAAATAGCAATGTTTTGGACGATCGGACAACATCGATTAAGGGTGCTGATTCTACCGATTTGGGGCGTGGTTCGGCTGGGTCGTTGGATCCATTCATTGGCGCAGTCGCATTGCCGGCTGGTCAGTATTTCATCGCGCTTACCAATCGCAATCAAATCCCGACGGTACTGGCGAATCGACTGAGTCGAAGTGCCAATCCGAGCGATGCGGAAATCCGACTTCAGCCGATCAACAGTGGCAGATACATTGTCGAGGATCGCATTGGGTCCGATCGAATTAGCGCTACAGGTGCTGGACCAATCACGCCCAGTTTCTTGCCAGCCTCTTCGCGTGTGGAGTACACGTTGGCCGACGTGCCTCTCTATCTGAGTCGAGACGTGGGTCTTTCCTCGACGGAGATCTTTCTTGCGAATTCGTTCACCGGAGAAGCAACGAACTTTGTTGGAACAAACGGCGTAGACTTGCGAGATATTGCCATCCGACCCAACGGTGATATCCGGGGATTCCGAAGCCTTGAAAACGGTACAGGCGATGCCAATGCGGCCTATATCAACATCAATTCTGGAACGGCTGCTGCGACGGTCGATGGCAATTTTGGTGTTGTCACTTCCCAATTAGCCGGTGCTAATCTGACTTTAACTGTTCAGAATGTTGGCATAAACGTTGAAGCGTTGACGTTTATGGATACGTTTGGTGGCGAGAATGGCTACCTTGTTGCGAATCGAGCGCCTGGTGTTGGTGTCGCACAGTCCAGAAATATTCTTTATCGATTTAATGCAAATACAGGACTTGGTAATAGCCAACCCGGTATCAATGACCAGTTCAATATCACAACGGCTGGCAACCCTGACCCGCCCGATATTATCCTTGGTGCTGGAACGAACTTCTCGGAACGAGGTTACATTGAGACAGCATCCCCACCGGGCACTGTTTCGAGCACCATTGCGGTTACAGAAGCAACCGAAGTACGTTCGGGTACGACACGATCGTTGGTTCGGGATGGGGACACCGTCACCATTCGCGTGCTTCCAAACACGAACGTCACCTTCGAATTCAACGCCGGACCGGAACTAATACTTAGCCTCGATCCGCTCGGAGTTCCACCGCGTATTTTGAATAATGGCGATCAGTTCTCGATCGATGGCGTCACCTATCAAATCGAAACGAACGATGTGTCGACCGTTCCGCCAGGTGTTCGACCAGTCTTTTACAAGACGTCGATGAATAACAGCCAGTTTGTTGATGCTCTCAGGAATGCGGTTCCTCCGTCGATTCAGGTTGGATTTGACGGTAATCGAGTGAATTTCCGCGGAGCAATCGCAGGGTCCTTTGTGACACTAGTGGCTCGCGGTGTTGCGACCGATGTAGGGTCGAATGGCAATGTTTCTAGTGGCCGAATCGCAGTTGATTTCTTAGCTGACGACACAGCCGATACGATTGCAGCTCGACTTGCCCAGTTGATTTCTTCGGCGGGTTTCTCTGGCGTGACCGCAGCATCGAACGGCAATCTGGTCAACCTTGTTGGTGCAGTGGTCACCAGCACGACCGGAAGCTCTCGATCCGTTGGCATCGCTCCTGGTGGCACGGTGACAGGTGTAGCTGGCATTAACGGTGACCTATATGCAGTCAGCGATGCGGGCGGACTTTATTTTGTTTCGAATGGAAGTTTGGCATCTACCAGTCCTGGCAGAATTAGTACGTATGTATCAGGATCGTACCAGCTTCGGGGGCTACAATTCACAGGATTGTCAGCCGGGCCGAGAAATGTTGCGAACGGACAGTACGCCAACGTGCTTTTTGGTACAACGGTTGATGGCACGATCTATGCTTTCAACACAAACGGTGAACTGCAAAACGTTTTCGCGAATGGACAGTCGTCGGTTTCGACCGGTATCTTCGGATTGAACGGACTGGCGTTTTCGAATCTTGATTACAACCTTTGGCATGAGACACAGCGTCGCAGCGCCGACGTCGGGCATGGAATCAATGTTCCAAACGATTTGAGCGATGTCGCGGCGCAAGGCGGCACAAGTTGGTATTTCGGATTCGAAGATACGCGGGTTACGCCTCGCACGAACGCATCCTTTACCACGGGTACGAATCCTCTCACATTCGCTCGATCGGGAGCTGAGCCGCTCGCCAACACTTATAACTTCCCCGGTGGTGCATTAGGTGTATTGGAGAGCCAACCTTTCTCGCTTTCGAGCATGGCAGTCCAAGATTCGCCGACGTTGTTTTTCAACTATTTCATGGAAAATGATGATGGTGCCTCGGCAACCAATGTTTCCCTGATGACCGACTCTTTCCGTGTTTACGGTGTAGGTGACGATGGCGTTTGGCGACTGCTGACCACCAACAATCGCGATCCGCGAGAAACAGCTGTCGAGAAAACGACGAACAATGTTCTAAATCCAGTATCGCCGGTTTCACCTGCGGTTGCATGGAGACAAGCCGTTGTTGATCTTGCCTCACTCGCGGGCAGCAAGAGTGTGCGCCTTCGATTCGAATTCAACACCGCTGGCAGTATGGGATATGGGACTTCGGGCGGTAAGGGTTTCGAATTGAGAACGGTTGCTGGTAGCGAACTGAGGGATGGTCAGACGTTTACGATCAGCGGGCGACAGTTCGAAATTGAAATGGGCCTTAGCTTGGTCGTTCCGGGCGGAGCTGGAATTAGGACCGGCGATTCGATCGCGGTGTCAGGAGTCAACTTTGTCTTCTGGGATGGAACGGGCGTTCAGCCAGCCGGGAATGTAGTTCAATTTGGACCAAGCGATTCTCCCGAAACGATCGCTCAACTACTGCTCCAAAAACTCCAGTCAACGGTTTACCCCAAGACGAATAGTTCTGTCAACTTGGCGGAACCAGCAGGTGGCTCGGATACCATTCCTCGAGCCGTTGCTCTAGGGATTACAGGCGGTGCGGTACAAGTATCCGGAGTTGGGGAAATTGGAGACAATCCAGCATTCCCCACCGCTTTGGACCGAGACATCGATCTGTTTCAAATGGATCTTGAGGCAGGAGCGAGTATCGTTGCGTCCGCTTCGGTCACATCGCCCGCTATCACGCTCCTCGGTGGTTCACTGTTGGATCCCTATTTGAGATTGTTTGATTCGAGTGGCAAAGAAATCGCCGCGAACAACGATTTCGGAGGGGCTCTCAACTCAAGAATTAATTTTACGGTCAGTAATGCAGGCCGCTATTACTTAGGTGTCTCAGGTTCTGCTAACACTCGCTACAACCCGAATGTTTTCAATAGTGGCACGAATGGAGGAACTCAAGACAAATACGAATTGACCGTCGACGTGACCCCACGTCTCAATTTCTCAGTGGTCGACAACCGGGTCACTATCGATGGTGCCCAATCCGTGACAGTGCCGGCCAATTCACCATTTACGTTGACTGGAAGTTCTGGATTGAGCAACCCGTCCAACGTACCTGTGTACATCTCATCGACCATGACCGAACAACAGGTTGCTCAGAGGGTCTCTGAGGCCATGGAAAAAGCCCTCGCGGGTGGACTGGATTCGTACTCCACGTTCAATGCCCGGGATCGATACATCGATGTCACAGGGCTCAATGTCTCGAACCCAGGTCCTTTTACCGTTTCGACGCCACGACTCGAAGACAGCTTCTCGGAGAATGGCATAGCGGGATTGCCTGCTGCGACACGAGCTCGAAACAATGCCTTTGAAGGTCTGTACCTCGATGATTTTGTTATCGGCCTCTCCGAACGAGGGCAATCGATAACGGGTGCACGTCCCGACGCGACGTTTGTTACGCGAACAACGACCGGAAGTGCCATTTTGGTCGGTCCCTATCAATTCGAGATTCGAGGTGGTGCGGATTATGGTCAACCACTTACTCCTAGTACTAACTCGAATATTCCGTCAACCAACATTCAGCTTACGACGGCTTTCGAACCAAATCAGCCACAGTCGCGTGCCCAGTCGATTCGATTCAATGGCTCGTCCAAAATCTCCGACGGTCAGACCCTCGTTTTGAGCGATGGATTGAATGTGGTAACGTTGGAGTTTGATGATCAGTCGTTATTGCCTGACTCGCCAGCACGGGGAGTTCACGCGGGCAACCTACCTGTACCGTACAGTAGTGCTCTCAACGAATCGGGCAAAGTAATCGCCTCGCGAGTTCGTGACATTATCAACGGAAACACGATTCAGAGCATCCTGAGAATCGCTGCGATTTCGACGGACGGAAGTGTCACCGGACAAAACACAGATGAAATTTCCCTGATCGGGACCGTAACAGCAACACTACCAAGTTCGGTGGGAGTCTTGAACTCGGTCGTACTCGACGGAGATCGAAATACGCAGCGTGAGCAAGGTCAAGTGATCATCGAAAACTCGCGTATTTCGAACTCGCTTGGTTTTGGAATTACATTGCAAGCGGATGCACGGACGCCTGGTTCGAACGCACCGAACCCCGGCTCAGTTCAAAACACAATCACGTTGAACAACCAACGACTCATACCTGGTGCAGTCGTCATGAACAACGAATTGTTCGGCAACTTGGCGGGCGGTATCAACATCGTTGGAGACACGGCACAAGGCACCGTGTTGGATGCACCTGTGCCATTTGCTCGCGTTATCAACAACACGATTCTCGGCGGAACGGTGGCAACGGTTAATGTTTCCCCTGCTGAGACCTTTGTCGGCGACTTCTATGGGCTCGGTCTCATATCCTTTGCGGACACGGTTGTACGTTATGCCCCGACGGCTGGCGGAGGCCCTGTGCCGATTGCAGGATTGCAAATTCCTGGAAATGCCATTGGCACGCCAAATTACTCAGGCATCGGCGAACCGACTGCCGGGCAAGGGGTCGTATCGCTCGGCAGGGGTGGGGTGCTTGTAGTTCAGTTTACGAACAATATCCTCACTGGCTCTGATGACGCCCGTTCGGATCTTGCCATCTATGAAGTCGGTTCCGCCGAACTCGTTCGAGTCGAGGTGAGTTCCGATAACATCAACTACACGTCCGTGGGAACCGCGTCGTTCAACAATCGATTTATCGACCTGGATGCATTTGGATTCAACTCGTTAAGCCAATTGTTCTTTGTTCGATTGACCGATGTTGCAAACGATGGGGCTATCAGCGGCGATTCGGTGGGTGCGGATATCGATGCGGTCGGGGCTCTTTCAAGTCGTCCAGGCCTGATCTACACCCCAAGCGGGACTGGAATCAATGTCGGCGTACACGCAAGCCCGACACTTATCAACAATATCGTCGCGAACCATACCAATGGGATTTTTGTCGCTCCAACCAGCACATCGACCGTGATCGGTGCGACCCTGTATCAGGGCAATTCCCAAAATGTAGCTGGGTCGGCTGTCCCTGGCCAATTTGCGATTACGGCTCAAGTCGGTATACCTCTCTTTACCGATCCATCCACCGGTAACCTATACCCTATGCCCGGCTCCCCAGCCATCGATGCATCCATCGATTCGCTGACGGACCGAGCCGCACTGCTTGCCGTCAAACAACCCTTGGGACTTGCGGCGTCACCCATCATCGCGCCGTCAACCGACATCAACGGTTTGCTTAGAATCGATGATCCGAACGTTCAGACTCCTCCAGGACTCGGCGAAGGGATTTTCAAGGAGCGTGGGGCTTCCGACCGATCGGACTTCGTCGGTCCATCGGCCGTTGCTCTCAATCCTTTTGACAACGATACTTTAGGGGCGGATTCCAATCCAGCGGTCGGAACCATCGAATTGGTAAATTCGACCTTAAGCTTCTTCGATATCCAGATTTTAGACACATCGAGTATTGGAAACCTATCGCAAGGGACGGGAGTCAACCAAAAATCGGTAACCTCGAATGCCGTCTTGCTTTACAAGAATGGTCAAATACTGGTCGAAGGTGTTGATTACCGCTTTGGTTTTGACTCAACCAGCAATATTGTTCGACTCACGCCTCTAGCCGGTGTTTGGGCGACTGAGTCGGTCTATCAGATCCGGTTCATCAACACGAATGAGTCGGCAATTGAACTTGTCGATCCAAAGAACATTGTCGATGGAACGATTTACACGATCCTAGATTCATCGGGTGCGAATACCCGTTTCGAACTCGATACTGGTTTGCGAATGCGAGTTCCGTCCTCCCCGGATGGGTTTACCACAACGGCAACGGACGGAGCCATTTTCCGAGTCGACGATGGTTTCCGACGTGTGACATTTGAGTTCGACAACGATTCAAACGTTCGACCAGGCAACGTGCAAGTCCGGATCAATTCCCAGGATCCGCCGCAAGTCTTAGCCGAGAACATTGTTACCGCCATTCGCGGCACAATACTTGCCGGTAGCTTTTCGGTGAAAACCATCGGTGGTGATGAATTCCAAATCCTTGGAAATAGCCTGGTGAAGTTTTTGCCAGAGGACAGCCGCATTGTTGCCAAGGGACAGTCTGGAACAACTCCAGGTTACGGCTTGCAAATTCCGACTGTCGATGGACTTCCGTCCGGTGTCAACGACGGGCAAACCTTCACGATTCAACGCGGCAACACGACCGTTGTTTTTGAGTTGGACAGCGATGGAACCGTGGCAGCGAATAATGTTCGTGTTCCGTTGAATACGGCTTCAACAAGTGGCCTAGCCGCTGGAATTGTCAATTCGATCAACGGAGCAAACTTGGGGCTGACAGCAACGTCCACTCCCGGTGGGTTAATCTTCGTCGGATCGCAGCCCGATCTGCGAATTCAAGCCACGAATACAACGCTTTTGGTGGTGGGAGTTGCTGGGCAAGGCCCAACAATTCCAGTCCCTATCGATCTCACGCAAGTTTTGACGAGCACTCAAGCCGCAACACTGCTCGTCAACAAGATTGCAGCCCAAAATCTGCCCAATGTACAGTTGACACAACTCGCAGGCCGAATCCTGATTGAGGGTGCCCTCGGCGTCGCCGGAGTCGGTTCAATACCGGTTACGGGAATTCGAGACCTCGCCGGCAACGCTATGCGAGCAACCGAAATCAATGGCCAGACGCTTGTCAATATCTTCTTGGGTGAAGGATTGGACTATGGTGACGCACCCGATCCGCTTTATGCTTCGAAGAAATCGAGCGACGGCGCACGACACACCGTGGTTCAGGGATTCTCGTTGGGGCCAACTGTTACGTCCGATCCAGATGCAAGGTTGATCGATCTCGATGTGGATGATGGGGTTACCGTCCAGGCGATAACGTCCGCGTTCACCGGTTCCATCGTTGTGAATGTACAAGGCGTGACGCTCTCCAGGCTTGCGTTCATCAGTGCTTGGGTTGATTTTAATGGAAACGGTGTTTGGGAACCGTCCGAGAAGATCAACGTAACGGGCCGAATCGTTAACGGCGACAACGCAATCAGCTTCCCAGTGCCCGCCGGTTCTAAGACCGATGCATCGGTCTGGATGCGTGTTCGCCTTAGTTCTACAGACAACTTGTTGCCGACGGGGCTAGTTCCAGACGGCGAAGTCGAAGATTACAGCGTTAGAATTACAGCAAATCCGTATCAAAATGCTTCCAATCGATTGGATGTAAACGGGGATGGGTTTGTTTCACCTATCGATGTGCTTCAACTTGTGAACTACCTCAACTTCAATGTTGGTGGCAAGTTGCCGTTCCCTGTGACGTTTGCGATTCCTCCGTATCTGGATGTCGATGGGGATGGAAGCGTCTCAACTCTCGATGCGCTAACGGTCATCAATTACATCAACTTCAACTCGACGGGCGGTGGCGGAGAAGGCGAGGGCTTTGGTTCAAGCGATTGGATTGCTGCGTCGAGCCTAGCGGCACCAGGAATCGAGGCTGGACACAAGCAAGAAGCGTCTTCGCAATCGTCTTCGCAGCAATCGATTGCCACTAGCAAGATCCAATCACTCGACCAGTATTTGGCGCGAGTCGCTTCGGATATGGGGCCATCTCTTGCGGTCGATGATTTGGACTGGTCGGCCACATTGCCTGCCTTGGAGGATGGTAAGAATAAGGATAGAGATTTTGCGGTCGCACTTGCGATCGACGATTTACTATCCGATTGGGAGTAGGCTACCACGTAGCACAGGCTGCCAGCGCTGCCAGCCTGTAATAGTCTAAAAAGCACAGGCTGCTAGCTGTTAGCGGCTGCCAGCCTGTGCTACGGGACTATGTCATGCTGCCGCTCGCCCTTAATCTCTATCCTGCTTTGCTCGATGATATAGGTACATGAAGCCCAAGGAGGCTGCTGTTAGTACGTGCCAAAAGCTGTGCCCTTGTAGCCAAGTGTCCGGCCCCGAGAATCGTCCTGCAACATCAAGCTGTCGACAGATAACTCCAGCGACAAGCGTTAACACAGCGGCAATGAGGCAAATGATCGATTTCTTTTGAATGGGTCGCAGGAAATCTAAGAGAGTGAGGCCACTTGTCAACTGAAGCAGTGTGGCCATCACAACGGTCGAAGACATCGACCATTTGTATCGATAGAAAAGCACTTCAGCGACAACGATGATGACCGCAAGAAACACCCATGACGAAATAACAAACCTGCCCTTGAACAGTTTCAGCTTGGGTACCCGACTGCCCAGACTTATTGCAATGAGGACCAATAGCGGTCCGTACATGGACGCTACGTCCAGTTGTTGACCTAGTCGCGTAAGAGATGTATGAAAAAAACCACTGCTGAATCCAAGAAGGCAACAGGCGACTCCGAACAACAGACTCATGGCTGGAGTCCGCGTGAGATAGTTGACGGTGCCGCTTTTGCTCGTGCTGAAGTCTCTCCACCCAAAAGCGATACAGTAGAATCCAACAATTACGTACGACAGATTTGACCATGCATTGGCCTGAGTCCGAAAAAAACTCTCGATTTGTATGCGCTCAGCGTACTGGGAATTCCTTAGATTGTTGCTTTCTTTCCAATTGCCCCAAACATTCCGTTCCGCGTAATTCTTCGACAGACCAAGAAGAGCTAGTGATAATCCCAGCAATATTGTCCAGACAAGGATATGAATACGATTCGGAAGCCGAAAAAGGGTTGGTTCGTACGGCAGGGTATCGGTTGCTCGTCTCATGGGTTTTTCTATGGGCGTCTGTTTCTTAACGGGCTTGTGCGAGTCGTTTTCTCACCAAGTCCGGCAAAAACTTGACAGGAACCGAACCGTGGTCGAGAACCGCTTCATGAAAACGACCGAGGTCGAATTGTTCGCCCAATTCGCGCTGAATCTCTTGCCTCAATCGATAGTGAGCCATCCGACCGACAAAGTACGTACTCAGTTGAGTAGAACTCTGCTTCGCCCGAACAATCTTGAGTCTTGCCTCTCCCTCGGATTGGTAGGCCTCGTTCACAAGAAACGTGAGAGCCTGATCGTCGGTGATTTCGGTACAGTGCATCTTGTGATCTAGAATCGCGTTGGCAACCGCTCGCAAGTAGAACTTCAACTGATTGAGTCGAAGTGCCAAATCGCCATTTCCGTATCCCTGATCCAGCATCATCTGCTCGGTGTACACAGCCCAGCCTTCGATAAACACGCCCGATTGAAGAACCCGACGAATTAGCGATGGGCATCGATTCGAATATTCGAGCTGTACATAGTGTCCTGGGTATGCTTCGTGGATCGTAAGTATCTGAAGCATGTGGCGATTGTATTCCTCCAGGAAACTGCGAACCTTTTCTTCGCCCCAAATCGACGGCGGCGGACTGACTGCGTAAAAACTTGAGCCTTTCGGATCAAGAGGTAAAGCGGAATCAAGATAGGCTAACGAATTGCCGCGACGAAACTCGGGCATCTCAATGACTTGGCATCGGTCTAGTTCAGGCAATCGAAGAATATCCTTGTCTCGGATGAAACTCTGAATGCTGCTGACAGTCGCACGAGCGTCGAGGATGAGTGTCTCGGGCTTGCCATGCTCCAGTCCAACGGCTTGAGTCACCTTTGCAATGGTCGCCCGCCGACCCTGGTCGTCATCTGCCGGCAAAGGCAAATTGGGAAAATAGCGGCTCCAAAGCTGCCTTGCTACCACGTACATGTCCCTCTGCACTCGAACAAATTCTTGTTCTGCTTCCGCTAAAACGCGGTCTGCATCCCACCCCACGTCCAAAACCATTTCTATCTTCCTCGAGAATTTTTCCTTCCCCAGCCGCCAATGGTTTTTTGCGGTGGGGAGCAAATCTTTTTCCAAAAACGCTTGGTGCTTTTTCAGCTCAGTCACCGCGATGGAAGATGCAAGTTTCAGTTGCTCGATCTGCGGAGTCGTGCCAGCGAGTTCCAAGATCCCTTTTTCATAAAAACCAATGGCACCTCGGTTTTGCAAAATACTTGTTTCGAGAATCGGCTTTGGCGGTCTGCTTAAGGACTCGCGCGCACTCGCTACAATTCGTGGGATCTGTTTGATTCTTGCGATGGCGTTTGCAATGTTTGCTTCTTTCGGCAGCGTCGATTGAGTCAACAGCGAATAGACACTATCGCTGATGTAATTGCCGTACGTTCTCGGGTCCTCCTCAAACGGATTGGTATTCTCCGCCAACCATATGTTGCGGAGCAACTCGTCACGGAATATCTGGTAATCGATTTTCCCATCGGCGGAGAAACTAGCTTGGGAAAACTCTTTGACAAGCGTCTCAAGTTGTTTGCGTGAATGGGCTAACCATTTCGCCCGGGCACTGACTGAGATATCGTCGAGCAAATGGTCAAAGCGGTGATCCCCTAACAGTGTCGCCTCAAAAGGTCGCATCTGGAATGTTTCCTCCAAATGCGATTCGAAAAAGGCACGCAATCGATCGTCAGCCTCTTGGGAATCGGAACGACCAGCGAGGCAGAACGTGAGAATCAAAAGACAATAAGGAATCGGAATGAAGCAAATGCGCATGTGCTGGCCTGAAAGGTGTCAGAGTGATCGGCAGTGTTTGAATCATTGTCAATAACAATTTTACGGTCATGGCAATTTTGCGGCCATGGCAATCCCAAACTTCACCCGATCGCGCCAATGCGTTGCTATTTTGCTAGATAGCCATTAGCATCTATGGTAACAGTAGGCCTTGCATGATTCCCGATACCGTCTTACGGCCCCCTCCGTTACACGGCCCCCTCCGTTACACGGCCCTACCGTCCCACCTCCCGAAATTCCTAACGATCCCCCGCCTTGTTCGCCCACATGGTGCGACCTGAGACTTTGCTTTTCGGTTGCTCAATGTTCGCGGCAGTCAGTGAGTTCCAATCATGGCGTTAAATCTCAACCAACATTCGTTTCGA
>CAMBSL010000060.1 GCA_945870455.1 Pirellula staleyi DSM 6068 | reverse complement strand
CGAAGCCTGTAAACTTCGTTTGATCCTTGGCAATCTCTGAGAATTGAGCAATGTTTAGCCATTCCTGCATCAACTGCTGGGTTTTGGCTTGAGTGCGGTAGTCTCGAACCATTCGCTTGGCAGCCTCACGTATCTGAGCGGGAGATTTTAGTTCGTTTCGGCGAACTAACCGGACAAGCCATTCATCGCTTGGAAGCGAATCGAAAAGAACCAGTGACAATCGATCCGCGGCAAGTTGTGAATCGGATCGACCTGAATCCGCTAGAGGATATAGGAATCGCGGCGACTTAAGCGTCATCAGCAGAACACGTTTGATGGCCTCAGCGTCATCGTCCGTTCGATCTACTTGCCGATCGATGTACCACTGTTCAAGTTCTTTTTCGATTGGTCCTCGGAAGGCCGTTTCGAGGACCTCCTTCAAAAAAGCCTTGAGCTGCGCCCTGTTCTCGTTGGGTTCCTCTTTGTGCTTCCTCAGGAACCGGGGAAGCAATTCGGTTGTCGCAATCTGTGAAAACTCGATGGCAGCGGACGTAGTGGAATCGTCCCACTGACGGTTGATCGCAATCCCCCGTTCAAAACCATAACTCCGATCATCGGCGGGCAAAATGCTCTGCAATGCAAAAGTACCTGGACCTGAAATTGGCAGCAGATGACGAGTCGGTATGATTTCCTCGACTCCTCCTGGCGGGACCCAAGAAAGTGAAACGCTTGCAGGAGGAAGTTCGGTTTTTCGCTTTCGCTGAATGAAGTCTATTTTGAATGGATAGAGCCGACCTGCCGTGAGCATGAGAGATTTACGAAACTCGGTCTTGTCTCCAGATTGAACATGATTGTCGATAAACAATCGGTCGGATTTCCCGAAGTCCATTTTAAAGGAGCAAGTGCTGCGAACAACAATTTCGTACCAACCTGTCCGATCGACTTTGAGGCTTCCTTCCCAGAGTATATAGAACGATTCTTTTTGGATACCTTCGCCGGGGCTATCTCTGCCGAAGTCAAACTGAAGAACAGGATCGATCCGTTCGATCTTCTTGTTTTCTTTTTTAAAGCGATCACCATCGAAATAGGACGCGCTGACTCCTCGTTTATCTGACGCATCTGCCACTCCCCCAAAATGCGCATAGAGATCCGCCAGACTTTGTCTAAGTTGATTTCCTGTTAGTCTTGCAAGTCCAATGCGCGGGGGTCTGTTTCTGACTTGGGCTGCTGGGCTGTAGTACTGCTCATAGATGTAGGTCGCGACGGCCTCCGCATCTTCACCTACACATTGGTCCGGTGCACCCTCGGGCATGGTGTCGTTTATCAGCTTCGTAAGTTCGCCAAGACTAGAGTCTCCGATGAGCGGGTCGGGATACGCGCCTGCGACGCCCTCTCCCCGGCTACCATGGCAATTTGCACAGGAAGCTTGATAAATGTTCGCGCCGCGTTCCGCCAACGTTGCATTGGATGGCTTGCTGGTCCCATCGCCTCCGGACTCTTGACTTTGACAGAGATTGCCAACGATTAGCCAAATGACACAGAACAGGAAAGTCATTTGGTATCTAGAGAATAAAGTGAACACAGCTTGGTATATCCGGCCGAATGGATCGGAATGAGCGAATCGACTGATTTTCGAGGTGGGACTTCGGGAATTCGGGAAAACGCTATCCGGAAGTGAAAGGTAAAGGATTCTGATTGTACATTGTCGGCAACCGCTAGGAAACCTGGATTTGCTCTCTCGCCCGACGCGTCAGCTTCGGTTGGTTACTTTCTGTTTTCCCAACGGGATATCGCGAAGGTTCTAGACAACGTATCACAATGATTTCGTTGACGGAAATGTTTCAGCGATTCATTAAATCTTCGGAAACGAGGCTATCCATTGGCTGCACATCCACGGAAACAGACAGCAAAGTAAACCCACCGCCGATGAAAACTCCGTGGATAGGTGCAACGTCCGCATAGTCTCTACCCCATGCGACGGTGATGTGTTCAACGCCCGGGATCAAATTGTTCGTAGGATCAAAATCGATCCAACCCAGTGGCCCGCCATAAACGCTGAACCACGCATGCGATGCATCGGCTCCAACAAGCTTTTCTTTCCCTGGGGCTGGGTTCGTCAACAAGTAACCGCTAACGTATCGTGCCGGAATGCCGAGTGATCGCAAACAACATATCGCGACATTCGCAAAATCCTGACAAACACCTTGCCGTTTTTCTAGGGCCTCTGCAGGCTCAGTAGAGACATGCGTGGCTTCCGTCGAATACTCGAATTGAACGTAGATTTTCGACATCAACATTCGCACGCACTCAACAAAACTTCGATTCTCATCCACAACGTCTTTCGCGTAGTCCGCAAAGACTTCTGCACGCTGGCAGTGACGTGAGTTGTAGATGAACTCCGTTGCTTCGCGATGGCGATGCTCTCGTTGTGCTCCCAGCAATGACACAACTTCTTGCCAACTCGGCGATTGTTCCAACGCGTAGATCGGATTGCTGCGTTCCACGATCGATTTTGCAGTGACGGTTAAACTCGGGTGCAGATGTTCGATGCTGAAAAACTCGGAGTCATTCCCAAAGCAGTCGACCCACTCGTATCTCGAGTCCGGCTTGGGTGATATCTCCACATTGGATTGGTACACCCGTTGAAAAGGCAAGTTGCGCGGACGCAAATGCATTTGATTATGGCAGAGCGAACTAGGTGAGGAGTACTCATAGTGCGTCTTGTGCGTTACCGCATATTTTCGAATCAATTCGGACATCTAGTCCTTGCCATAATGCTTGACTTTTTCCCAATACTCTTCGAAAGCATTGTCTTTATGGAAGTCTGGACTGTTATCGTGGTCGTGGCATTCATGGCATTTGTCTTGGGCTTTGTCCAAGGGCAATCGCATCTCGGCCCGAAACCGATCCATCAAGACCTTGTCCGCTTCAAGCTCTCCAAGCTCCGCAGCAGCATGCTTTGCCCCAGGTCCATGGCAGTTCTCACAACCGTTACCGACCATGTGGGGTGTCGTTTCAAGCGACTCAAAGCCTGTTCGATATGGCAGAATGCTCTGTGGTTGCCAACCCGTCACGTGGCAAGCTAGGCATTCTGGATCAAAATGCCGAGCAGTTGTCCGCTGAGGTGGCTGAATGATCGAATCGGTTGCATGTGCATGCGAGGTTTTTTTCCAGGAATCGTAAGCCGTCGTGTGGCACTCTCCGCATTTCTCCGATCCGACAAATTCTCGCGAAGTCGGGTGCGAAAGTGGCCTCAAGCCCAAGCCTTGATATGAAATCGCTTTCAGCTGATCTTGGTACTTACCAAACAGTTCCGTCATGCGAGGTGAGTCATCAAATTGTGAGCTCAAAGCAATTCGTTGATAGCGAAAGGGTTGCGCCGGGTCATCAAACAAACCAAAGAGCCCAACATACATTCCTTTGATGCCTACTTGAACCATTTGCGTTTTGGTTCCTTCAATCAATTCGGGACGATAAGTGGGTTCGCCGTCTCCTCCGGAAGTTATCAACAGCGAAAATTCCGGAAACGCTTTGGCGATTCCTCTCGCTTCTTCCAGCGTTGAGTGCGCTATGAGAATTAGATAGTCGCACTTTTCATTAGCCAGTTCTGTTGTCACTTGTTTCAGCGCCGGAACAGCAGGATTAATCACCAAACGGTCCGTAGCATTTCGAACCTTCTTTGCGTAATCGTCTCCGAGAAAGGCCGTTAATCCTATCTTTCGGCCGTTCACCTGAAAAGTCTTGTATTTCACATCATAGGGTGGCTCAACACTGACATTAGCAGAGACGAAAAGTCCACTCTTGTCGCCACCGTCATCGAGCATCGGGAGCAAAAGTGAGTCGATTCCTAGCAAAAGATCATCCACGCCGAAGGTAGTTGCTTGGTACTCCATCGTTTTCATAGCGGTAGCGGACCATTCATACTTAATTTCCGACTGGCGTCCCTTTCTATTTTCCTTGACTTGGTTGCCACCATCGATTGGAACGACGTTCCAACCGCGTTTCCGGACGGATGTCAGTAAACTATCTCGCCTGCTCAAACCACCTTTTTGATTCTCTAGACCGGTACATCCGCAGGGCTCGATGTAGCCACTCTGCTTGCCCGTAATAAAGAAAACGGCCCAGGGATCTTTCCAATCCGTCGCGATCTTTTGCTTCTTTTCGTCGTCGGTGGCTAAGGTGAGTGGACTGCCTGTTGCGGAATCGTCTGATTTCGGAAGGAGAACCGCCTTCCCCGCATCCGTAAGTTTGCCTACTTTCGTGGCAGGCGGTGACTGTTGCTCAGGATTGACGGCTCCGTCAGTGGAAGGAACGCCCTGAAATCGAATTTTCACTTTGCTCGATTGCGTGGATTTGGTGGCGGTGGTTTCAGGTGGCTCCCCACGCAAATTTGGAATAGCCAACGAGACCCCACACGCAACCGAGAGGGCTAGCAATGTACTTGAAGTGCGTTTCCTGGACTTGTTTCGTTGATCAGCCACCGACCGAGCCTCCAATGTTGCACGCGAGCGATTTTTTTAGTCCGTTATTCTGAACTTGATGAACATCGGAAACTCGGGCACGCTTTCAATATTGGTTTCCAAAACAATCTTGGCAAAATCCTTACCGTACGCGCCTGCCATTTCGCAGGCTGGACTTCCAGGCGCAACCTCTAAGGTAATGGGGAAAATTCTTTGAGAGGCTGAAACGGTCGGCTCGCCAATCTTGACCTTAAGAACGTCGGCGGCTGCATTTGGAGTAACTTTCCCCAATTTAACCTCCGGAACAACATCCCCATCGTTCTTCACTTTTAACAAGAAACTCTTCTTCAGACCGATATTGGAACTCGCCGAACCTAGGTTGAGGGTGTTCAATTCTTCATTATAGTAATTGCCGCCAACAACCGTCACCACGGTTACGGAACGCCCCCGCACGGGGAAATTAAACTGTTCTGTTTCCCCACTGGATTCGCCCGAATAAGTTAAGGCAACATTTCCGGCAAATCGTCCGGATGGAACACCTCGACTGAGCGTTACCTTAAAATCCATGACTTGTCGAGCGTCTGCAAATTCGGTAATCTCACCTGGTTTCAGGGTTCGCACTTCTCCTATCTCAACTTGAACATTCTTTCTCAGAGTAGCGTCGGACCAAGTCCCGGAATTCACTTGGATGGGAGTGTCCTCAAAACTGTAAAGCTTTCCTGAGAAACGGTGCTCGTCGTTCGCCAAGAAATCCCCGAAATCGTGGTCGGGAGGATCAAAGACGAACGAATTTCCAATTTTCCCATGGATGCTCAGCTTTATCTCCTCTTGGCCTATTGCATCTGAGGCAATCGTGGCCGTTTGCGAAAACTCCGTTACGCCCTTTTCTGCATGCCACTCCAAGTCGACGTCGGTTTGTTGCCCTGGTTCAAGCTTTGCTTCCTTAAATTTCCCGACCGTACACTTGCAAGTACTGGACTTAAATTCAAGTTGAACAGGAGTGCCGCCAACGTTTTTAAACACAAACTTGTGCGACCGAGTCGATCCTTGTTTCATGGTCCCAAAATCGAAAGAATCGCCATCGATAACTTCGATTCGCCCTTGCTCGGCCTTCGGAACAGGCACCTCCGCTAGGCTCGCCTCCATATCCGCCTTCAACCCCAATGTGTTGACAACCCTGGAGGTTCTTTGATCGGCTTGGTACTTGGCTATTCCGAAGCCAGCGGCGATACAAACGAGAGTCAGCATTAAAATTCGCATAACAATTCAACTTCAACGAATAAGACAACGGACCGCCTACCACCACGCCTCTATGGTACCAAACAACCATAAATAAGCTAGTTATTCACGGTGCTACCTGGCATCCGCGTTCGTACGCAACCACCGCATAACAGGTTCGCCTCTCGCCATCCCAACTTCCACATTTTTACGTGCGGACAGCTCCAGCGGTGCGAAACTCCGCTCTAATTCTGGCGGAAAAAACACGAGGCTGGCGCTCAACCTCCGATCGGCATGCGTCGTCGCTCGGTTGATTTCATCCACTCGAGCCAAATAGTCCTGGCAATTTTGACTGTCATTGCACCACTTCGAACTAACTGCAGCTTGAAGCTGGGTTGAAATGGCACTTGGGTATAACGTCGCAGCGCGTCGAAAATGCTTGTTTGCGTCCTCTTTTCTAGATGCGAACGACAAATCTAGCTCTGCTAGCATCGAATTCCACCGACCACACTCCGTCGCGGAAATCCAGTTGTTAGGGTCCCGCCGCAGATATTCCTGCGAGGACTCGTCGAACGCTCGAATCCAATTGTTTTTTTCCGTGGTCGACAAATTGCGCTGCCCCAAAACTTGAACGCATTCATTCGCAATTAGGCGGGGCAATTCTGGGTCCCAGACGTCTGCGGCCTCCAATTCACGCCATTCTTCAATGGAATGCACCTGTCTCGAAGCGTCGGTGAAAGTTGCCAGCTTCTCTGATTTTCGCAGAATCGGCAGGCACATCGTTCTTGCAAACTCACCGACCGCCAGCAAAAGCAGCAACAGAATGGCTGCTCGCAACAACGTTGCTCGCGATCGAAGACCTCGCTTGGACGCGGAACCAATATTGCTCGCGTGGCAGGTCCCTATTCCGATACCGGCAAGAACACAAACACTGTTCATGGTGCCTGGCAACATCCAGCCACCCGACGCACACAAATGCACGAGCATCACAAATGCAGCAACCAACCAAGCAATGCGGATGCTGCTATCCGCAACCTGCCACTTAGACCTCTCAAGGCAAACGTACGTTGTTGTTCCAAGTCCGACGAAGATCAGAACCGAATAAAATAATTCGTCGTCACTTGCAAAGAAGTGGTAGGCCAAGGCACCCATAAATGCACACATGACTCCCAATGAAATCGACGCACTTTCGCATTTGTCGCTCGCAGAACAACTAGTCTCTGAACCACACGTTGCCCCGGCGTTGGCTTGACGAAACAACGTCCAAATCAGTATCCCCAAGATGAGGCTCAAGATAATCAGCAGGGGCACACCGCCTGCACATGCCGTTTCCAAAAGGAAATTGTGCGGATCTGCCGGTGACTCGGATGCTGTGATAAGCTTGACTCGGTTGTAGTTAGCCTGAAAGCTGCCCACGCCGAATCCTGAAAATGGCGATTCCATGATTAGCGACATCGCCCCTCGCCAATAGTCAAATCGATACGATAGCGACTTGCCCGCTTCCGTAATGAGCAATGGATCTCGAATCATCACCACAATGCTTCCAACTCCAATCATCAACGCCACGCCCCCTGCAACGAGTCGGTGCCGTTGGACCCATCGAGAGCACTCGCGACGAAAGACAGGTTGGGCAACACCAAGTGCGATAAAACCCATCGCAGTTGCAAGCCAGGCGGTGCGACTCTTTGTCAGGAACAGGATAACACAAAGACTGATGCCAAGAGCAACGCCTAACGTCGGTAGAACCCAGTCCCTCCATCGCTTGGTCTGACTCACTGGGTTGACGACGTCTGCCCTTGCAAATGCTAAACGAGTCCAAAGCAAAGCGGTCAGCAAGACCAACCATGCGGCCAAAAAACCTGCAAGAGAATTTGTTAGAATGAATGGTCCTGTCGGCTCTAAACTCGCAAGCCGATTCATGTACAAAATAGCATTCGACGAGTCGGCAGAATATCCAAGTTTCGCCAACATCGCATTCGGATCGGCAGCAAACGAATGGCGAAGGTTCGGCATCGTGACAAAGTACTGGAATAATGCAAATCCAATCGTCCCAGCGACGCAGGCCAGCATCAGCGAAACGAGCGACGAAATAACCTTGGGAGAGGTGCTAAGCTTTGCAATGGACAACAAAAGGAGCAAGTGTGCCGTCCATTGCCAAAATCCATTGGTAGCAAACCTCGCATTCCCAATACCCGACTGTCTAAAAGTGCAGCCCCACAGCCAGCCGCAAAAAAGTAAGCAAAGGCCTGAAATCCAATATACTAATGGTCCGACGCTCTTGGCATCGGAAGCCCTGGATCCAAAGCCACACGCAGATAACACATCATCCATTGCTAAAAAAAAGCTGATTCCAAAAATCATCAAAATCAAGATGACGCTGTCCCCATTGGTCATGCTTACTGTCGAATCGCATGGATAGAGTTGTGATATCACCAGGCATATCGCGAGCAACACACAAGCCAAATGTCGTGGAAGGTCGTACAACCAAGTGGCTCTCGGTGCGTCCGTTGTTTTCAATGCTTGACTCAATTTTTTCTAGAGCTATTTCGTTCCGTTACTTCCAGTCAGGCTCTCAAGGACACCAACGAGAGCCAGCATGCAAAGGACAATTGCCACGACAATGGCAGCTCCCCACACATCTGTTCGCGGCAAAAGCAATGCGCCGAGTGAACAGGTGATCGTTGCCAAATAGATCGTGACAACCGCTTGCTTCTTCGTCATCCCTAGATCGACGAGGCGGTGCGAAAAATGCCGCTTATCCGCTTGAAACGGACTGCGGCCTTCTCGAACTCGAATCCAGATGACGCTAACCATATCGTAGAGCGGGATCGCCAAAACGCACAACGGAGCAAGCACCGCGTGAGGCGTCAATCCTTTTGCACCGGCATAGGTTGAGAGAAGCGAACCAATTGCTATCCAATAGCCGACAAAGTAGCTGCCTGCATCTCCCATAAAGATGGTTGCAGGGGGCCAATTGTGTTTCAGGAAGCCCAGCAGCGATCCAAGCAATACCAAAAGCATCGCAGCGACAAAAAGTTGAGGTTGGCCCTGCACTGGCTCTGGATTGACGATGAGCATCATCGCGAATATTCCGCAAATGATCGCTGCAACGCCACCGCTGAGCGCATCCATGTTATCCAGCATATTAAACGAATTGATCAGCATGACGATCCAAACAACACTTAGGATCCCCGTCAACCATGGGATGCCAATGAACGCGGTGAGTTGCAAGTTTTGCAGGTAAACAACGAACCCCGCAACCAGAAACTCGACCGCAAGCCTCGCTCGCCAATCGAGAGAAAATCGATCGTCAAGCAAACCGAGGATGGCCAAAATGGTTCCGCCTCCAAGCAGCAGCCAAATTTGTCCAGCCCGCGACATCAAGCCCGGTAAATGCGGTTGCAATCGAGTCGGTACAAGTTCGCGAGCAAGTGGTTCGTTGGTTCTCAAGAGATAAAGAACGATCGTTCCGAGTAAAAAGGTCCCTACGACTCCAAGCCAAATACCAAGTCCACCTCCTAAAGGAATCGGGACCGTATGCACCTTTCTGGCATTGGGCTCATCCAAAAGCCCTAGGGTTGACGCGAATCTTTTCACCAGACCGACTGCAAACACGGAGATTAAAAATGCAGGCAAGGCTGTCGCTAGAACCATTCCTAACATCGGTATGACAACGCTCCGCATCGTATCGCTATTCATCATGATTCAGCGAACTGTTTGACCAGTCGATTCCGGGCTTCGTGAAAGAAGACTCGAAAGTCTTCGCGCTGGTAGTCGGGATATGTCCATGGCATCGGCAACCATTGTTGATTTCGAAAGGCCAGTGTCACTTCCGCGTAAATCCCGTCTCGCAAGTAAATACGATGTTCACGATTTTTTGTGGATGCCAACACGAGTTTGGTCATCGACAAATAGCCCGGGTCCACGTTGAGTGGACGTTCTTCTTCGCACTTGAACTGCGTCGCGTATTGCGATTCAAAATCATTGGACATGAGCTTGTGTTTGGCGAGCTCTGCAGGGTCGTACCACGGTTCTAGCAGCGCAAACTGCTTAGTCAGCCCCAGGCCCATGGTTGATCTATAATATTGGGACTCGGTGAAGGCAAACTTGGGACTAAGTGCAACAATGGAGCCGAAGCTTTCTTGAACCTGTGTCCAAAGCCATTCAAGCGCAGCATCATGTCGACTAAAGGCTGCGACAATTTGAAAACAAGGCGGAAAATTCTTGGTGGCCCCCATTCCGATCCTACTTCTTTGGATTCTTGGGGCCATTGCCTGGAGTTGACTTTGCGTCACTCGCGGGTCCTAGTACTATCTGAAAAAGGCCGGTCGGCAATTTTGGACTTCTTGGATCTTTTGCATCCACGGCTTGGTTCTCCAACGCGGTCGTGACCGATTTTCGCTGTTTCGCTGGAACGCTGTTGTAAACACCGTCCTTGCTGTTTAGCTCTTCGTTGGCTTGAAAGTAAAGCTGAGTTTCGAGAATCTCGCGACGGGGGGCGACGACTCGAAAATGAATATGCGGTGTTCGTCCAGGATACTTTCCTGGCAGTATCGTTTTGAACGAAAACAGTCCGTCAACACCTGTCTCCATTCGGCCCCAATACTGAAAATTGGGATCAAGCGGACTCGCGCCATTGTCGTTTGGATGGCTGTATCGCCCGGAATGACAGGCCTGCCAGATTTCGACGAAAACTCGATCCAAGGACTTGCCAGCGAAATCGACAACTGTTCCGCGGATCGCAACGACCTCCCCTTCAGCCAACGGCGACGCGTCGTCTTTGCGTGTTAAATCGACGTCGAAAAAGGATTGTTTCTCTATTTCTGGGATCGGATAAAACGGACCGCGGGTTTGAGTTGGCGTCCGCAAAAGATTGTCAGCACCCCATGTTCGAGACGCCCAGGCAGTGCCAAAAACCAAAGCAGCCATTTTGAAAGTAAAGTTTCTTCGGTCCATAAGTAAAATTCCTTAACTGCGGGGTGTAGCGATCGTTCCTATTATAACTGGTTTTCTGGACTCGCGCTTCCGGAACGGAGCGGACTCGACCGAAATTGCAATTCTCTTGCCAAAGAAGCTTTGGTTTTGGAAAATGGGACACATACTCAATAGCAATGATCTCTCCTCGGACGAATGGGTGTTTAGAAATCGAATGTTGCGGCCACAACCTCATAAATTACGTCTAAGCGAGTTCGCCATGGAGGCTGGAGCGAGTCCGGAGCATGCCACTGGCAAGAAGATAAGTCTGCGACTCTCTCACGGTTCGAAATCGAGCGGCTTAAGACCAGGAAAGTCCCCTCCATTTCAGTGGAGCCAAGTTATTCCGACGCACCGTCGTGAACAGGCCGTCGAAGGCATGTTACTGGGATGCGCCGTAGCGGACGCCATCTCTCTGTCTCGTGATGGCCTTCACCCTCGCATCAGCCTGAAGTTGTTTGGGCGAACTCCCATTCACTTTCAGTTTCAGCCCGGGATGGGTGTTACATCCCAACGAACTCATCTGATGCTCATGACGATTCAAGCCATGCTAGAATCGAAGACAGACAAAGAACTCTTCGCAAAATCACTTAGAAATCGAATTGCTTGGTATCAACGCGCCTTTCCATGGCGACATGCGAAACAGCACATCGCGAAGGTCAACCAGCGGCTGATTCGAAAAGTCGTCGATGATTCAATGAAAACAGGATTCGCAGATGATCCCTTAATAAGGTCAGTCGTCCTCGCAGTGATGCTGCAGGGAAACGTGAGTTCGGCTTCACGCTGGTTTCAAAAGTGTATCGAAGTTTCTCACCTGGACAATCTTGCATTGCACGCGGGTATCTTGGTCGGTTATGCCGCTCAAATTGCCCAAATTGAGGATCCAGTCAATTTCGATCCACTCCAAGCGATCGATCGATTGCAAGCGTCGACCGACGAACCAACATTGAGTTGCATGTTGAATGAGATGCGAGTGTTTCTTTCGGAAAATCGATCCGTAGCATACGTAGCGAGGCATTTTGGGTGGGCAGATGGCATTCCCACGGAACTCTTTGCAACTGCCGTAATGGGCATCTACGCTTGGCTCAGGCATCCAAAAAACTACCGCAATTGCATAGAGAGATCCGCTTTGCTCGGTGGAGCATGCGGGGATGTTGCGGTCTTGGCGGGCTCGCTGTCGGGCATTCATCTTAGCAAAGACACAATACCGAAATCCTGGCTTCAGAGACTTACGATGTTCCCGTACAGCAAACATTGGCAAGAACTAGCCATCGAACGTGTCAAGGACTGGCCGCACGGTGTCGAAGATATTCAAAGGGCTTCCGGGGTCCCCTCTTTGTTCCTCGGGCAAATCGTCCGAAATCTATCTGGCACCGTTTTTCGAACGATTCATGCAATGATTAGATTACCCATGCAACTGACCCAATTCAGCGTTCGAAATCGCTCTTAAAACTTAGGTTCGCTTTCTCGAGTTTGGCTGCAATTCGGTATCGCTCCGACCTGATGTAACATGCCTGAGCACGTCGCGGAAGGAATGCGTAACACTCGTTGGCTGATTCGATTCGCAGAGTCCGGCAAGCCGATGAACTTCGTCCACATCCGTTATCTCGCCGAGAGTTTGAGTCTGACCCGGTTGATGACTAACGAGCAGCATCTTGTTCCCGAACCGAACGACATATACCTGCTGACGGGGAGCCATAACCGTGCTCCCCAAAACTTGGAGGACACCCGTTGGCAACTTCTGAAATGTGTTCGGCTGCGACTTGCGAAAAAGCCATGCAATAAAAAGAAAAAGACTGATCACAATGGACAGCGAAAAAAACATGGACAGCGCAGCGGCCCAAGTGCTAGTGGGTTTATCCACGCTACTGCTCGCTTCTTTGATTCGCGACTTGAGCTCTAAAGGTGTTCTCGCCTTTGGATTTTCCACCTTCGCGGATGACGATTCGGATGACCATTTGGCTTGCTGCACGCCGGACTGAGACAAGCTACTTGCTCCAGCGCCACTTGAGCTAGCTGTCGATCGATCCTGTTGCAACGACCTAGGAGGTGTGGCTTGTTGCAAGCTATAACCGGGCTGATGCACTAACGCGGGATCATTTGGGGACCTTGGCGGCGTTTGTAGCCCGGGCGGGTATTGGGCACAGGCTGAACTGACGCAACATGCAAACAGAACGATCGCTAGGAGTGCCGTCGCGGATTCTGCGAGCGATTTGCAGAGACCTTGGAATGGAGCGTTAGTGGATCGCATCGCTGCCTACCAATTCAGCCACGCGAACACAGAAGTTGTCGTTCAAAACAAGAACTTCACCACGAGCGACGAGTCTACCGTTGACGTACACATCGACCGGGTCGCCTGCGAGCTTGTCGAGCGTTACGACGGAGCCTTCGCGGAGTTGAAGTATTTCGTCGAGATTCATGCGAGTTCGGCCCAATTCGATTTTTAAGTCGAGAGGTTCATCTCGAAGCAAATCCATGGATACTTTCTCGGGTGGGCTATCCGTGCCGATCAGTTCGTCGAGCTGGTACTTTTTGATTTTGGGACCTTGAAGAGAATCCTCAACTTCTTGCAACGCAGCTTCGGCTTGATGGAGCAGTGATTCGGAATCGACGTGGCTTCGCGACGGAGTTGTTCCGGACGAAGTTGCTTCGGGGGTTGCAGTTGCTTCGGGGGTTGCGGTTGCTTCGGGGGTTGCAGTTGCTTCGGGGGTTATCGCTGGATCCGACATGAAAACGTCCGTGTTTATTGTTGGCTTTTAGTCTTCAAGTACTTGGGAGTCTGCGAAATCCGACACGCAGTCGGATCGCTTCGCCGTACAACACGGTACTTGTCGCCAAAACCCGTCTTTGGATCAAGCCCAATTGATTGACACAGCCGACAAGCCCATTTAATTGACACAGAGAAAAAAAGGTGCAGGCACGCTCAGCCGTGCCGTTCGCAGTCGAGCTTTTGCTAGGATTCCAGGTGGACCGCACATGGAATGTGCCCACTACTTTGACTTTTGCTGGCTGTGTCTAACTGGCGAAATCGCACGACTTTCTCGGGTTAAGTGATAGCATTGGGACTGTATCTGTGTTCATATGAATCTTGTCAAACGGCACAGGACTAGATACCACTGTGGCCGCGTTGACAAATGGGTCCAAAGGGGGGCTCCATGATGCTTATTGTGTTTTTTGTTCCGCTGGGCCTGTTTTTGATCCTGGCAGCATTCATCATCGCCTTCTACGGACGGCTCTGGCTTGAAGCGTTCACGTGCGGAGCGGAAGTGCGCATGGTGGATCTAATCGGTATGTCGCTGCGAGGTGTCAGCCCCAGGATGATCGTCACCGCCAAGATAATGGGTAAGCAGGCTGGCTTGAGCATTGATCGCGAGTCTGGCATGAGTACGCACAGTCTTGAGGCACATTTTTTAGCTCGCGGAGATGTGATGAAAGTCGTGCGTGCCTCGATTGCAGCTAGGCACGCTCGTTTGCCGCTGAGCTTGGACCTTGCAATGGCAATTGATCTCGCAGGTCGCGATATCACGGATTCCATTCGAACGAGTGTCTCTCCCAAGATAATCCATTGCCCTGATCAAAACGAATCGGGCCAACAGAGCATAAGCGGTGTTTCCAAAGATGGAATCGAACTCTTCGTAAGAGCTCGGGTCACGGTCAGAACGAACTTGAGTCAATTGATTGGCGGAGCAACGGAACAAACGATCATCGCTCGCGTTGGCCAAGGAATCATCAGTGCCATTGGATCGACAGATTCCTTTCGAACCATACTTCAAACACCTAGTCTCATCTCCCAAAACGTGCTCGCGCGCGGACTTGATGCCAATTCATCTTATGAAATAGTGTCGACAGACATCGTTCACGTGAGTGTTGGAAACAATATTGGTGCAGCTCTTTCCATTGCACAAGCAGAAGCGGACATGAGAACATCGAAAGCATCCGCCGAATCGAGGCTGTCGATGGCCCTGGCCCGCGCCCAAGAGATGGCAGCCTTAATTGCGGAACGTCGCGCTGAACTGGTTCTCGCCGAAGCAGGCGTGCCGATTGCCATCGCCGCCGCGTTCGCTCTTGGGAATCTGCATGAGGCTCCCAATTCAACGCACTCCCAGACTTTCCCAAAAATTTGGCACAGCCGATCGGAAGGAGCTTAACTGACTTTCGCAATAATTTGACACAGCCGACAATTTGACACAGCCGACAAATTTGACACAGCCGACAATAGGTGCAGGCTCACTCCGCAGTGCCGTTCGCAGTCAATAGTAGCAGGCACGCTCCGCCGTGCCGTTCGCAGTCAATAGTAGCAGGCACGCTCCGCCGTGCCGTTCGCAGTCAAGCTTTTACCGGGATTCCAGGATTCCAGGTGGACGGCACATGGAATGTGCCACCTACTTTGAATTACCGCAATGATGACTCGGACGGTGATGCTGTCGCGGCCATCAATGTGTTTTTCAGAAGCATCGCAATGGTTAGCGGTCCTATTCCGCCGGGCACAGGTGTTATCGCGCTCGCAATCTTGGATACGCTTTCAAAATCGACATCGCCTACGATTCGGTCCCCTAGTCGATTGATTCCAACGTCAATCACCACCGCTCCAGGACGAACCATGTCCGCCGTGATAAAGTGCGCTTTGCCGATCGCCACCACCAAAATGTCCGCTCGTCGCGTGATCTCGGCAAGATTTTGCGACTGGCTGTGACAGCACGTGACTGTCGCATTCGCATTGGATGGACCAAGCGGACCCGATCGCTGCAAGAACATAGAAACCAAAGGCTTTCCGACGATGTCGCTCCTGCCAACTACGACCACTTCCTTGCCAGCAGTTTCGATTTGGCACCTGCCGAGTAGTTGCATAACTCCATGCGGAGTGCAAGGCAGGAAACGCGGGCGGCCTTGAGAGATGAGCCCAACGTTTTCGGGCGCGAACGCATCTACGTCTTTAGCAGGCAAAACTGCGTCGAGAACTTGCCGTTCGTTGATTTGAGCTGGCAAAGGCAACTGGACAAGGATTCCATGGATCCTGGAGTCCTGGTTCAATCGCTCGATCAAGGCCAAGAGTTCGTTGGTTGTGGTGCTTGCGGGCAATCGGAAAAGTTGGCTTTGAATACCCGCTTTTTCGCAAGCAATTTCTTTGTTTCGGACGTAAACCTGACTTGCGGGATCCTTCCCGACCAAGACCGCAGCCAAGCAAGGCAACACGCCCGTTTTTTTAACGAGCAACCCCACCTCAATCGCGATTTCTTGGCGAATGTTGAGTGCAATGGCTTTGCCATCCAGAATGCGAGCGTTCATAAGAATTGTTACTGAAGAGGATACTGTGGCGGTTTAACGCGGGGTGTGTAGCTGTTTCGGGATATCGGCAGAATTGTCATTTGTTATATTGTTTACGCAAGTGGTTAGCCGAGCCCAATTGGCATCGCCATCCTGATGTTGTGTCAACCGAAAATTCAAGATAGAAAACTGCTGTCCCTATGGCCGACAACGAAAATACTGTTGAAGAAAAGCTGAGTCCCGTTGAAGGAATGAAGATAGCCAGCCGCTACCTGCGCGGCACGATCGGCGAAGAGCTTTCAGCACCGACGGACCATTTTGGCAAAGAAGACATTCAACTTCTCAAATTTCATGGTACTTACCAACAAGACGATCGCGAAGCCCGAGGTGCCGCAACGGAAAGTGGCAAGTCGGAGAAAGCATATAGTTTTATGGTTCGCAGCCGAATTCCGGCTGGAATCATGACGAGCGACCAATTGTTAGCGCATCTTGATTTGTGCGATGAGATCGGCAACACAACACTCAAAGTAACAACACGCCAAGGCTTGCAACTGCACGGAATTTTGAAATCCAATCTTCGGCATTGCATCAAACGGATCAATGACGTCCACCTGAGCACGTTGTCCGCTTGCGGGGACGTGAATCGAAATGTGATGGCTTGCCCAGCTCCCTATCGCGACAATGTGCGACCGGTATTGCAAAAACTTGCATACGATTTAGCGATTCATCTTGCCCCAAGCACCAAGGCGTACTACGAGCTATGGCTCAAGGATCCAGATTCAGGCGAGGAGACACTCGAAGGGGGCAGCGACGAAGTTTACGAGCCGATCTACGGCAAGACTTATTTGCCGCGTAAGTTTAAGACAGGCATCGCTTTGCCAGACGATAATTGCATTGATGTTTACACCAACTGCTTGGGTTTCATTGCTGTTATTCGAGATGGTAATGTGGTCGGATACAATGTCATCGTCGGCGGTGGACTGGGGGTCACTCCGAGTGCCAAGAAAACGTTTCCTCGGCTTGCGGACCGAATGGCGTTCGTTACCTGCGAGCAAGCTATCGGAGTTGCAGAAGCGGTTGTTAAGGTTCAACGCGATTTCGGAAATCGAGGCGATAGAAAACGTGCTCGTCTCAAGTACTTGATTCACGACGAAGGCATAGCGTGGTTTCGAGCCAAGGTCGAGGAGTACTTCGGTTCGAAACTGGCGGATTGCACTCACGATGATGTGCGAGAACACAACGACCATATGGGTTGGGACGAACAAGGAGATGGCCGCTGGTTCTACGGTTTCAATGTCGAAAACGGTCGCCTGTACGACGATGAAGATCGATCCTGGAAGGCCGCACTTAGAGACATCTGCGAACAACTTCGCCCAGAAATTCGACTGACGGCACACCAGAGCATTTTGTTTTGCAATATCGAAGAGAAGGACAAAGCCAGGCTTGAGGGACTCATCAAAAAACGCGGGCTCCCGTTGACCGAAGAAATTTCCAACGTTCGCCGGTGGTCGATGGCATGCGTCGCGATGCCAACATGCGGATTGGCGATCACGGAAAGCGAACGAGCACTACCTGGTCTGATCGATGACATGGAGAAAGTCTTAGCGGACATGGGACTCGAAAAAGAGTTGTTCACGGTCCGAATGACAGGTTGCCCAAATGGTTGCGCTAGACCCTATAACGCCGACATCGGCTTGGTTGGTAAAGCCAAAGGCAAGTACACGGTCTTTGTTGGAGGCACACGTGTAGGCACGCGACTCGCTTTCATTTACAAAGATCTTGTTCCGTTCGAAGAAATCGTGTCCGTGCTCGAGCCGCTCTTTGCAGCCTTCAAGGCCAACCGAACAAGCAGTGAATCCTTCGGCGATTTTTGCACGAGGGCAGGCAACACACAATTGTTGAAATGGTATGACGAGGCGAGTGCCGTATCGTAGATATGCACTTCGTTTGTTTTCCCAAGAAGTCTCCGACGGGATACGTCCCGTTCCAGAGCTTCAACGGCTGGACTAAGTTGCACGACCCTCCGCCGTCGTGATTCGTGCGAAGCGGAGCGTCGCACAACGAAAACTCATTGGTTTCAGCTTCGAGCGTTGCGTTTCATCACGACCAAGGCGTCACCGCTCATAAGTATTGTGGATGGGATTGGATTCACGTCGATACGCCCTTCCTTTCTTTGGATCGCGATGGTCAGCATACTTCCCGACAACTCCTTTTCAACATCACCTACACTGCGTTGCAACCACGGCGAATCCGAGCCGATATGGATTTCTTCCATATCTAGCCCAAGTTCATTCAGATGGTTCTCGAATTCCACCTTGGACTTGGTTTCATTTCCTAGAAGTTCGCGAGCGTTGGGGTGAAGTATCAAATGGGCGATGCGATCCGCACCGATGTGAGCGGGGAGCACGACCCGGTTTGCTCCGGCTTGCATCAGCTTGCGTTGCGTCGATGGGACTTCGCCTCGAGCAATGATTTGAATGCCCGGATTCATGTTCCTTGCGCTCAGGGTGATGAAAACATTGGCCGCGTCGTTTGGCAATACGGTCGCAAGGACTCGCGCTCGTGCGATCCCAGCGGCTCGCAACACGGATTCGTCCGTTGCATCCCCTTGCATGGTCAACCAACCCAATTCACGAGCTTCTGCCACGCGATCCGCACCTTGATCCAGGATGACAAAGCTGAGGCCGCCTTGCTGAAGCTGAAGTCCGAGCATGCGCCCGATTCGGCCAAAACCGCAGATGATCACATGCCCACTCAGCTTCTCGATTTCGTTTTCCATGCGTTTACCTCCCAACACTCTTTGAATCTGTGCTTCCGTAAGCAACTGAACAAGTGTACCCGTAACAAAAATAATTCCCGTGCAGCCTAATACAATCAACGCAATTGTCCATGCTCGCAACCAAGGGCTTGAAATGGGAACCACTTCTTCGTAACCAACGCTGAAGGCGGTAATGATGACCATGTAAATCGAGTCGCTCCACGACCAGCCAGCAACTCGATAGCCGACCGTGAAGACAATCACCACCAAACCGATGAAGGCACCAGCAAAAATAAGATTGGCGGTTGGGCGACTCAACTGTTTGGGCATCAAATCAATCCGCAGCTTGGGCCACTCTCATTGCGTATCCGATAGGTAGATCAGTGTGTTGGAGAGGGTGGATTCAGCCAATGGTTATTTGGGTTTTCACCGCGAACCACGACCCCTTTTTTGTGCCAATCGAACCAAGTGGTCACATCTGCAGCTGCATAGCGAATGGTTAATCCACAACGACGCCTATCCGACTCATTCGCCTCGGAACCGTGAAGCAATAGGTCTGAGTGCATGGAGAACTGTCCCGCTTGCAGCGCTACGTCGACTTCCCCGTCCCCATAGGAATGCGGATTCTTGACCGCCAAATCAAGCACCGTATCGACTTCATGCGTCACGTCGTAGTCGATCAAACCATGCACATGCGAGCGTGGAATAAACTTCATGTTCGCATTAGCCGGGTCGGCATTATCGATGGCAAGCCATACCGTCACGGTCTTGGTTGGACTCAGCGGCCAATACGTACTGTCTTGGTGCCAGGGAACACGTTTGCCGTCGCGTGGCATCTTGCAGAAAAAGTGCGAACCCCAGCAAACGATGTTGTCGCCAAGCAAGCCAGCCACCGCATCGAGGATTTTTGGATGGCGCACCAATTGATAGATGCGAGCAAATCGCAGGTGGGCAGTGTTGATGGAGTAACTTGTTCTGCCAAGCTCAATGAAGGCTGCGAGTACCCCATCGAAAAACGCTCTCACCTCGCGGATCTCGTCCGGATCGAGCCCATCGAACGGCATTAAGAATCCCGTCTCATTGTACCGAGTGACTTGCGACAGACTGAGTGCCGAATGTGGGTTATGCAACGAAGGCACAAAGCCAATCTTGCGAGGCAAGTCAGCCAGTTGGCTTGGACTTGGGTTGGGAATATCGTCGACTTTCATCATGAATTTCGAATGCGGTTCGAGAAGGATTATTTGTGGAAAGAAGGAAGTTGCAGAATTCTAAAGTGGGATAGGCCTCTGGTGGGCCGCACGGTCGCACCTGCCGGGTGTGACCATTTGTGTTTATGGTTCAACATCAAGGGGTTCAACATCAAGGTGACGGCAACCACCATTCATCCAATTTCTTTCTCATTTCTTGCACTTTCGCTTGATTGGATTCTGCGACGTTTTTGGTCTCCGACGGATCCGTGTCCAATTGATAGAGCGCGATCGAGTCATTTGGTTCGACGCTCGCATTCGGAACAGTCAACTTAGTATTTCCGTCGATCATCCATCGCCACCGCAAACTTTTGCTTGGTTCGTCCAAGTCATTGGAGTTGTGAGTAAAACAACATCCGAAGATGGAATCTCGCGACTGAAGCGTTGGTTCGTCGAGCAGATTGATACCGGGAAGCGACGGGTCGTTCGGTAATCCGGTGGCCTTGAGAATGGTTGGCAAGATATCGATTGATTGGGCTAGGCTTTGCGACATTCTCGGTGCGACTTTGGAGGGCCAGTGGATCATAATGGGAGTTCGCAAGCCGCCATCAAACTGAGATTGCTTCGACTTCGGTGCGTACCTCGAGTTGTCAGGGCTTTGAATCCATCCATTATCAGCCAGATAGACGACGATGGTATTGTCCGCCAATCCTTTTTCTTTCAACCCGTCCATCAACTGGCCGACCGTTTCATCAAACCACTCGATCATTGCCCAATACTTTGCGATATGAATAGAATCGGTTTTGTTACGGTACTTTTCAAGCAACCGGTCCGGCGGGGTGTGCGGATCATGCGGCATGAGTGGTGCATACCAAACCATAAAGGGTTCACTAGATTTTTTGCAATCGTCCATGAAGGTCATGATCGGCTCCATACCTTTTCGACCGATCGTCAGCCCATCATCGCCGTGTCGTCCTCCCTTGGTCATGCCATCCGTAAAACCTCCACGAGAATAGTGTCCTTGCCACCACTTGCCCGTTTGCAAGCTTCGATAACCCGCTGATTTCAGCAAAGTCGGCAACGTCTTGGCTGATTCCAAATGAAGATTCATTCGCTCGCGCCCTGCTTGAAATAGGGGGGAGCGATTGAATTCTTGGTTGGTCATCCCTTTTGGAATGGGCGGATCGTTTGAGGTAACTTTGTGTTGATGCGGGTAGCGACCCGTAATCATACTTGCCAAACTGGGGCAACAAAGACTCGAGGTCACGTAGCCTCGGGGGAAAGTCAGGCTGCTGCGTGCGAGGGCATCAATGTTCGGAGTTTGGATGTGTGGGTGCCCCATGAATCCATAGTCCGTCCAAGCGTGATCATCCGAAATAATCATCACCACGTTCGGTCGATCTGCGGCAATTCCCTCGTAGGGCACGAGAATAACCGCGATCCAAGCGATCAAGCAAAGGTGTAGTTTCATGAGCAAATTTAGTTCCTGGTAAGACTGCTATCGGTTTAGCAGAGTATAACGTTGATCGGCGGCTTCGAAAGTGACACGGGCGCGCTCGCCCATGGATTCACCCCCGACCGCGCACGTGCCACGCGATGGTAACCCGTGCATGTAAGCGAGGAGCCGACTGCAATTCCTCGCTTACGCGTCGGGTTATCAAACTGCCGCCAAAAAGTAGTTCATCCATAAATTTACAACCTAGGCGCAAAAGTTTTAACTTCGTTGGTTGTTGAACCACAGAGGGCATAGACGGTCCTAAGCCTAAGTGGATTGACGATCCGTCGAAAAAACCTTACGTTTCCTACTCGTTTGTTTGTTTCAAGTTCAATTTCACGCAAGGATTTCAAGATGGCACGCGCCGGAGCAATTACGTTCAAGGGTACTCCAATGACTCTACTTGGCCCGGAGCTGACCGTCGGTAGCCAAGCCCCTGATTTTAAGATTCATTTCTTCGAAGGTGGCCTGAAGACGATCACTCTCGCGGATCTCAAGGGTAAGCCGACATTTATTAGTGTTGTTCCGTCTCTCGACACAGGCACTTGCCAAATCCAGACCAAAAAGTTTAACGTTGAACTTGGTGGAATGGGCGACAAAATCAATGCGCTCACCGTCAGTCGTGATTTGCCATTCGCCATGAACCGATTCTGCGGCGCAGAAGATATCAAAGCGATGAAGGTCGGTAGCGACTACCAAGATGGTAACTTTGGAACGAGCTTTGGACTCATGATCGACGAGCTGAAGCTGTTGGCCCGTGCAGTCTACGTTCTTGATTCCAATGGAAAGGTTGTCTACAGGGAAATCGTTCCTGAAGTTGCTGCCGAGCCGAACTACGAACCGGCCGTCGCTTCATTGAAGGCCCTGCTGTAAGGCAAAAGGCAGCTTGAAATCTAATTGCGATTGCCGCACCCCACACTCGCTTCCTGTCAGCGGAAACTGAAACCAGAAAATGCATACGGACCCATTAGGCATTTTCAAGCGACAGTTGGCCTTGGAAGAATTAAGTGGACTGGGGTACTTTGGCTCAGTTCGATGGGTCGACTCGATCGATTCAACGAACAAGTCGCTTGCGCAATCTATTCGGCAAAAATCGATTCAATTGCCCGCATTGCTCGTCACCGATTTGCAGTCGGCTGGCGTCGGTCGCGGTAGTAATGCATGGTGGTCACCAGCTGGCTGCCTGATGTTTTCGATGGCCATCGACCTTTCCAACGAGGCAGATTCCAACGAGGCAGAATGGTTCGATCCGAAAGCTTGTGCCATTCCGCGAACGCACTCTGCGCTTTTGCCCCTGCGAGTCGGTTGCGCAATCGCGGAGTGCTTGAAACCCATTGTTTCACGCAAACCCATGGTAAAGTGGCCTAACGATGTTTACCTTGCAGGTCGCAAAGTTTGCGGGGTACTTATAGAAGTGGTTCCCGAGCCTACGACGGCATCGGCCATCGCAGTCATCGGGATCGGAATCAACTGCCAAGTTGATTTCAGTCAAGCCGCACCCGATTTGAAAGTCAATGCAACAAGCCTTCACGAATGGACCCCGCAGGGTAAGTCGGAAATGTCCCGCCCAGAGAATGTGTTGGTGCAGTTCGTTCATCACTGGCTTATGTTCGAAAAAAGAGAACTTGAAGATCCAAATTGGCTTGTGGAAAGCTGGACCGAACGGAGTTTGCTCGACGGTCAATGGGTCGAGGTGAAGCACTCGGGCGGTCTCGTTCAAGGTCTTTGCGTTGGGATCAGTCCATCGGGCGCTCTGCGAATTCAAAATGAGCAACTTGTCGTTACCGAAGTCCTGGCGGGAACAGTCCTGTCGTTTCGTCCGTTAGCAACGTAGCCAATAGTCGCGAAAGGCAAAAAATCGTCGCCTTTTGCTCCGCAAAAGCAGCGTAAATACCTCGTAGTTTCGCGGATTTGTTGTGAATTTATGGATAGACCACTTTTGGCGGCAGTTTGGTATAACCCGTGCCCGTAAGCGAGGAGCCGACTGCGATTCCTCGCTAACGCTTCGGGTTACCATTAAAGCAACGAGCCGTAACGCGTCGGGTCACCAATGCCTATCCGATGGAGAACGCATCCTACGCGGAGCGAAAGGCGACTATATAAATTCACAGCCTAGGCCCAATAGATTATATTCGATGGCCAGCCCATGAAAACAAGTTTAAATCGTTTGCCTCCCCCCTCGCTAGACACAATACTGCCACTTGCCTTACTGTCCCATTTTGACCATTTGAATGAGTACTCTCCCCCTTCCCGAACCGCTTGCCCCCGAACCGGTTGACCACGCTCGATTAATGGAGTTGGTGGTTGCGGCTCAGAACGCGGCCAAATCAGCGTACAACCCGTATAGTCGCTTTGCTGTCGGTTGCGCATTGCTGTCTAAGAGTGGCCAGGTGTATTGTGGGTGCAACATCGAAAATGCATCCTATTCGGTTACGATTTGTGCAGAGCGGGTGGCTGCTTCCCAAGCGGTCTTACGGCGCGATCTCGATTGGGATACGATCGTCGTCGTGTCGCCACAACGGGTTACACCATGTGGGGTTTGCCGTCAGTTCCTACATGAGTTCGCGCCACAGCTTCGCGTTTGGAACGGTTATTTGGACAACCTGGAACTTATCGGCCCGACTTTATTGCACGAACTCCTGCCTTCGGCCATGACCCTTTCTCGCAATTAAGATCTAAACGCTTCGTGACTTTTCAAGCTACTGATTCCGCAGGCCCCCTTTCTCCGCTGGATGCAGCCTTTGAGCGTCGCCAAAGCCGATACGTCGTTGGAATCGATTTGGGCACGACCAATTGCGCGGTTGCGTTCATGGATTCTCAATCCGCCAAGCCAACGATTGAGACGTTTCGAATCGAGCAAATGGTTGATTTCCAAACGAGCCAACGATCGGATACGCTTCCCTCATTTCACTATGAGCTGACCCATGCCGAATCGAATCAAATCGATTCGCGTTTTCATTTTGCGGACGGTCAACACAAAAGTGTGGTTGGGATGTTCGCTCGCCAACGCGGTATGCAAATGCCAGGTCGCTGCGTTGCATCGGCCAAAAGTTGGCTTTGCCATACGCTTGTGGATCGAACGTCCGAGCTTTTGCCATGGAGTGGCGAGGAAGGAGTTCAATTGATTTCGCCCGTTAAGGCGAGCCGGCGTTACCTTGAGCATATTCGACGCATGTGGGATCGAGAGTACCCACGAGACTTGCTTTCGGAACAAGAGGTCATTGTTACGCTGCCTGCATCCTTCGATGAAGTGGCTAGGCAACTGACCATTCAAGCTGCGTCGGATGCAGGGCTACCCAATGTGATTTTGATTGAAGAGCCGCAAGCCGCATTTTATGCTTGGCTGCATCGCAACCAAGATTCTTGGACGGAGACTATGCAAGCGGGCCAGACCATTTTGGTTTGCGACATCGGAGGAGGAACGACGGATTTTACCCTGATTCGCGTTGTCGAAACGAATAGCGCGACTAGCACAGCTGCAGCCCAGCAAACTGCCCCACAGATCGCGTCGGAGTCTGGCGCTGTAAATACAGCCGAACGTTCACCCGATCTAAGCCTGACGGTCAACGATGAACTCCAAGCGACGTACGGACTTCATCGAGTTGCCGTAGGGGAGCATTTGATGCTTGGAGGGGACAACCTGGATTTAGCCTTAGCCCGATCTCTTGAGCAACGGCTCCTTGCCGAAACGCCTGGCCAAGAGCAATTGAAACCTAGGCAATGGGATGCGCTCAAGGCTCAGTGTCGCGTCGCAAAAGAAAGTTTGTTGGGTTCCTCGCCTCCGAGCGCGTACCTGCTGTCTCTGCCGGGTTCAGGCACCAAGCTGATCGAGAACACCAAGTCGCTCTCAATTGACTTTGAATGGGCAAGGCATCTGCTTATCGATGGCTTCTTCGGTCAAGTTGCGTTGGACGAACGTCCTGACATTGCCGTTGAGGGATTTCAAGAGTTCGGATTGCCGTTCGCCGCAGAACCCAACGTCAACAAGCACCTTGCTGCATTTTTGTGGGAGCACCGCTGGGCTGGGCGCACGGACCAAGATCGAGTGACGAAAAGTGAATTGCAGGCAGCTCGCCCCGACTGGGTTCTTTTCAATGGCGGGGTACTTGAGTCTACGCAGGTACGCAACGCGATACTGGATCAAATAGCGTCATGGTTTCGGGATGCGGATTCAACCGTGCAGAACGGTTCTTGGAAGCCAGGCGTACTTGAGGGAAATCGTTTGGATTTGGCAGTTGCCCAAGGAGCTGCCTATTTTGGTTTGGTGCGTCGTGGAGAAGGTGTTCGCATTGATGCGAGACTGGCTCGTGCGTACTATCTTTTGGTCGAAGATTCGCCGCCCCAAGCGATGTGCATTATGCCAGCCAGCGCCATGCCGCTGGATCGATACCGAATGGATGAGCATCCGTTTGAGCTGATGGTTGGTCAACCCGTTCAGTTTCCATTGCTTCAAAGCAGTACCAATCTTGTACACAAGCCGGGCGAGATTGTGCCGGTGGACACCCACTCTATGTCTGCCATGTCGCCTATTCGAAGCGTGCTCGAATTGGGAAATCGCAGGCTTCAGAAGTCCGTGCCCGTCGTACTTGAAACAGAACTGAGCGAAATCGGGACGTTGGCCATGCGGCTCGTCTTGAATTCACCAACAGACTTGGATGCACCCAGTTGGAAATTGGAGTTTGATGTCCGGGGCAACACGCAAGCGGAGGTGCGAGCGAATGACGCGCTGGCCGGAATCTCCGAGACAAGCCAATCAACGATCATTGAAACTGCAATGAGTGCGTTGAATGGTGTTTTCGGGGAAAGTCCTACCGTCCTGCCAAAGGATGGCCTGAACTATTTAACCGAACACATCGGTCAAAGCCGCCGCGAATGGAGCCCATCACTATTGAGAGAGATGTGGCGATTCTTGGTGGATCATCCCTCCTATCGCAAGCGATCCGCGGAACATGAATCGCGTTGGATCAATATGGTGGGTTGGTGTTTGCGGCCTGGATTTGGAGTTGCCGCTGATGATTGGCGGGTCAATTCAACGTGGCGACAAGTGCATAACAAGCT
>CAMBSL010000059.1 GCA_945870455.1 Pirellula staleyi DSM 6068 | reverse complement strand
AGCGTCACCCAGCCCTGTCGCTCTTGCCAAGCCATCCAATGGGGAATGGCACGCATGTCGATGGTTGCAAGTACGGGTTCGCCAAGCGCTCGTTGGTCCAGCAAACTCTTCATGGCTCGAATCGATTGGTCGTATCGCATGTTTTGATTGACCGCCAAGACAATACCTGCGTCCTCGCACATTTGAACGATCGATTTTGCTTGCGCGTAGTTGATACCCAAAGGCTTCTGTGCCAAGATGCCGCAGATATTGCCTCGTCGTTGTGTGATTTCGCGAATGATCTCAAACTGAACGTCAGGGGGGACTGCAATGTCGACAACTCGAACTTGCCGATCATCGAGCAACTCGCGATAGTCTGCGTAGACATTCGCTATCGTGTGCCGAACGGCGACGTGACGCGTGTGTTCTACGTTGCGAGCAGCAATCGCAACTGGATTGAAGCCTGCTTGTCGATAGGCTACCAAATGGCAATCCGCCATGATGAACCCAGATCCGATGCAGCCTATCCCGACCGATCGGTCGCGAGGCAATCTAGGCAAATAGTTCAGTTGGAATGAGCTCATAGATGAATTGCTTAGTTCGCGCTTTGCGTTTTATCGCGTTTGGCTTCAAGAAATGATTTTCCCGTTTCGCTGCCGCGAGCACCCATGGCTTGGATCGACGAGTCATCCAATTTTAAGAGCGGTGTGTAGTTCGGATGATGCGATTCTTTGTAGGGATCGTTGCTGCGGGTGTTGTAACAGCAGATTAATCCCCATCTTGGATGATCGCTCACATTGGGATCGGAACTATGCAAGGTGTTGCCATGAAAGAACACAGCGTCGCCCGGCTCCATTTCGCAATAAACCAAATCCATCCGCTTCATGGCCGCTTCGACACGCTCTGGATCGGCACCCGTCTGCGAGCCAAAACGTCCGTGCTCGATCCGTCCCATGCGATGCGAGCCCTTGAGCAATTGCAAACAACCGTTCTCCCGGGTCGCAGGATCCAGGGCGATGAACACGCTGGCAAGGTCTGGGAACAAGCAACCATTCTGATACCAATAGCCGTAGTCCTGATGCCATTCCCAAGCCCCCCCTACCTTTGGCTGCTTTGCGCTGAGTTTGGAGTGGTAATGATAGACCTCATCGCCGAGCAGCTTCTCCATGGAATCCACCACGCGACGACTTCGACAGATCGCGCCGTAGATATCGTCGCCCGGATGGTTCCAGAGAGACAAGTTTGTACTGCGTCCTTTGGTATCGATAACCTGCATGCTGTGCTCTCGGATCGCTTCGTCTTGTCGGGCAGCAGTCAGCGTTAGCAGTGTTTCTTCGGCATTCAGCAGTCCGCGAATGACCACGAAACCGTCCTGCTGGAAAGCTTTGACCTGCAAATCGCTCATCGGACCAGTCGTCATGGTTTAACCCTGAGGTTTGGAGTTGGAAATTGGGCCAGGTTGGGACACTTATGATACCAAACTAGTTCGCAACACATTTCGCTAGGCTTACTGAAGCTGGATTTTGCCTGTTCGGGCAAGTACAATTATGCATACTGATGGACTGTTATCTGTCGCCGGCTGGAATCGTACTAGTTCAACTTATTTGTAAAGAGAGGCAAAGCCCACGTGGAATCACCTCCAAAATCTCCTCTGTCGCTCCGCGATGTCAAGAAATCAGGAGACCCTAGACCTCTCGAAAGCCGCGTTCAATCACTTAAGATCGCCAAATCCGATCGTCTTCAAGAACAATCGTCAAGTAGTCGATTTGCCTGGCTCGTTTCGTTGGTACTAGCAACTCTTTGCGGTTGGCTGTTTTATCGCGATGACAACTTGATGGCTACGCTTGGCATCCGAAAAACCGAACCAAGCATTTCACCGGCAAAAGTTTCAGGCCTGGAATCCAATTCCGGCTCAACGCCAAAGTCAGGCGAGCCCAGCAATCGCGACGTTCCTGTCGGGGCCAAAACGTCGCTCTCTGCAAACGAGATGGCGCTCGAGTCGCGAGGCTACGTCATCGCGAAACATCAAGTGCTAGTCAGCCCGCAAGTGAGCGGCCGTATCATGCGATTGAACATCGAGGAAGGCCGCAGGGTTACCAAGGGCGATATTCTCGCGGAGGTCGATCAAACCGAGTACCTCGCCGACCTAAAACAACTGCAAGGGGCTCTCTTGAAAAGCAAGGCTGAGCTTGCGGAATTGGAAACCGGAGCTCGGCCACAAGAAATTGAGTCGTCCACCGTCGAACTTATGGAGCAAGAAGAAATACTACCTCAGTTTAAGTCCGAATACGACCGACTCAGTGGCTTGTTCAAGGCGAATGCTGTGTCCGCGACGGAATTCGACCAGGCGAGGAGCAACTATGTCGGAGCCCGCAGGCGGATCGAGAGATTGACTGTCCTCTTGGACATGCTCAAAGAGGGTCCACGCAAGGAACGCATCGAAGTGGCGCGAGCAGCCGTTATGCAAGCGGAGGCTTTACTGGCCAAGTCGCAATGGCGATTGGACAACTGTACGATTCGCGCTCCCATTTCGGGCACGATCCTTAAGAAGAATGCGGAAGAAGGAAACCTCGTAAACCCTGTGGCATTCAATGGTTCGTTCAGTGTTTGCGACATTGCAGACTTGTCCGATCTTGAAATCGATTTGAATATTCAAGAACGCGACATTTCTAAGGTGTTCGTTGGGCAACGCTGCGAAGTCAAGCCAGAGGCGTTTCCAAAACGATACCAAGCAACCGTGTCGCGATTGATGCCAATCGCGGACCGTGCGAAAGGGGCCATTCCAGTTCGAGTTGCCGTTCGTGTGCCGGAGGACGAGCAGGGTATCTACCTCAAGCCAGAGATGAGCGCGGTCGTCGTCTTCTACGGATCACCTGATTCAAAGGCCACTCAGGACTAATTCAAGAGCTCCCGCAAGTAGTTCGCGTAATCGCCAGCGAACTGACCGGAAAGCTTTAAGAGCTGTTCGGCAGAAATGAATCCTTTTCGAAATGCAATTTCCTCGGGGCAGGATATCTTCAATCCTTGCCGTTTTTCAACCGCAGCCACAAACTCGCCGGATTCCAACAAAGACTCATGCGTGCCGGCATCCAGCCATGCAAACCCCCGAGAGAATTGCAGAACATTGAGTTCCCCGCGTTCCAAGTAAACGCGATTCACATCGGTGATTTCTAATTCGCCTCGCGGTGAAGGTTTGAGGTTGGCTGCAATATCGATCACTTGGTTGTCATAGAAATACAAGCCCGGAATCGCGTAATTCGATTTGGGTGACTTGGGTTTTTCCTCAAGCGAAATTGCGATTCCGTCGGAATTGAATTCTACGACGCCATAGCGTTGCGGATCGCGGACTTGGTAGCCAAAAATGGTTGCGCCGTCGACCTGCATTGTCGCTTGCGCGAGAAGTTTTTGAAAACCCTGTCCGTAGAATATGTTATCGCCGAGGACCAACGCAACCGAATCGGATCCCACAAACTCTCTACCAATGATGAACGCTTGAGCCAATCCCTCAGGGCGTGGTTGCTCAGCATACTGGAATTGCATTCCCCATTGAGACCCATCCTTTAGCAATCGCTGAAACTGAGGCAGGTCATGCGGAGTGGAAATTACCAGTACATCCCTGATACCTGCGAGCATCAAACACGACAGTGGGTAATAGATCATTGGTTTGTCGTAGACTGGCAACAACTGCTTGCTGATCGCGAGTGTCAACGGATGAAGCCGTGTTCCTGAACCGCCGGCCAGGATGATCCCTTTGTTTGTGATCGGTGTCGATTCGTTTGTGCTCATAAGGACTCTCTTCGAGTTGGAACGGGACTTGGTATACTTTGCGGTTTACGCTACGGGTTTTCGGCGCTAGACGGGCTCCGTGACGCCTAATCGCTGACGGCGGTAGTCGCCGCTGCTGACGCGTTGCACCCATGATTTCTCAGAGAGATACCACCCGACCGTCGCTCGCAAGCCTTCTTCAAAGGCGACGCTCGGTTTCCACGCTAGTTCGCTCTGGATCTTGGTGGCGTCGATAGCGTACCGGCGATCATGTCCCGGTCGGTCTTGAACGTAACGGATCGACGATCGGGCGTGGCCCGGATTACGTCCCAGTTGTTCGTCGACCAAGTCGCATATCGCGTGCACGACTTGCAGATTGCTGCGTTCGCTGTCGCCACCGATGTTGTACGTTTCGCCCAGCCGTCCCTTTTCGAGCACGCTGGTGATCGCTCGACAATGATCCTCGACGAACAGCCAATCCCGCACGTTTTGACCATCACCGTAAACAGGCAAGGGCTTTCCCTCGACTGCATTAAGAATCATGAGCGGAATCAGTTTTTCAGGAAACTGATAAGGCCCGTAATTATTCGAGCAATTGGTCACCAGGATAGGCAGCCCGTAGGTTTCACGATAGGCTCGGACGAACATATCCGACGAAGCCTTGGATGCGGAATAGGGTGAATTCGGTGAATACGGAGTCGATTCGGTGAACTTGCCTGTTGCTCCCAACGAACCATAGACTTCGTCCGTTGAGACATGCAAGAATCGAAAAGCGGATTTCGACTCGCCTGCCAAACCGCGATAGTAAGCCAACGAGGCATCCAACAAATTGCAAGTGCCAACGACATTGGTTTGCACAAATGCGGCCGGTCCATCGATCGATCGGTCGACGTGCGACTCAGCAGCAAAGTGGACAACCGCCTGAGGTTGATAGGTTTCAAGCAGTTGGTCAACCAATTCTCGATCGAGGATGTTTCCCTCGACGAAGATATTACGATTCGAATCGGCTGGAGGTACCGAATCGAGATTGCCGGCGTAGGTTAGCAGGTCGAGGTTGATAATTCGAACCTTTCCATCTGCCAAATGTTGCCTCACGAAGCAACCTCCTATAAAGCCAGCACCGCCGGTAACAAGAACAGTTGGAATCATCGCGGCTCCCAGGCTTTTAAAGTTTTCACGATCGTTTCTTCCACATCCGGCATGAGTATCCCAGTTGCGAGGATTTTGCCATTGTCAAGCACGCAGTTCGACCGAGGAGTCTTGGCCGCCAATCGCATAAACTCGGACTCATCCTGAAAGAACTCGAAACGACGATCTGGAACCAGGTATTGCTTTAGCAGTTCCGTCACCCGTTCGGTTGTAATATGCCCTGAATTGACCACATTATAGGTACCGGTCGGTACACGCCGCAGCCAACATTCTAAACATGCATTCACAAAGTCCCCCAAATGCGAGAGGCTGTTGGTTGCCGAAAGCAAAGTTTTGTAATTGAGCACTTTACTCAAATAGTTGCGAGGCGTGTCGCGATGATCGAATGGAATGCGAAGCCGCCAAATGTAACAATCCGGTCGGTCGGAGAGGATCTCTTCACCCAACGCTTTCGTGCCCGAATAGAAACTGCAGTTGTCGGTGCGAAAAGAAAAATTGGGCGAATCGGTTTCGACAAACCCAGATCCATCCGGCTTGGAACCGGTAAAAATACATCCGCTAGAAACATGTCCCCACGATATTCCTGCCATCTCGCAGGCTTCGGCGATTTTGCCGGGCATCACTGCATTGGCGGACAAACACTCCGAACGATGCAATTCGCAAGCATCGACGTTTGGCTTGCCTGTATAGCCAGCGCAGTTGATCAAGAAAACGGCACCTAGTGCCTTTAGTTTTCGAGCAAGTAGGTCAGGTTGATACAGGTCGCATTCGGTGCGCTCTAATCGTGCGTAAGAAATTGACCGATTCTCCAATTGGCGAACGAACTCCCCGCCCACGTAACCGCTGGAACCAAGCAATACTATCAAGTCGTTGTCCTTTGTTTCTGGATTAAGAGTGGTCGGGACAACGGTCCCAACCTAATTTTGGCCTTTCTCGTTTGCGACTACTTTAACAGGTTTTCGAAGGCCTTGCGTTCAAGCGGGTGCAACTTTTGCACAGTCACCCCACCCTCTTGAGCTTTTTGCATTGCAACTTTGGCATCTTCAGTACGACCTTGACTCGCAAGAACTTGAGCTAAGTGAAAAAAACGATCTGGTCTCGGGGAAATTTCAAGGGATTTTCGAATATCTTGTTCGGCCCCTTGAATGTTAGCGGAGGCAAGTCGAACAATGCCACGGGTATCGAGCAGGTAGTCGGTCGGCCCCACGGCGTTGACCGCTCGCTCGATGAATCCATTGGCTTCTGAAGATCGTTGACCGGTCAACGCCAACATCATGGCCAAATTGTTGAGCACGGGAATATTGTTCGGATCGACTTTCAGTGCCATCTGGTAGGCATTGTCGGCCTCCGTTCCTACCTCCAGCCAGCTCCACAAGTCTCCAAGACCAAGATTGATGGATACATTTTTGGGATGCTTAGCTTGGACGGTTTGCACTACGCCAATTAGTTCGCGAGCGTCGTCTGCATTTAGCGAACCGTTTTGCAAGGCGTCTTGGATGAGATCGCCAACTTCATTTGGCGGTAGGTTGGGATCGAGTAGCAATTCAATCGATTCCTTCATCTGGCCAAGTCGAGCGTGGTGGGCGGCCAACGCTAACGTGCGTTTGGGATCTGTCTTGGCAATTTCGGTAAAGAAATCGCGAGCGATATCAAGAAATCGTTTCGCTTCCTCGGACTTACCAGATCGCATCAGTTGAATGCCTACCGTTTCGGATATCTTTGCGGCCCAAGTCAGTCGCTCCGGTTCAGTCTGGGTGCGATTGGAGTTCACGAGTTTGTAGAGCCGATCATAGTCACGTGATTGGAAAAGCATTTGCGCCTCGATCGACGAAGTGGACAGTTCCTTCGGTGCCAATTTTTTCAGTCGGTCGATCCAAAGCGCACTTTCGTCAATCTCTTTATGATTAAAAAGTGCCTCGGCGTAACTACGAACGTACTTGCTGTCCGATGAACCGCCATTTCCTAATACGCCACGCATCGTTCGACTATATCGCTCCCAGTCGCCCATTCGCAGGTGAAGGTTGGCCAACAGAAAGTTATCCGTCAACGAAAACTTGGGCTCTGCCTTGGCAATATCCTCGAGCAAGCTGATAGATTCGGTCGTCGATGGTTTATCCGAACGGGTCGATAGAATAATCGCAAGTGTTCTTTGGTCGGAATTCGTTGATCCGCCCTTCTTTGCGTTGATCGCCAACAGATCGCGAGACTTTTTAAGACTGTCGTCGGAGTCTCGCAAGCCAATGATCAGAGCGAGTGCCCGCCGAGCCCAGGATTGTGTCTCCTCGGATGCAGTGGTTTTTTCAGAAGTGAGCGTCACTAAGATTGGTTCAGCGGTAGCCTCTTGTCCGCTTCTCAAGCAAAAGTCGGCATATTGTCTCATTAACTGGACATCGTCCGACCGTGTCTTCAAGACGTTCTGGTAGTACTGCGTGGCATTCGCATAATCTTCAATCGCTTGATAGGCCTGCGCTAAGGCGTTATCTCGATCTTCTTCCCGTATTGCGGTAGTCGCTTCGTCTATCACCTTCAAAGCTGCGTCGCGATTCCCCAAACGACCGAACATCTGCACTAGAGCCACCCATGGTCCCGGGGCGGTCCTGTCCTTGTCGATGGCGATCCTAAACTCTACCTCAGCCTTGGCAAAATTGCCGGAGCTGATGAGTATCTGCGCGAGCCAGACGTGATCCTCTTGCTGGTCCGACGTAATAGCCCAGTCGTTGGCGATACTCAACGCTCGATCAAAATTCTCTAACTCCAGCGAAACCTGCGAGGCCATTCGAGTTAACTCTGAGGAGAAAGGTGCCCTTTGTTCTTGCAACTTCCGGACAACTTCGTCCGCCTCTGCAAATCGACCTTTCGCGTAGAGCAAAGAGATCGCTCTGGAAACCAGTTGTGGATTCTGTTCACCCAGGCGAATCGCTTCGACATAGCTTTGGACTGCAAGATCCGATTTGTTTTGACGATCGTTGAGCTCTCCCTTGAGACGCGGAATGCGAGCCCAGCTTGGGCGCTGGGCGGCCGCTTCGGACAACTGATCGATCGCCTTGGCAAACAATGCTTCGATCTCAGCAACTTTGCTCCCCTGGCTCGAGTCCGCAAGGATTTTTGCTTCTACGCCGAGCCGCATGGCTTCACCGACCCGCCATAGTGGACCAGTTCCCTCGATCTTCTTGACCTCGGCAAGCGATTGAGTCATGGCCGTCAGGTCGCCGCTGCGAAAGGCAAGTTCAAACAGCAACATATGAATCGACAAATTGGATTGCCCCACCTCAGAATCAGCTACCACTTTGGCAAACTTCTTGCCTCGTTCAAAATCCTCCAAGGAAAGAAAGTAGCTAGCGAAACCAGCGGCCAGCTGGACACTCTGCTTGGAGTTCCAACTAGCATCTGGGATAGAAAGTTTTTCTAGTTCGTTCACATCCACTTGCCTACCGAATCGGCGTATCAGATAACGAGCTCTTTCCAATCGCACCGTGGCGGAATCCTCTAGGCTTTCCCCAGCCCAAGCCAACGATCGCTCTACCTCGTCCCAGGCTTGGTTCCGGATCTGGAGCGCGATCAGAGCTTGGTACAATTCGGGCACCTTGGAATCCAACTCCAGTCGGGCTCTCAAAATCGCTTCGGCTTCCTCGGGCTGGTTCTCGACCACAAACAACTCTGCCCGCATGATGGCAAGGTCATTCGCCGCCTCGGGAAACTCCTCAAGCCTTGTTAGAAGCTGGCGAAGCGGATCCCAAGCTTCTCCAGACAAATTACGACCCAAACCATTCAAGAAAAGCAACCGTGCTAAACTCAGACCGGCAGTTAGGGGTGAATTGGGTTGATTCACGATTTGCGAAAACTCGGTGATCGATTCTTGAATACGTCCAGAGCGAAGAAAAGCATTGGCGAGCGATTCACGAGCGGCTGTCCAAAGTGGATCGGCCCCGATCGACCGTTGCAAAGCTTCTATTTCCTGGTCCGGATTGCCAAGGTTACGGTAACAAACAGCAATCAACAAGTCGGCTTGTCTCAAAAATTCTTTGGTGCGATCGAAAATCGCTCTCGATTGTTCCAGCAGCGTGGCGGCTTGACGCCATTGCCCCTTGATGGCCAAGACCCTGGCCTCGAGATAACGCATCGGAGCTTCGCGATACTTGAGAATCTTGAGCTCGGCGATGAGTTCCTCGCCCTCTGGCAAATTACCCGACTCCAATTGCAATTGTGCCAAATTGAAAAGCAGTTCTCGGCTGCCCGGAACAGCTATAAGTCCGTTCTTGAGGATTTGAAGAGCAGCTTCCGGCTGATTGGCCAAAAGCTCGATCTGCGCCGCGCTACTGTACAGTTCAGGCTCTGCAGGCTGTGCCTGGATGGTCGATCGAAGGAGTTCCCGAACGTCCGAACTGCGATTTCGAACGATCGCAAGCTTTACCAAGAACAAGATATTTTTTTTCGTACCGGGCGACAGTCGATCGGCAGCCAGCCCGTCCTGCCAAGCGGACTCGAGAATTGCATCTCGGAGGCCTTTTTCCTCGGAGGCTAGCGTACGCCCCTGCTCCAAAAGGTAGTTACCACGCGCCAAAAATGCGTCCGGACTCTCAGGCGCGTTTTTGACCAATTCATCCAAGACTGCCCTGCCCTTGGCCGCTCCGTTAAGCCGATCCCGCAGCAGTTCCGCAAGCGATGAAGCATAAATAGGGTTCCTGATCTCGATATCGACAGCGCTTGCGAAATGATTTTCAGCGTTGGCAAAATCTCCTAAGCGGTTTTCGCAAAGCCCGAGTAGCCATCGATATTCGGCATTGCCGGGGTCGTTTGGAATGAGTTGAGTGGACAAGATCTCCTTGGCATCCGTGTGACGGCCCAAATCAAAGGCTATTTTGACAATTGATTTGCGTGCTTCAAGCAGCGTCGGATCGATCCGAAGTGCACCTTCATAGTACAGGAATGCCCCATTAAGGTCTCCTCGTTTCGCCAAAATGTCAGCCAGTTCTAGTTGGGCTTCTGCGGAGTCGCGCCTTAGCCCCAGGAACTGGGTGTAAAAACGAATGGCTTCTTCGGGGTTACTCGCCTCCGAAGCTTTCCTGGCTTGTGCGAGGATCTGCAAGGAATTCCGATATAGCTGCAATTTATGGACGCCGGCCAGAACCAGTGACACAACCGTGACGACGGCCAACAACTTGAACAAGAAACGGTATTGAATTCGGACCTTCATCGTCTCGCTTCCTGAAAAAAATGCCAACGGGGAAAAACCAAGCTGAGTTCGTTGAGACCATCCGTCAGTTGCAAAGATGTTAAGCTGCCTAAACGCTGGCGTCAACGCTTTTCGAACGGATCAGCCAGTCGGCACTTGACTTTAATGTCAACGAACACTCGGCTTCGGACATGCGCCGCCGTTGTAGATTACTTAACGCGTTTTATCGCACCGATAAGATTAGCTTTGAAATTAAGTTTCTTCGACCAAATGCCGACTTCCCTTTTTAGACGAATAAATCAACTAGCCGCAAGGCAAGTGGAGCCCGGGAGTGATCTTAAGCATTCCCACGTAATCCCAGGCGAGTGGCTAAAATCTCCTCGAAGAGAAGATTTTCATCAGGTAGGGCCAACCTCTGGGGAAAAAGCCAGCCCAATCAACCTTGTTCGTTCGCGAGTTGGTTGGAGATTAGTGTAGCGAAGTCCTTTAATCGCGTCTCCGCTGCACCGACTGAGTTTGCTGCCATGCTTATCAAAATCTTCGTCGTGCTCGGCCAAAATTTCTTACCCCAGAACCGATGGCGTTGACGCTGAAATCCATTGCTTGAAACAAAGCAAACATCCGCTACCTGAAACCAATGGCACGTCACCACCCGAGTTTGACCCCTCTGAAACAAAATCAACTCGATCGGGATATCTCCCGCTGCCGTCGTAATTTGGGTCGTTCGACGATCTTCAATCTTCCAGCCCGCCGACGGATAACAGATCTCGGGATGGTGGGGGGCCGCAGAAATGGTTTCCTTGTTTGACCAATTGGCCACGTGCACTTGAATCTCTCGACCCAATGCGTCCCGGTATAAGCGGTTGATAAACTGCTCAGCCTTCATTACCTGAATGGTATCATCGGGAATCTCAATATCCTCGCCCTCCCATTCGTTTAGCGTAGTTGAGATGACCGAAAGATTGACTTTGGGGCTGGCTGCCGCATCGGCTCCAGATCCAATCCAGCTAATCATTGCGTAACTGAAGGCTAACAACCCAAACAGCAGAGCGATACGATTGTTCATAATTTGGCTCAAGGAAAAGAATTTGATCCGTTTTTGATGTGCGCAGTAGCTTGTATCAAGTTTTTGCAAAATCAAATGCGAAAATCTCGATATGGGTAGCAGCAAGGCCACCCGCGCCTGTTACGTTTCTGTCTATCCGTTCGCCCAACAGCGTTTCAGGCGAGCGGCTCTTGGAAAGTGCCTACCATTTGACTTTCGTCTGCAGTTGTTTGACTACTGCCGGCAGTCAACCCAAGACGATTACTTACCACTGACCAAATTTTTTTGTCTTTTTCCGTAGGCGTTACCGTAGCCATAGCCGTAGCCGTAGCCGTAGCCGTAGCCGTATTTTTGGTGACCCGAATGACGACCGCCAATGATCACTGTGCCGAGCACCAACACACCATAGGATCTTAAAATCTCGCACGCTCGTGCCGCAGCAGGCAATCTTGATTTGTCTCGTACCAAAGTCAAAATGACTCCATCCGTATACTTACCGACCACACAAGCGTCATGAACCGGTAACACCGGACTCGAATCTACAACGACCAAATCAAAGTTCGCTCGCAGATAATCAAACAAATCAGTCACGGCTCCCGCCGTACATCGCTCCTGCAAGTTGCCACTCCAGTCACCAGCCGACATCACGCTTAAGTTGTCAACGTTGGTTTTTTGAAGCGTTTCCTCAAACGATTTGTGTCCATAAAGCGATTGGGCGATGCCAGGCTCCAGAGACAAATCCAAGTAAAGATGAACGCACGGACGTCGCAGATCAAAATCGATCAAAGCCACCGATTTCCCCGCTCGAGCCAAACTCTGCGCTAACTGGCAAGAAACCGTCGATTTTCCCTCCCCAGGCATAGCACTGCAAACCATAAAGACTTGCCGATTTTCGATCTGAGAACTGTACACAATCATGGATGCAAGAGCATCGACCGCTTCATCCAAGCCCGCCTGCATTCGATCCGTCTCGTTTAGGGGATTTGAACCCTGTCGTTGCAAAGGATTATTCGACACAAGTGGGATCGTACCGATCGTCGGTAAAGCAAGCGATTGGCTAACTCCGTCGACAGTGTCCACGCGCCGCCGAGTCAAATCCCATATGGCCATCAAGCCAAGTGGTGCAAACAATCCTAAGGCACCCAGGGCTGCGGTTCGGTTGATTCGCTTCATCAAGTCTGGCGGCGACGCCTTCACCGCCGGACTAAGAATGCGAATCCGACCTGTAGTCTTAAGTTCCACCGAGGTTCTTTCAATTTCATCTCCTATCGTGCGAAGAACTGTCTCCAGCCCCGAAATCTCAGATCGCATCAATTCGACATCGATCGAGGATTTGCCAAGTTGCTTCGTTTCCTCCGATAGAGAGTTGACCTTTTCCTTTAGAACTTTCTCCTGGTTGGCAAGCACCTGTGTTTTGGAAACTAAGCCCACCAAATCATAGTAACCGCCAGCGGGTGTTCGAACGATCTGGTTCAGTTTTTCTTGCGTGTTTTGTTTTTGTTCGGCTTGTTGCTGCGCATCTACCAACAATTTGGCACGAACTTTTGCGTCGGCTACTCGCTTACTCAGCAATTGCTTTTTAACGGCAATCGCTTCTGTCGCTTTTTGAACGGTGGGATGGGAGGCTCCGTAGACTTTATTAATTGAACTCAATTCTGCCTGGGCTACAGAGATTTCCTCCTCGAGTCGAACAACATCGGCTGTCCGCTCGGCAGATTGTAAAGTCGCTTCGCTATCGATCGCCGATTTAATTTCGGTGTCTGTCGCCGTTTCGGTTTCTTTCTGGCGTTGTGCAATTTCCTCAGCAATCTTGAGATCCCCTTCGGCCTGCATCAACAAAAACTGCACTTCACCCAGTTTTTCTTGCGTCCTTCCGTACTGTTGCAATGCATTTTGTTGAGCAACTGTGAGCGAGTCACTGTCGCTAGTTCCCAACGTAGCAGCCAGGTTCTTCAATTCAACTTGCCTATTGCGAACCTCGCTCGACCGTTCGCTAAAGACCTTCTCCAACGTATCCAATCGTCTAAGTCTTTCACTTCTATCATTCATGACCACCTCTTTCATGAACGCATCGACAACACCATTGACTATTTGCACACAAGTGGTCGGTGAAACTGTCTCCATCGAAACTTGCATAATTTCCCCGTCACCTGGGTAACTTACTTTCATGTTTTTTTTCACCCACCCAATCGGATCGTCTTCGTCTACTATCTCCTTCAGTGCGGACACTTCGGGGTCACGCAACGCCGCATTGAGAACAAAAGGTGTCAGTAAAAGTTGTTGGTGGGTATTCTTGTACAGCCTAAAATCATTTCCGTGGCCTGCGGCTTCATCCGCCGTTTTGAATAGGAGAGGACGATTGTCTCCGTCGACACGCAAAAAAGCAGACGCGGTATACCTGGGAACCAACAGCTTCCATGCAGCAAACGAGCTGACCGCTGATAAACAAATTCCCAATGGGACAGCTATCCGCCATGCGCGTCGTAAGGCACTCAGCAATGATGCGAATTGTGTATTCTGCTCCTGTTCCGCGTGTGTCGAAGGCTTAGGTACCATAGTAACTGGCGGTGACAATCTCGCGCCATTTCCCAGGTCATGTCCGTTTGGCAGTTCAGGTGAATTGTCTCTGATCATAAAATTATTGCCCCTTCTTTATTTGAGGTTACCTCAAGTTGATTATCGCAACCCCGATTGGATTGGAAAGCTCTCATCCGGCACAACCAGTCGATCGAGGATGCCCAGCACACCCAACAGGATAGTAAAACCAACGGGCATCATTAGCCAACCTGCCACATCATGGAAAATATGTTGTGCAGTTTCAGGTTCAAAGTACTCGTACGCAAAGCCTGTCGCGATGATTCGGATACAGTTGGCAACAATGGCAATCGGAATCGCGGACAAAGCGATGATGGCTTTCTCTGGCCAGGCACGGTCAATCACCATGCAAGCCCCAACCGTCAAGGCAAAGAACGCGTACAGCATCCGCAATCCGCTGCAGGCCTCTGCAACGCCAATAGTACCATTGCTTAAATTTATGATGTTCCCTTCTGCAAAAGCTGGAATTCCTAGCGTTTGAAAGGCAAACGTGCTGACCGTGGTAGCGATCTGCTGAAGCAAGCCGCTCAGCTGCCCGGACAAGAAACTGGGGAGGGGTACCATAAACAACAGAAATAGGACGGCAGGTGCTCCCCGAAGGGCAGCCCGTCTACCGAATATGATCGTGATAATCCCAAGAGTCATCGGAATCATCGAGACCCCCTCGAGAGTCCGCAATCGCGTATAGATTCCAACCAATCGCATCAACAGCCCACAAGCCATCAACACTGCTCCGAGCAGCAATCCAGAGTCCGTGTGTTGGTTCACTTGGGAATTTTCGTTGTCGCTCTGGGGCTGCCCAAGGGACCCGCGATTCGACCACAGGATATACGCTGCAAAAACGGGAACGAGGTAGCCGTGCGAATAGTCGGGATTACCCGACCAAACGCCCTCCATCCAAACCAACACATTCCAATACACAAACGCCAGTGAAGCTAATGCCAGAACCAGCAATAGCCCCTCGCTTTGCAAGAGACTTTTTCGGCTTTTCGGTGGAGACGCTTGGGAGGATGCACCTTCGGAGTTGAGCGAGGTTGGTGATTCGGTTGTGTGAGGCAAACTGTTCTCCCAAATTTGCGGTGCCATTTGACGCTCCCTGTTCATCCAAAAGACGAGCTGTATCGGTCATCGAGTCCGAGTATCGGTCAATCTACGGCCCATGCGAATCCTAGTTTATCAATTGAAATTCATTTATCAAGTCAAATTCCATTCTTCAAGATTTACACAGAAATCGTTCGTCCGCCATTAAGCCGATTCATCCACGGGGGACCCAGAGAACCAAGACAATGCCGTCGGCGCTCAACCGGGTCCACCGGATGACGGTAGAGGCCGCTTGGACGGGACATTGCGCGACGCATTGCTCGACGAATTGCCGGCCGAGCTGGAAGAAGGCGGCGTCAAGACGCTAGGGGCGGCGAGCGGGGGGTTGGTAACGCCGATGCCAATGCGTTGTTTAGCCAAGAAGCCTGAAATTATCTGTCGGTCGAGCCGGGGATTCCAAGCTCGCTACAGACCATTCCAAGGCACATTACTATTGGCAAGAAGTACGCGCTATTCAACGAGGCATCGAACCCGTGAATAAGCAAAACTACGGCTAAAGCGCGAAGCGGCAAATCGTCGGCCAAATACCATCCGGTTCCGCGCGCAAACACAATGGTGCACGGAACGACTGTCATCGCCCCCCACACACACAAACCTACAATGCCGTAGGCACCAACGACCAAAGTAGCAAACCCCCAGGGCCTCTCATTGTTTTTGTCTTGTCGCCAATAGTTGACGTCTCCCCAACCAAATGCGATTCGCTGCCGCAGTACATGCTCGTTTTTTTCCTCCAGTGACATCCGCCAACCAAACGATCCTATGGAGCTATTTTGCAAAATAGACTTCGCGGCTTGCCCCGCATACGTCGATTCCGAGAACTTTCGTCCGTAGCGCAACAAAGGTCCTCGAACAACAATCAAGCAGACTGCCAACAAGAAAAGGGCAATCAAGATTGAAGCAATGACCCGTCGGCGGCCGATTTGCAGAATCCCAAGGCCCCCGACAGTTAGTAGGCTTGCCCCAATTGCTTGGAAGAAAAAGGGTGGAGTGACAGCCAGCATCAACCACCCGCGAGCAACCGTAATTCGAGACCGGCGCCAAACCGTCCAGGCCGCAATCGCGAGCGTGGCCCACCACATCCCGATCTGGTTGGGATCCTCGAAAAACAACAACGGGCGATAACCAAAGTATCGTGTTATGCCCTCATTTTTGAACGGGTGCCACCCGTAGAAACCGGCATAAAAAAACCGTCCAAAGGCAAACTCCATCAATGCCAAACCAGCCGTAATTACTCCTACGGTGACGATGATGCGAAGAGCTGCTGCTATCTCCTTTTTGCCACGATACGTCAGTCGCACCGCAGCAAAGGGTGCGCCCCAAGTCAATAACAGATAGACACTCTGCCAAATATCGGATGTGAACGGACTATCATTGGAGATTCCCGTTAGGACTGGCACGAGCACCCACATGAGCATCATCCAATCAGGCCATGAAGGAGTGGCCTGCGTGCCCATGAAACAAGTTCGAAGAATGGCCAAGATCAGAACCATCGGCCCAAGCAGAAGGGCGCGATTGAACCACGAGCCATAGGGAAGTGCATTGCCAAGCACTTGGACAATTGCATCGGGTTGTTCGACAAGATTACCGAACGCACTGATCGGTAAAAAGACGCTTCCCACCAGGTAAATCGCAAAAAGACTCGCAGCAGATTTTTCACGGAACGTATCGGCTAGTCCGACGAAAAATCGTTGCGGTGCGTGTGTCATCATCTCGGGGTTCCGTACGTTGTCCCACTCAAGACACTACCGGTCAACGATCCGACCAATAGCATTTGCGTTGCTTCCCCAAAATAATTGAACATGCTGTCGATCAAAGAAAGAGCCAAAAACAAGGCGAAGATAAAGCTCAACGATGCATAACCCGACTTGCCATCTGGACGTTTCAAAACAAACAGGACGATTGGAATGGTAACCATCGCAAGCCAGGCGACGACACTGAGCATGCCAGTGCGGGTCCACGCAAACAACCAGAATCCATCAATGTCCATGACAGAGGCGCCCTGTGCCCACGATCCCCATTTTCCCCATCCCAACCACCAGTGCCCTTCCATTCGCCGGAATAAGAGATCCTCGGCGCGAAGACGGTACGCAAGTGAGTCCGCACGCTCTGCGGAAGCAAAGAGTATCGCAACGGAATGAACGCGCTGAGTGCTGATCAAACCACTCAAACGCAATCCAATGTAGAGAGGTGCAACACTGGCTAGCAAGATTACGCTCAGTCGAACGAGCAATCCACGACCGCTTGCTCCCGTTGCGTTGGTACATACCACCAACAGGAGGGCCATTCCAATGCATAAGAAAATAATGCTCCCAAGGGATTTGGACGCTACAACAACCAGTGCAAACAGGACTGAGGTTGACAGCAAAGCTGCAAACCATCGACGCTCTCTTGGTACCAAACTCGATGCGTACCGCCAGCCGATGGCGAGAGCGGTGAACGCCGCTAGCACATAGAACATCGTCAATACGAACCCCGAGCTCAGAAAGACGCTTGGTTTGAAGGTTGTTCCTCGAACAGCCCCGAGGACTTCCTGACCCGTGAACCATGAGGTAAGCACCGGCCCGTACACGATCTCAAAAACGGTCGGCGGAACGTAACCAAGGGCTGCGGTCATCAAGACCAACCCCAACCGAAACTGGTTTTGACCGTCCGCAAGCAGGGCGCGGCCTAAAAGATACGGAACAAACCAGTAACCAAATTCCTTGGTTGTTGCCCAGATTGAATACTGCCAACCAACATTATTGGCCAATCCACATAGGAGTGGACACAGACAGTAAATAAAAACTGGGATGTCGATCCAATGCCAGCGGACAAGCAAACTCCGCGGCTGAAAGATCGCGACGATGGCAAGCGGAAGTAGACGAACTAGGTCTTCCCTACGCAAAGTGACCGGTCCGAATTTCAAAAAAAAGCCGGGCGGCAGAAACAACCACAAAAAAAAAAGTAACCCCGTCACCAAGAACACAAAGCGAGCGATCCCGGGGACGGATAGACCTTTAAAGTATTGAGCCACGAATCGCACGAATCCAAACGAATAAGTTGATGACGAAATTTAAATCAAGAAGTCCCTGCATTCGTGTCACATGGTGAGATTCTTGGCTACGAATTCAGATAGGCGATTCACTTTTTCGCACACGATTCCATGCGCTTTTCGCAAATAGTCGAACCGCAAATGGTAATCCATGTATCAGATATCTCTTTCCGAGCCGCTGAGGTTCTTGAACAAGTCGATGAACCCACTCGAATCCACTTTTCTGGACCCAGGCTGGTGCACGTTGGACCTCTCCCGTAATAAAACTAAGACTGATACCAATGCCAATCCACCATGTTTGCGGCAGGTCGGGCCGAAGAAGTTCGCTCAGCCGCTCTTGTTTGGGTGATCCAAGCGCAACATAGACAACGTCTGGTCTCGCGGATTGAATTTGATCGCGAATGCTCTGTAGTTTTTCAGGATCACCTTCGAAACCGAACTCGGGACAATAGGTGCCCGCGATCACCAACCCTGGAAAGCGAGCTTGCAAAATTTGTGCCGCTTCGTCTGCAACGCCTGGATTGCCTCCTAGCAAGAAAAGCGAACGTTTCTCCCGCGCCAGCTCGCCAGCGAGTCTCACGCATAGCGTCGAGCCAGCAACCCGCTCTGGGAGAGGAGTACCCTGTAGTCGACTGGCCCAGATCAAGGGCATTCCATCTGCGACAACCAACTCGGAATTCGCGACAAAGTGGCTAAACACTTTATCGATCACGCATCTCCTCAGAAAGTCAAGGTTTGCCGTGATGAGTACCCCACCTTGTTCTAAACGAAGTGACTCTAGGATGTGCTCGCAGGTTTGCGATTCCGTAACGACATCGAACGGTTGGCCCAACAACTCGATTCGATTAAATTTGGATTGGGTATGGTTCATTAAGGTTGAATACCGCTCGGGTCTCGCTCGATCAATCATTTTCGTGGCCGCCAATCACACGCATCTTCACAAAGGTAGCCAATGCCCCATTCGTGTCCATTCGTGTAATTCATGGCTAAGTATACCAGTGGCTAAGTATGGGGTGGGGGATCAGGCCGGCTGTGTCTTCGGGTTCCAGAGGTCTTTTTGTTCAGCGGTCACTTGCTCCGTAGCTCGAGCAGTTCCTTACCAAAAAGACAACCATTGCCAGCTGCGCAAAAACCGGATGATGGCCGCATCTTTGTATCGAGGCCGACGAGCGAGCATGGCCTCGACGTACTCCCAAGTCGATATCCAGCTTACATTGGTAGCCGTACTCAACCGAGATGAGATCCTAGCCCTCGTAGAACGCTTCGATCACTCGCGGAGTTGAACTCTGCTGGCCCCGATCCTGCCGACGCACGACAGCAATAAAAGGGAATCGCTCGGCCTAGCCAGAACGTTTGCTTCGCAAGCAGAGAATACTGGTCAGCAAATGATGTCCCGTGACAACAACGGCCCCCGCATCTGGGTCTCCTAACCCACAGACCCAATGTCCATCGCGCACTGCAGCAATTGGGATGGTACAGCTAATTGAAAAGCAGATCATTGGAATGGGACAGTGCATCAAGTTCTAATCCAAATGAAAGGCTGGTCTAGCCTAGCTGGTTCAATGCGCCAATCGCGATCAATCCCGAGCCGAACTATTGACTCGATCCGCGACCTGTCGTTCGCTATTCAACAGATGTGGCGCCGGGCAATTGGAAGCAGAAGGCGGATTCCAAATGCGTTTTCGTTCCTCCGTTACTTGAGCAGTCGCTTGTTGAGTCCCCTTGAACAGTGAGAGCCATTGCCAGCGCCGCAAGAATTGAACGAATTTCGGATCGTCATAACGCGGTTTACGGCGCAGCATCGCATCAACATATCCCCACCACATCATTATGGAGCCAATGACTCTTGGGGGACTGGGTATCCGGAAGATCGCGCTCGCCGTCACAAATGCAAAAGAGGACCCCATGAAATACTGGCCGTATCCATGGCGTTTTCTTCCTTTCAAGATGTTTTGATCGCTTGATCCCATCGGACGCAAGTGTTCAAATCCTAGATTGGGATCAGCAACACTACAGGCTTTCCATCCGAACATGCGAGCCCGATGGCAATCGATACCGTCCCACATCACTTCTCGAACGAATCCACCGATCTGCTCGAAGCATTCGCGGCGATAGAATTTACTCGCACCGATCGACATATGATCACGAATCTGTTCTGGTACGTGTTGGCCAGAGTGCTTGTCGATGTAAAAAGTTTTTCCGCTGACGGTACCAAGACGCGGATCGACTTCCATCATTTTCATCAATTGCTCGAAGTAAGCGGGCGGCATGACTAGATCCGTATCGAGCTTGCAGATGTAGTCATAAGGAACGTCGATTTGTTCATAACCATCATAAAACGCCTGAATGACCCCTGGGCCCACACTCCGAGCGCCTCGATCTGAGCGACGCACAATCTTGATAAATACGAAGCGACTCGCGTAATCGGCCAAGATCTCGGGTGTCTCGTCAGTAGAACCGTCATCCACGATGATCCACAGCGCGGGGGGCACGGTCTGCTTTGTAACACTGTCGAGCGTCCGCCGAATATAGGCCGCTTCGTTGCGACACGGGCTTATTATCACGTATTGTCGTTTGTCGTTCATCGCGAATTCACTCACAAAATTGGACCACAAAAACACCCGTACTATCTGAAATCATGATAAACCGACCCTTTTTGTCTATCATGTTGCGACGCGGGACCGTTTAGTAAAATCAATTCGTCTTCTACCAGGCTTAAAACCCGCTCATTTGAACCAAACGATCCGTTGCTGATTTCAGCTGAAAAGCGCCAAGTTTGGTTAAGCACTAGCTATTTTCAGTACTCAGATATCATGCTGAGAGCGGGTCAGTCACGATCTTTGTAGCCGTTGGGGTGCGAGCTATGCCATCGCCATGCAGTTTCAATCGTATCCACGATCTCGGTATACCGAGGTTTCCATCCGAGTTTATCGATTAATTTTCCAGGCGCAGCGACCAGTGCGGGCGGATCCCCGGGGCGGCGGTCCACTATTTTCACAGCGATCTTTCGCTTCGTGACGGCTTCACATGCGGCGATAATTTCAAGCACCGATTGACCCCGCCCCGTTCCTACGTTGAATACTTCCGCAGTTTGCTCCGTCGTTTTCGCAATTGCCAGGCGATGTGCCTGCGCCAGGTCGTCGGTGTGTACATAATCACGTATGCACGTGCCATCTGGTGTTGGGTAATCGGTTCCAAACACATCGATGTGATCGCGTTGCCCAAGAGCGACCTGCAAGACGAGCGGTATGAGATGGTTCTCAGGTCGATGGTCCTCACCGAATCGACCATCAGCATCCGCCCCAGCTGCGTTGAAGTACCGCAGGAGCGTAAATCCTAATCCGTGTGCATGGGCGAAATCGCGAATCATCCATTCGACCGCCAGCTTGGTGCGAGCGTATGGACTACACGGGTCCTGCTGCGAATCTTCTGCCATGGGTACCTTAGGATTGAGGCCATAGGTCGCGCATGTACTTGAGAAAAGCATTCGCCGGACCCCCGCCTCGCGCATTGCACATAAAAGCGACAAAGTACCGCCGATGTTATTGCGATAGTGGTATTCGGGGTTCGTGACCGACTCTCCCACATACGTCGCTGCGGCAAAGTGCATCACCGCGTCCGCCTTGAAGTCTTGCAACACTGTAGTTAGCTTGCCCGTGTCAGCGATGTCCCCAACGACCAGTCGCCCGTCCGGAACCGATTCCGCGTGCCCTTGCGACAAATTATCAAAAGCGATTGCCTCATCGCCATGCGCCAACAAATGTCGAAGGCACGCACTACCTACAAATCCTGAGCCGCCTGTAACTAGAATTCTCATCTTATTGTTTTTCCTTTACGTTCAAAAAATTGCGACCTGTGCGACTAATTTGCTTGCGAAATTGAGTAACATTGCGACTAGCCGTGAAGCGGCCGCATGCTGTATCCATAGGAAGCCAAATGGACTTGTTGCCACACATTGCCGAAGTACTGAAGGGACGATACGAGCGATTATTGTTTTGGGAGACTTCATATCGTCCCTTCGGGACTCTCAAATCATGATGCCACACGGACCATGGGCTGGACTCCCAATCGCTACATCATTACGGCCCGTCAGGACTAAGTATAATGCGTCTCATATATTGCAAGCTTTCCAGCTAGTTTCAATCATACCGTTCAAAAAATTGGAAACGGGTGTAGGACGTAAGTACTCTATCCACCGCCGCTCCTCGCTCCGTCAGCGTGAAGACTCTGTGGCAGCCGGGGATCACTTAAGATCCATTGGGCAGCTTCCAAAAGGTCAGTTGCAACGTATGTCGCATGGCCTTCGATACCCTCCTGCTTTTGACCATGCCCTGTCCGCACAAGAATAGAGCCCTTGCAGCCCGCATTGCGACCCGCAAGCAAATCGCTGACCATATCGCCAACCATCCATGATTGGCGGAGATCAAGATCTAGTTCGCGAGCGGCTCGCAGAAGCATGCCAGGCCCCGGTTTTCGGTCCGGGTGATCGACCAGTCTGGGATCCGATACAGTGGGAGCTACCGGACAAAAGTAGATTCCATCGACTTGCGTTCCCCGAGCGGCCAATTGTTTATTCATCTCGGCATGGACCCTATCCAAGCCCTCCTCGGTTAAAAATCCGCGTCCGATCACCGACTGATTCGTGACGAGGACAATCTGGTACCCGGCCGCCCGCAGTCGGATCACAGCCTCCGCCGCACCGGGGATCAACCGAACTTGACTTGGATCGACAAGATGGTGGACGTGTTCGATGAGCGTCCCGTCTCGATCAAGGAAAACCGCAGGACAAAGTTTCAAAATTGCGTCGCTGAAAAATAGTGAGGAGCATCGAGTTCGGCTTGTTGAAGGGATTCAAGGGTTCCGATGTCGCGGTGGTAGCAGTTCGGTACCCAAGCACGCATACGACCGACAAAGCGAGGGATAACTTCCATCCCCAGGTCAAAAGCATTCATGTCCGCGATTTCGCGATATGCATCTGCGTCGAGCACATAGAGTCCAGAGTTCGCTAGATCACTCTTAGGTGCCTTGGGCTTCTCGTCGAAGCCGACGATTCGCATCGACTCGTCGGTCTCGGCAATCCCACAGGCAGACGGGTTGGGGGCATGGAACAACATCATGGTGAAGGGTTCATCGTGCGAACCGTGGAGACGCAACATGTCCCCCAAATTAACCGTCGACAGATTATCTGCGTAGATGATCAAGATGACATCCGCGTCGGATGCCCAATCGCGATTTGCATGCACCGTACCTGCGGATCCAAGCAGGTTGGGCTCATAGAACTCTTGAACTCGCAATTGTCCTTGGGAATTGATCGTCGCAAGATGCTCTCGGACGATAGGCGCAAGATGATGGGTGTTGATCAGCACGTCCCGAACCTCGGCCTTTGCAAGCGCATCGAACCAATAGTCCAACATAGGCTTACCGGCCACAGGGACCAAACATTTCGGAATCGAATCGGTGATAGGGCGCAAACGCGACCCAATCCCTCCGGCGAGAATTAGCGCTTTGGCAAACATATTACGGCGTTTGAGTCAACTCTGTGAGCAACGGTAGTTCTAGCGAAAGGGGTGAACCGGGTTTGAGTCCACTTACTCAGGCCTTGGGAAAGGCTGCTGTCCTTTTCTTGTCTTGGAAGTAAGTCGTTTTCCCACGCCTATCCAGTAGGATTCGAAATAAAACGTTGACAGGTGTGCTAGTAAAAATGTTAAAAAAATTCCGAGGGGACGCTTGATCACATAGCGATCGAACGTGCTTTCTCCGTAGAACCATCCTGCGCGAAAGGGACCGTGGATGACGTAGAGAGCGTAGGAGATTGTCGCACAATAAACGAGAAATTTGCTTTTTAACCCTTTCGATAGCCAATGATCCGGCGCGAGAAGCGTCGAAGCGATTGCCAAACCGCCCGCGTACGGACGAAGATATTGCAACGGACCGGAAAAGGGGCTGCACGTGATGCACAACAGGAAGACCGCGATACTGGGATTCAAATAGTTGACCCAAGTTGGCGTCGATAGGCGAAAATCGTGAGCGACGATTGCGAGAGTAGCACCGACCAAGATCTCATCGGCACGATGATGCGTGTTGATCGAAACGTAACTTCCAGTCGCGATTCGCATCCCTGTAATCACAAGGCAGGCGATAGGCAGCAGATACAATCCCTTTCGACCGCAAATCGCGACCAACAACGCGATGGACAAGTAGAAGTGCATTTCGACGCATAGCGACCAGAGGTGACTGTTAAAAGTTTGTGCGTAAAGCGTGTAATTCAAATAAAAAAAGAAGTTCGCAAACCATTCTTCCCGAGGACGCATATGAACCGCCAGGGTAATCAGCATAAAAAGCCAAGCCAAGGGAAGAATGCGGCACCCGCGTCGTATGAGGAACGGGATCGGGTTGGGGCGGTCGAGTAAAAACGATGTGATTAAGTATCCAGACAAGGAAAAGAACAGACTCATTCCCATTACTCCTGCGGTGGCATTGAGACGCCAAGCATTTGGGCCCAATGGGAGCAAGTGCGCAGCGAGGACACACAAGATGCTGATACCGCGCCAGCCATCGAGTTGGAATAGCCTCAAGTGTGTATTGCCCCCAGGAGGAGGGGCTTCGGTAATAGTAATGGTTGCCATGACGCGTTTGTCTTAGGTGTAAATGGTGCGTGTTGACTCGGGTTCAAATCGCCTCAGCGAAAACGACGCTACGGTGGTCCATGGCATAAAAAAGGCTCTCAAGGGCCGCTGATGAGCTACCATTCCGCCTACGGAAAGGAAACTCTTAACCTGCACTGTTTGCCTGCTCCGACCCAAAAAACGCTTTGCCCGAAGTCGCTTCGATTCCGGTTCTTATTTCGCGTCAAATGCACCCTGCCTAGACTGTATCATTGCGCCCCAAGGCAATTCCTGTGTTTTGATTTGAAGACGTCGGAGCAAGTCATCAACTCGGCCGATCGCTACTGCAAGCACGCCACCGACCACATCGCCCGGCAACACATCTCGCGTGACTACGGCACCAGCCCCAACGACGGCATTGGGACCAATCGTACCGCCGAGCAGGATGATCACACCCCAACCCACCAACACATTGTCTCGACAAATCGTCAACCAACTCTTTGACTCGCGGACGAGTGTCGCCCGACTTGAAGCAACTATGACTTTCTGGATCGGGGGCTGATTTCATTCATCCAAACTGCGGATCGACCGTCGAGTGCATCGGGCATAAACTTTGCCACAAGCCGATCGACCACATGGGGCCAATCAAGTGTACTTTGCATGTACGATTGAGCGGCTCGCCCCATGGATGCCATTCGCTCAGGCTCTCTCAATAGACCAATTAAGGCGTGAGCCAAGGCCTCGGCCGATTGCTCACCGAGGAGTATACCGCTAACGCCCGTTTTGACGATGTCGGGCATTGCCCATGCGCTGAAGCCAAGGATCGGTAATCCCGAAGCAGCCGCTTCGGTGTAAACGAGTCCCCATGTTTCACAACGCGCTGGCATCGAGAAGATACTCGATTTTGCGAAAAGCTGAGCAATCTGCTGATTACTGACACTACCGAGATAGTGAACGCCATCTTGGTTTGGAGGGTCGATTTGGGCACCGGCAATCGTTAACGTGGCATGGGGTACTTGGTCACGCACGATTTTAAATGCTTCGAGCAACATCGGCCCACCCTTGCGCTCCCACTGCCGCCCAATGAACAGCAACCTTCCCTGAGCATAACGATCAAGATCGAACTTCACGTGACGAGGGGATCGCACTGGTCGAGCACCTATCGCCACAATTTTCTCCCTTGGAAATCCGTACTCCTCCACTATGGAATCTGCTGCGTAATTTGAGAAAGTAATAACTCCATCCGCATCTTCCAATCCTTTTTTTTGCTCGTCAATCTTTGCGGCAATCTCATTCCTTGAAAGTGATTTGTATTCATAACTCGCTGTTTCCACTGCTTCTCGGACCGTGATGTCCTGGAAAAGGAGTCTGGTGTGCTTCAGGGAGCGGTCAATTTTCGGATACATGTACTGATAAATTGCAAAGGACTCACTCGAAAGATTTCGAAGCACTTTACCTAGTAACCCCGACGACTCATCGACGTTCATTCTCTCTGAGGAAATGTGCGTGGGAAAGATCCGGTTTGCGATTCGTCGACGTAGATCATACGCAACCCCAGGTCCCCGGAGCGTAAGCAGCGAAGATTCCTTGGGCGAAAACGCACCGTAAAGAAGCCCACGATTCTTCAGTTCGAGGCAGATCGATCGGATGAACCCAGAATTGCTCCACTGCGACCACGGTGGCTCCGGGCTCACCCATAGAAACTGCTTTCGACTCATTCTTTTTTTATTTCCAACAATGTAAGCGGTCTAGCTCAACCAGTAATCAACAGACGCCGGGAAGAAATACCCATCAAAACTGACGCATTCGCTGACTAAAAATGCTTTCAGGGTGAATTGCTAATACGTTTCGAAACTGATTTCCAAATTTTTCACGTACACCCATAATGTCTCTGTCATTTTCGACCGAATGGAGAACGATACGACGAAAAACGGAGCTTCCACGAATGGTAGGGACAAAGCACTTGTAGCCGCGCGTGGAAATCCAGGAAATGAGCTGATCAACACTTGAATCTGCTCTGCTAAGCCATTCGGGTTCAACTTCGAGGTAGATCGCGGGCCTTATTTTTCCGATTGTGGATTCTAGGCCTCTCAAGACTCGGTATTCAAAGCCCTCTACATCAATCTTAAGTAGCGTATTGTCACCGCAACGGTCTTTTAACATTGCGTCCCCAGTGTGAACAGGCACTCGTACCGATCGTATGTCCATTGAGTCGTTGATGCGATCGTTAGGCTTTGCGAAC
>CAMBSL010000058.1 GCA_945870455.1 Pirellula staleyi DSM 6068 | reverse complement strand
CTACCCTTGCCGACGTCCCCAAACCCACAAACCACAGCGACTTTACCTGCCAACATCACATCCGCGGCGCGGTTCAATCCGTCGATGAGCGAATGACGGCAACCGTAGAGATTGTCGAACTTGCTCTTGGTAACCGAATCGTTTACGTTGATGGCAGGGAAGAGCAATGTCTTGGCGTTGGCCATGTCATACAATCGCTTGACACCCGTAGTAGTTTCTTCGGAAACACCCACACAAACTTTGCCCATGGCCGTGTACTGACCTGGATTAACTACAACTTCCTTGCGAAGCAAATCGAGAATGACGCCCCATTCTTCTGGTTCGTTATCTGCGTCGAAATCGGGAACAACGCCGGTCGCTTCGAATTCAGTGCCTTTGTGAATCAACATGGTTGCATCGCCACCATCGTCGACGATCAAATCTGGACCGCTTCCATCTGGCCATACCAATGCTTCCTTGGTGCACCACCAGTATTCAGGCAGCGTTTCACCTTTCCAAGCAAATACAGGAATTCCAACGGGATTGTCCAACGAACCGCCCCGACCAACCACAACCGCTGCCGCAGCGGAATCTTGCGTCGAGAAAATATTGCAGCTAACCCAACGTACATCCGCACCCAAGTCGGACAGGGTTTCGATGAGAACTGCAGTTTGAACTGTCATGTGCAACGAACCCATGATCTTGGCACCTGCCAAGGGCTTGGCCTTGCCATGTCGGGCTCTCAAGGCCATCAGGCCAGGCATCTCGTCTTCGGCAAGTTGGATTTCCTTGCGGCCGAGCGATGCAAGCTCTTCGGCTTCGGCTCTCTTGCCAGCAACCAGAAGGTCAAACGCACGAACCTTAAATGGAACTCGCGATGCATCCGCGACTCCTGGCTTGGTATTCTTCTTATCAGCAACAGTACTCATTAAAACATCTCTCCTAAGGGGACAAAAAAAGGTTATCGGGTAGCAGTCGTCACAAACAAGCCAGTTCCTTTGGCATCAGGCTCATGCGGCATCAAAGCGAACTTGCTCTGAAGCCAACCTGATTGGTTCATCCATGTTTGAATCTGTTCGGCAGGGAATCCCTGCCATGAGTGTCCAAGTTCTTCGCGATACTCCGCTCGATCGTGTGGAATCATATCCACCACAATTAATTTTCCACCAGGCTTGGTCACTCGCCGGGCTTCCTCGAAAGCCAATTGAGGCGACGCAAGATACGGTAACACGAGAATCAAAATCGCGTGACTCAGGGTTGCATCTTCAATCGGAAGTTGAGTTAATTCACCCCGGCGTAGCTCTATGTTCGAGTGATCCTTGAGCCGCTTGCGAGCAGATTGCATCATGGCAGCGGACGAATCCACAGCGATAACATGAGAAACCCAAGGAGCCAAGGTTTGGGCTACGGATCCGGTACCGCAGCCTAAGTCCCCGACCACCGAGTCGCAAGAAAACGCGGCTGCAAAGGCCCAAGCGTCGACGCGATGTCCGAAGAGTTCGGCTCGGAGACGGTCCCATTTCTCGGAAGCGGACGAAAAAAACGCTTGCGACCGAGAACGCCGTGCGTCGATGACCTGTTCCAGTCTGGCATCGTCTTGGTCGGCCGTGCTCGACGCAACGCTGTGCCCCTTTACTACGCTCCATAGTTTCTTCTGTGGCAATTCCATATCGCTGCTGTGCATTCGGTACAAATTACTCGTACCGTCGCGTCGTGAGGCAGCCCATCCGTCGTCCGAGAGGACTTTCAGATGACGGCTAACCGTGCTTTGTGGAAGTTGGAGGGTGGTGCACATTTCGACGACGGTTAACTCGGTTCGCTCAAGCAAACGCAGAAGCCTAGCTCGGGTTGGGTCCGACAGGCTCTGCATCCAGAGAATCATAGGGGCGGCATTGGTCATTTGTTTGGGTCTAAGCATCATCCGTTTATCCGGATGAAAGCATAACAGATGATCCGCCAGAATCAAGTTGAAATGGATGGTGTCGGAAGATTTTTCTATTTGGTGAGGGTGAGGCTCCTGCTGAACCATGGCTCACTCTCCCGTTGATTTTCAATCCATTTGACATTGCAATGGTGTTTGGTGGGGAAGAACTGGGAGCCCAACGAACCCTTTTGGCCTATGGCCATAATCGATCGCCCCGGACCGACGCCGATTTGAATATGGCCTTTGGCCAAAATTAACCTAACATGGGCCTTTTACTAGGGCGTTGCCCTAGGCTACTCTAAATACGGCCTTTGGCCAAAACGAATACGGCCTTTGGCCTAGACTGCCGAATTTCGACAACTCATAAGGGTGATACGAAAATGATTGCAATCACAAGGTTGGGCATGTTGACAATGGCTAGTTGCTTGGGGATATCCCTACTCCAACAAGCCAATGGCCAGGAACAAACGACATCCGTAAAACCTCTTAGCCATGCCCACGCTCACAACGATTACGAGCACGCGCGGCCCTTGTACGACGCACTCGACGAAGGCTTCAACAGCGTGGAAGCAGATGTTTATTTGGTCGACGGAGAGCTGCTCGTCGCTCACGACTTCTGGAACGTTTCGAAGAAACGCACGTTGGAACGACTCTACTTAATTCCGCTTCAAGAGCGTATCCAGGCAAACAAAGGACGTGTTTTTCCTGGCGGCCCAGTGTTTACCTTGTTGGTGGATATCAAGCGGGACGGTGCATCCGCCTATGCGGCGTTGGAGAAACTACTTGCAAAGTACAGTGGGTTCATTTCGCAAACGCTGGACGGAAAGGACACCGAGAAAGCAGTCACGGTCATCATCAGCGGCGACCGACCTAAGTCCTTTATTGAAGCGTCGAATCCCCGTTATGCAGGTGTCGACGGTCGACTGAGTGACCTCGACAGCGACGAGCCTGCATCGCTTTTGCCGCTGATCAGCGATAACTGGAGTCTTCAATTTCGATATCGGGGAGACGGCGAAATGAGCGAAACAGATCGAACGAAATTGCGAGAAATCGTCGCCAAAGCTCACTCGAAAGGCCGCCGAGTGCGATTTTGGGCCACGCCCGAGTCGGATTCGATTTGGAAGGAATTGCAGTCCGCTCAAGTTGACTTGATCGGAACCGACAATCTGAAGAAATTGAGTGCGTTCTTAAACGCACCTTAGGAAGCTCAATACACACAGCCGACAAAAGGTGCAGGCACGCTCCGCCGTGCCGTTCGCAGTCACGCTTTTGACAGGATTCTAGGTAAGCGGCACATGGAATGTGCCTACCTACTACTTTGAATTTTGTCGGCTGTGTCCAAATAGCCGTCCAACGCCGGTTCGCAAAATATTTGGAAAAATTTTAAAAAACTTCCGGGGAAAGACGCCGTCGCCCAAAGCCCTAAATCCGCGCGAAAAATCCGTGTTAAGGTATTTCGCGAAACAATTATCGAGAAAAACATCCAACTGAGCTTGACAATCAGCCCGCAATCCCCGGGGTAGCGCATTTTGTCCATTGACTTTCGTACCAGGGTTAAGTTCAATTCCAGATGTCCTCGCCCTCGGACGCAAGTCTGAAGTCTTCTCCCGAGATGGAATTCAGGTTGCGATCATTCGCGACAAAAGTTGAGTTCGAAAATCCGCAGTCACACACACATGCGGTAGCGTCTGGAAGCGTATTTTTGTTTTTTGTTTCTATTCGGATCTTGAGGTGCACTTATGTCGAGAGTTTTTCGAGTTCGCGCGAGGGGCTTTACGCTCGTCGAACTGCTGGTAGTCATTGCGATTATCGGCATTCTAGTCGGGCTGTTGTTGCCCGCTGTTCAGGCTGCTCGTGAGGCTGCGAGACGGATGCAGTGCGTCAACAATTTGAAGCAGCAAGCGTTAGCGATGCACAATCATCACGACACGTTCAAGCGGTTTCCCTCCGCACTGCAAATAGGTACCACTTGGTGGACTAGCTATCAGCGAAACATCCCTCCTGGCGGAGTGGCTCCGTCTACCACAGCGTCCGCTACTGCTAGTTATCCACTCGAAGGTCCGTTCTGGAGCTGGATGGTTCGATTAACTCCCTTCATCGAATTCGGAAATTTGAAAGATTCCTTCGACATGAGGCCCCTTGACGCTGCTTGGCCATGGTGGGGCGACCCAGTCAAGAACAAGTTCGGCACCATGTGCCCAACGTTCATATGCCCATCGGATGCCCGCGGCGGCGTGAAATGGACCGACGGCACAGATTCCATGGCATTGACTTCGTACCTGGGTATATCCGGAACAAACCAGTTTAAAGAAAGCCCTGTCACAACAGACCCAACTCTCGGCGGGCAAAACGGAATTCTTTTCGTGAACTCGGGCGTTAAGATGGCTGGGATCACGGATGGTACTAGCAACACGTTGATGATCGGCGAACGTCCGCCATCTAATAATTTGGATTATGGGTGGATGTGGGCCGGTTCAGGTGACGAACCCTATTTTGGTGCGACCGACGTTGTGCTAGGTGTGCATGAGAAGAGTGGCACCCCGACGGCACAACCAGATTTCTTTCGACCTGGTTCGATCATCGATCCTAACGACATTCACCGCTTTCACTTCTGGAGCTTGCATCCGGGTGGAGGTAACTTTGCTTTGGCAGACGGCAGCGTAAGATTCATATCCTACTCAGCTTCCGCGGCACAGGTCGTTGTGCCATCTCCAACACGTCCGATCAACGTAATCGAAGCGATGGCGACTCGAGCCAATGGTGAAGTTGTCGCTGTCAATGACTGATGTGTCAGTATTAAAGTTTGACCTCGCCAGCTCCTCGTTTTTAGGGGCTGGTTTTTTTATCTCTGTACTCTTTGACGGACAAACACTCATGGTTCGATTTGTTCTCGGTTCTTCACTTCTCGTTGCTGTAGTACTGATGGTCGGTTGCGGTGAAAAGACCTACGTGCCAAAGGCGGAAGACATTCCTGACATTCCGCCATCGACGCGTTCCTCGCCAGGTGGCGGTGGCGGTCCTGCCGCTCCTAAAAAGGGCGGTAACGCAGTCGCACCACCAAAGAAGTAACAACGCATTCATTCACGAAACGAATGCCGCTGGGTTTATCCCAGCGGCTGAAAATCGCGTCATTGGCCAATTGCCTTAGGCGAGCGGCAGATTGGAGTATCCCAAACCGAGCCCGTAAGCGAGGAGCCGACTGCAATCCCTAACTCATGTATCGGGTTATGATGAGTAGTTTTCAGTCTGCCACTCGCCTTACATAATAATGAGCGGACGCAATGGAATGCAAAGAAACGGAATGCAAAGCGACAGCGCTCCGATAATCTGCCGAGCTAGTCCGAGCGATACCTCATCATTGCGACTTGGCGGATGTGCTATGCCCATCAGTGGGATCAGCAATAACATAACGATGAATTCCGGCTGTCCGTACGTGTAGCTCGTATAAACCACGTATCCAATGCAAGCCAGATAGACCAGCCAACAAATCTTGTTCGATCGTCTTCCCAGCAGTCCAAAGATGACGTGCCCGCCGTCCAACTGGCTGATTGGAACCATGTTTAAGCCGGTGACTAAAAAACCGACCCAGGCCGCCATCAACATTGGGTTCATCGATTCGTTGCTGATGCTGTTGCTCTTCATCAAGCCACCGCCCGCGATATCGATATTTTTGTCGTTGATCCGTTGATCTGGCACCATTCGAGCGAGCCATTGAATAGCCAGAGGTTGGCCAAACTGGATAGAATTTCCTCGTGTTTCAGGAGGTTGTCCGTACATCAAGCCAAACACTGCGATTGGAATCGCGAATACCAGGCCTGCCAGTGGCCCTGCCAACCCAATATCAAAAATCTGCCGACGATCGGCTCTCATGCCATCCATCAAGATGACCGCCCCGCAAGTGCCTGTAGGGCTGATCGGAAATGGGATGAAAATCGGTAGGCTTGATTGAATTCGGTAGATGCGGGTCGCAAAGTAGTGCCCAAGCTCGTGGGCGCCCAAGATAATCGTCAACGAAACCGCAAAGAGAATCCCTGGAAACCAGTTTGCTAGCACATGTCGCCGAACTTCGAATAGCGAATTGTTCTCAAACGCCTCGGACATCAGATGGCCAGGCGCCCAGGCCGCAATTCCCGCCCAGGTCATCGAGATCAAAGTTAGTACCAGCAAGATGGTGGGGACCAGCCATCTAGGGCGTTGTCGGGGCAAGGATTTCGGCTGACGTGCCGCCGATGCCCTATATTCGTCCAGCTCCAGTCCAAGCGTAGAAAATGCTTGTTCAGCCCCGTCCGCTAATTTCGCTTTGTCATGCATTAAATGGTTGGTTGCAAATAGGGTATTGTTCGCGTTTCGCGCCCGACGTCATCGTAACACACTTTATTCTAGTGGATCCTTGGTTTGTGGGAAGCGAATCGCTTGTGGCGCAAGCTGCCAGCGCTGCCAGCCTGCTATGAATCACGGATGGCAATCTGGAAGCGCTGGAAGCTTACCCCACTCTGTGTTACCATTATGCGCTTGAGACTGGTTTCCGACGATTGTCGTTGGCCAAACCGTCCCAAAGTAATTAAACCTTCGAGAAATTCAAGAATCGACGCAATGAAGCCTCCATGGACCTCGCAAAAGCGATCCTTGGTGCTCGAATGCGAATCGCACCTGGATAGATCGACCAACTTAATTGATTACTGTCGTATGATCCCACTACCGCTTGTCATCCCGTTTGTACTCGCTGTTAGCGGTTTGATCCTTTGTTTTGCCGACAGGTACGCCATGGGATTGAATGTCGCAAGCAAGATCAATCCACGCTCGCGAATCACGCTGTTTGCTGGACAAAACACGCCAGTTTGTGCTGCGTGTTCGATGTTCAAGTCAGACAAGTGGCCAACCACTTGCCGAATGGCGCTAGGGTTGATCGCAGACGGGCCCAATGAGGCCGCTCGCATCTTAGGTCTTTCGACCGAGGCGCTTGGGCGAATCCATTGGAAACTCAGCTCGCTGTGATCGCATTACGAAGTTGATTGATTAGTTGATCGAATCCGATCCATCATTTAGGGCGTTTCGCAATTCGGAAGTCATTGTCGTCTGTTCATTAACAGAAAGACCTATCGTGATTTCAACTGCGTTTCTCTTCTCTTTTTCTGCCCCGATCAACCTTTCGATCCTTGCTCAGATCGATCCCCCGAATTCCATGTCTAGCATGCTGATCGGAGGCTTGGCACTGGCTGTAGGTGCCGCGATCATGTTTGGTATCAATGCGCTTCAAGGACGCGATGCCAAGACACAGTCCAAACGATTGCTGGAACAGTCCAAGCTCGATGGTGAAAACCTCATCAAGGCTGCCGAACTCGAAAAGAAAGAGAAGTTGCTGCAACTCCAGTCAAAATTCGATAGCGAAAACCAAAAGAACAAAGACGAGATTCGAAAGCGAGAGCAAGGCATTGAACGCAAAGAAGAGTCGCTCAAGCAAACAGCGGAAGACGTTCGCAAGCAGGAGAAATTCGTCGAAACGACACAACGCAAGTTGGCTGACCGAATCGAAGATGTGAACCGAAAGAACGAACAGTACACGCGCTTGCTTCAGCAGCAACAAGCCGACTTGCAGCGAATCACGGGCATGACCGTTGAGGAAGCCAAGAAGCAATTGCTAGGCGTATTAGAAAAGGAACTCCAAGGCGAACTTGGCACGGTCATCCTCCGCCATGAAAAGCGCGTGGCTGAGATCACTCAACAAAAGACGCAAGACATTTTGTTGGTGGCCATGCAACGCTACGCATCCGCTCAAACATCCGAGAGCAGCACCAGCACCGTCGATATTCCAAACGACGACATGAAGGGGCGCATCATCGGTCGCGAGGGCCGCAATATTCGCTCATTCGAAAAGGTTTCAGGATGCGATCTGATTATCGATGATACTCCGGGGGTCGTCATCGTGAGCGGCTTCGATCCCGTTCGCCGCGAAATCGCGAGGCAATCGCTAGAAAAATTGGTGGTAGACGGTCGAATCCATCCGACGCGCATTGAGGAAATTGTAGCTGCGACCGAAAAACTGATGGAGGGTTTTATCCGTCGCAAGGGTGAAGAAGCGGCTCAGGAAGTCAACATTCAAGGTCTACACGAAAGGACCATTGATATGCTAGGGCGTCTGCATTTCCGAACAAGTTACTCGCAAAACGTATTGAGGCATAGCGTCGAAGTCGCATTCCTCTCGGGCATGATGGCGGAAATGATTGGACTGAATCCTCAAACGGCCCGCCGTTGCGGTTTGCTGCATGACATTGGAAAGGCGGCCGACCATGAGCTCGAAGGGGGCCATCCCAAGATCGGTGCTGACTTGCTAAAACGCAACGGCGAGAATGAGCAAGTTGTCCACGCAGCGTTGGGGCACCATGACCAACTGACCACTGAATTTCCGTACACGCTGCTTGTGGCGACCGCAGACGCTTGCAGCGCTTCGCGTCCCGGTGCGCGTCGCGAATCGCTGGAACGTTATATCAAACGAATGGAAGAACTCGAAACCATCGCGCGGGGTTTTAATGGGGTTGAACAGGCGTTCGCGATCCAAGCAGGTCGCGAGCTGCGTGTTATCGTTAGCTCCAAGAACACCGACGACGCCGTAGCTGCCAAGATCTGTCGCGACATCGCAAAGTCCTTTGAAGAGCAACTGACCTATCCAGGCGAAATCAAGGTGACCGTTGTCCGCGAAGCCCGTTTCGTCGAAGTCGCTCGCTAAAGATAAGATAGCTGTCTGCCGAAACCACCAGTCCCGTGATTCCTAGAATCAGGGCAGGTAGGACGCTGCCGCTGAACAGCCATATAAAAAGGCCTAACCCCAACAGACACCACCACGGACGATCGAAAAGAATCGTTCCGAACCAACTCGGAACAAGCACCAAACCTCCGAGCACAAGCAAACATCCGATCCCAGATACCAATGGATTGACGAACCCCATTTGCTGTGACGATGTCACGGATGGTATCGAATGTATTGTGTCGGTGAAGACCAAAGGGCTGGATTCCCAAGCGGTCAACTTAGACTTGGCAATCGATCGAATATGATGCCATTCCTCGACCGCCTTGCCATAAGAAATTGGATTTTGAGAGCCAGGCGTATCCGCCCACTGCTGCAGGTACTCAAAAGCACGCTGGTTCCAATGCTGTTGCCAATGATCCAAATCGGAATCGGGCGCTGCGACTTTGACTCCGACGTCGGATTCCAACGACCGAAGAAACATTGCCAACCAAGCTTCCGAAAGGATTTCGATTCCAATATTCCAATCCACTGCGGTGAGAGCGATACCACCCACACGCAATCCAATATCCGGATCGTTGCAAACGAAAATCTCCGCCTCGATTGGGTGGCTCAATATGTGCGGAGCGTGCAAATTTCTATCGCCGCGTAAGCCATCTGCGGCTTGATGCAACGTCGTGATCACGATTTCAGAGCAAACACCCATATGAACGATCGAGCATTTCACTCGCGAATCGGATACGGAATAGCCCACGGCGCGCCCGTCGACGCAAACGGATAAGACATCGACGGTTTCGTCAAGCTGCCACTCCCATTCTGCGACCGAAGACCGGGTGTTGGCCTCTCTATCGATCCAATATCGGGATTCGAGTAACACCGTGGTCGTTTCCGTGTTCAGGTGCTGAGTAGGTGCAAGGACTTGATATACGGACTGAGCGATTGCTGGACGCGCTGGTGGCGTGATCCCATCGGCCATGTTCCGATTTATTTTCCTTCCAAAGCCATCTTTTTCGAAGATTTCAAACTCGGAATCGATGCCAAACTGTTCACGCAACGGCTCGGGCTCGGGGGTTGTTGAAGGCACCGGCCGCCATTCAAGTGGCACATTGTCCGTTCGCTTCGCCGTATAGTAAGTTGCAATCGTGTCGTCGTCCACGGCACGCACTTGCGACACGAGCTCGAACTCGTCCGCCGAATCAACTTCCGTGGGAACGAACCGAATGGAAAGTGCCGACCTTAATTCTACTTCGGACAGGGTCTCCGGAAGATAGACTTGGAGCCATGCTCGATTGGCAACTGGACAAGGCATCGAAACAACACGAAGCTCGCTATCCCATCGATCTTTGAAAGATGACGGAACTTCCAAGAGGACGGAGGGCTTCGATTCAATGGAGTGTAGTAAGCTCCCCTTTAGTTCGAATTCCGTTGCCTTCAAACCGTTATCCTTGTTGGCAAACAGAACGAAGTTGCCTTTTAACGGCTTGGAACGACGCACCAACTGGCAATGAGAAGTAGACGTTAGGTTGGAACGCAGTTCGTTTGCGTTGATGGTCATGAACTTGATCGATTGGTTGGCGCCTTTTCCCAACAAGATTTCTGAACCGGTTGGATCCAAACGTAACCCAACATGCTCGGAGGCAAAAATATCTAGAGATTGATCGTAGTTGATGCTCGCCGGGAGATTTAACCATGGCACTTCCAGCCAATCGTTCGAAACCTCGGACCGTCCGCTTCGCGAATAGCTTCCATTGGAACTGGCCGGGTCGAGTCGTTTGGCTTTAATCAAAATATCGCTGATCTCCAACGACTTGCGATCCGTCAGTATCTGCAGTCGGAGTTTGCCATTGAGGGTGCGTTGCAAGAATCGAAATGGCCCGCTTCGATTGGTAACATCGGTCACGACAAAATTCGACGGCAAGTCCAAGTGCAACGTTTCGGAATTAGAACTGCCCCCGAACAATTCGATTCGAGTTGTAAGGTTTTCGCCGAATCGATCGATATTCCACTTCGATTGGACCCTTGCTTGCTGTCGCTCCGCAATCGGTTTTGGCTTGAGTATTCCAAAGCCGCCATTGAGTGGGATCCGAAGCGGTAATGCGAGGGGGTTAGTCTTTAGCTCTGGCCAGTCCAGTTGCTCCTTCGAACCGATAGCAGGGGTCCATGTATTGATCCCTTCGATGCTCCAGTTCGATCCTGCTGCTCGCGAATACCGAAGAGTGCCGAGACGCGTACGGCGATCGCGACACTCTGCAAACAGAACATTGAGACTCTGGTTGGTTGTTTGTGGAACCCAGACAACGGCAATTTGCCGATCGCGTTGGAGCTGGCTCGCGGGATTGACGTAGCTCGCTCCCTTGGACCATTCCAAAACATAGCGTCTGCGTGACAACGTGCTTCCAGGTCGGACATCTACCCAATGCGCGTCACCCCAGTGAGTCCCAATAGGCAACCACTGAACATCTGCTTCGATCTCCACTTCCCTGGTGACAGACACCCCCTTAGGAAATTCAAGGATGGTTTTCGCTTGCAAGATATCGTTTTGAAGAAACAACTCTGTGTTCATTACGGGTGTTTCATTGCTTTCTCCTGCGAAATTCCTATCCGGCGGGGTCAGTGGCGAGACTTTGCACTGAAGTCGATCGACCGCGCCGAGCATAGCGACAAAGCGGCCCGCTTCCGGATTGATGACCTGACCACGCGAGAGAACATCGATCGAAAATTGTGAGTCGATCTCGATCTCGAGCGAAGCATTGCCGACCGGAATCAATCCAATTTCAAGTTGTTGCACCGGAGATTGCGCCGGAGATTGCGCCGGAGATATCGATGAATCTTTAGCGATATCGGACGTCACGGTCCGCAAAACGGGTTGCGCGAATACTTGTACCGTGCGTTTGCCCTGCTTGTCGGGAGTCCATTCCCATTGCGCGCCCGTCCGCCGCAGTTTGCTGCCAGGATTGACTTCGCTGTTGTCGACACTAAACCGCAAGGCCTGAAGTTGATCCGGATTAAAGGGAAACCGCACAGGACTCAAATCCTCACCGACCAAAAACGTATAGGACATGATGACTTGGTCGGCGCGCCCTCGCGATCCAATTTTCAGAATGTGTTTTGCGGAAATGGGTCGCGTTCCAAGTTCAGGTTCGGCGATGCGGGTCGGTTTTCCCGATAAAATGTTTTGCAACTCGTCGGGTATATAGACGTTTGTACCAGCCAACTCGCCCGACTCGTCAATCGGAATGACAATAGGAAAGATGTTTTTGTTATCGCCGGCTATCGGTTCCTGACCTTGTATTCGTTGCGAAACTTGCATCGCATCGCAAACCAATAACCCCAAGACCAAAAACAAAAAAAATCCTGCAAGGCTGATTGCCGTGGCCTTGATTGAGCCGACCCTTTTTGTGCCATTTCCCTGAACTTTGGATTGAGCGGAAATCGAGTCGCTATGTTCCTCTCGATCGTTCCACGGAGCCCATCGCGTCGAGTTCCGGTGCGAAAGACTCGAATCGTTTTCGACTCGCTTGCTTGTGAGGCGATGGATCGCGAAAACACAATACCCAACGCACATGCCAATCAAGCCAGGAAAGGCAAAACGAGCCAAATGAAACACATCCGTATGAGCAGCAAAAATGAAGACCGCACACAGTACGGTTGCGAACCCGCGTTGGGTCAAAATCAGCCTTGGTGTAATGACAGCCAAGAGAGCGAAAAAAATAACGGACTGGAGTTGTCCAGAAGCGACGTCATGGATCCTAATCGTGTCTCGTTGGTTCGATCCCTTGGGGCTGGCTAGTTCCAAAGGATACTCATCGAATTGGTCCAACTCGACTCGCCAATTCCCATCCGACCAAGACGGTATGAGAGCATCGATCGCATGGTCACCTTGATTATGTGCTATCGGGTCTCCTCGGTCTCTTGAATCGGTTGCGAACGCCGTATGGAAAAGGGATTGGCACTGTTGCCAGACGGGCCATCGCGACGAAGGCTCATTGCCGTCCGTCCGATAGCGCTCGTTCGACAGAGATAGTTCCTTGGGTAGCCAAAGCCTCCGCCGAACACCGAGAAACGTATCGTCCGAGGAAAAAATGGGCCATTGAAACGCTGCACTCGACTCGAAAAAACGTCGATTCCAACTTCTGGCAAGCGTTGGACCAGCCAAATCCAAACGCAATTCGGCAATTCCTTCCGAGGGCATATTGCTAATAATGAGTCGGCGGCCATCCAGTTGAAACGGGAGCGTTTGGTATTCCTTTCCATTGCGAATTCGCACATCGATAGGATGCCAATTGTCCGCAAGTTCGATGACAATAGGAACCTTGGGTATCGCGTTGCGAGAACGCAGAAAAAGCGATGCTTTCTGCGTGCCATGCGTATCGACCAAGAGGTCAAGCTCGCTTTCCCAACCTATCCATGGCCGCATGACCAATGGCTTCCTCGATTGGACGATCAGTTTTGGCGCACTGGAATTCGTGTCTACTTTGAGAACCTTGTAACCGCTCTCGTCGAAAGCCCAACTGCCATGCTCTTCCTTGCATCGCATCAAGATACTTTTTTCCGTGCATTTGGCTATTTCCGACTGAATTTCCGCATCGACGACTCCCGGGAACGGAATCGCGATCTCGTCTTCATTGCTCAATTCGCAAAGAAACGATCCTCGCAACTTACATCGCTTTTCTGCACCCGATAAATCAAATCGCCAAACAGGTTTCTCGGGCTTGGTAGGATCGATAGTCTCGCTTTTTGGATCTAGGGAAACCCAATTGCCACCCTTGAATTGGGTCCAACGAACACGCTCTGTGGGCAACACGATTTCAATCTCATCGTTTCGATTCGAACCAAAATCGATCTGAATCTCATGCTGGATGGATAGGGTTTGAAGCGAACTTCGGCTGACCGTGGTTTCAATCTTGGCGACGTGTTGATTTGGCTTACCAATCCAAAGCAATTCCGGATTGGAAATACGGTCCGGATTAACGGTATTCGTTCGAACCGAGTGAGCTGGTTCCGTACGAAATAGAAACGAAGTACTCAGTCGCGGCAGCAGGGCTCGCTGCCACTCAGGAATCGAGTCTTCATTGACCATGAGGTCAATTAAATTCTCACGCAGACTCAACTTAAACTTGCTGGAGTCCTCAATCGCAAGAGTTTGGCTTACGTCCCAGTCTTGAATTTGCAGTATGGGATTCGAGGTCAACCGCCTAACGGGTTCCTTCGAAGACGACGGGTCCGCTTCGCGATAGAGCTGCAACTCTATCTCAGCCACTCGGCTCCTCTGTATCCTGTCCCAGGTCAAGCGAATAATGATGGGCGAATCAGGCTCGTTCGGACTTGGCGAAACAGTCGCTGGATCATTGCGGTCAAGCGATGTGATGGAACGAACGCTCCAGCCTGGTGCGATCGAAAAAGCGGTGTGGTTCGCGTCTTGTTCTAGAAAAAATAGCCTGGCTCGCACAACTGCCAGTATGCTCCGTTCGTTGTTCGAGAGACGAGTCAACACCTCACAATGTTGCGTTTGTCGTTCGCGTTCCAAACCAACCGAAAAGACTGGCGGCGTGTCGTGCCATGAATACTCAAGCGGATTACCATTGCCTCCCTTGGGACTTGTGGCCGACTCGACAACTCGACACGATTCGCAGTCAGCCGCAGTCAGCCGCCACGGTGCAATCGCATGTGCGACCGTACTACCGGACATGACATACCCACGATCGAACGCGATTCGCGGAGTCACAATTTCGTTTTGCGAATTCGGCCGGAGCGGTGTAACGAACTCCGCTGTAACTCGCATGGATTGGGAGTGGCTTGCGCTCATTGGCCCAGTCTGCTCTGTGGCAACCGGGACGTTGATGAGCGGAGCTTTGTCCAAATTCGACCTGGGATTCCACTGGATCCAACCATTCACTAGTTGCCAATCCACCTCTTGCTGATTCACGGTTAGTCGTCGCAGCCTTGCACCCGGTGCGATACTCAATCGCATTGGAGATAATTCATCCCAACCGACAAGCAACTCTGCATCACAGGTTGTTCGGATCTCTTGGCCGTCGATGAAGTGTTCGAGTCTCTGCGTCTTAATGAGTTGAGAATAACGAAAGGCCTCGTTTTCGTTAACTAAATCCAGTCCGCGTTCCCCGACACCAAGCGATACCGAGAAAGAAGCCCGCCGACTGCCGCTAAGCTCAATGAGCCAAAGTGAGTCGGACAACGACGCCGAATTTTGATTGGTAAGCGAGTCCTTTGCCGCCTCAGCCCAGGCTCCCAAGCGAATGTTCATTTCGGACCAATCATCAATGCGTCGGGCGACGGTTGCGGAATCGAGTACCACAGCGCGTGGCGGTAGAGCAAGCACCAACCAACTGTCTGCGCTTTTGGGGACATCAAACGCAAACTGGAGCTTGTTAGGCAAGCTGGTTGCGCTAGATTGGACCGTCCATCCAAACCACTGAACGATTTCTCCGTCGCGGTACGATTCGCTCGTTGTGGAATTCCCGTATTCCGTTTGGGAGATGGGCACTCGGGGAAAGCCCTGCTCATCAAACGTCCACTCCGTCGATTGTTCGGTTGGCCGAAGCACCGCTTCGTTCGGAAACACTCTCGAACCAAGGGCGAGCGACCAAGGTTGTAGAGTGACTCGATCGCCTGTCCGAAGCGAGCGTGGTAGCACAAGGCGAGAACGTTTCGAGACTAAATCGCTACCGACGAGTCTAGCCAGGTAATGAGAGGCCAACACAGGGCTACTCAATCCATCGATCGGAAACCCGATCGCAGCGGCGCTTTGGTTCGAGTTTGCAACCTGCTCCATCCGACGATTAAGCTCAATGGCATCGATCGCCGAATACCGCTCCAGGCCAATCGATGACAGATCACCCTGCGGAACAAAGATGCGACGATAAGGAATCGCAGCGTTGATCGAGTTCGCATCGCTCGCAGCGTTGATCGAGTTCGCATCGCTCGCAGGGTTGGTCGTTTCCAACGTTTGCCCATAGGCAGTCGAGTTCGCATCCGACGATGAAAGAACTCTAATCCAACAACAGATAATCAATAACGCGATATGCAACACCCGCCGTACTATCATTGGACCTCACCCATGTTGCTGGCAATGGCAGTCGATGGAGGTTCCACAATATTGACTTCTCGAACCGGTAAGGCGTTGGATGGGACCGCGTTCGGTAACAATCGCGATGAACCTGATAAAGAGGCGGGGGGCGTCGTTCGAGGAGTCGAAGGAACGAGTGAAGGGCTAACGCGAGAAGCGAAAACACTGCGCCGACGCGTTCGTCTATCAACGACCCATTTCATCATCAGGTAGAGGACGGAAATTCCAATTGCGGCGACAAGGCTCTGAACAAGTGCAACCGAAAGATCCCACGCCCACTGAGAAAACGCCAGACTCACCAGCAACAATCCAATACCCAACCAAGGCTTACGAATCCACCGAAACTCCATGACCAAAAACGAACCGATCAACAGAAAAATCGCAACGGGGATCCAGAGCAGATAGCGCGGGGCTAACCAAACCTCCATCGATGCATTCTGGTTCAGGGAAAGAAAGATGTATTGATTCGATTGTGGACTGATATTCGGCTGAGCGGTCGCGCTCATTTGCTTCTCGATTTCTGCTTGCGTCCAGTCGTTTTGTCGACTGAACCAAAGATCTTTCCACTTCCAGCGATAGCCAGGTGAGAGACTCGCTGAGCTACCAACCAAATGTGCTGTCGCCGGGACGACAACCTGCCAGATCAGGGATGCTTGACTATCGCAATTCAAGATATTGGGCGGTTGAGCGCGGAGCGATGTGATCCATTGCGATTTTGTCGCGGGCCACATAAAAACTTCGAGTACATAACTGCTCTCATTCGAAGCGGACGTTTGCAGCGCGACTCCATCCAACGCGACATCCAGTCGATTCATTTTGCCTGCATTAGAGACCGAAACGGCCCTGCGTCCATTCAAGAGAACTTTTGTGTCGGCAAACCGATCCATAGGTAGGTCCAAGGAAATCGAATTTGCATTGGTATGGAATCGAATCACGAATCGTTCGCGATGCTCCACTGCGTTCAAAATGGATTGCAACCAAACCGACTCGATATGAATCTTTGTTTCGTCTTCTTGGGTTATGAACAGCAACTCACCCACGAGTCGTGGGTCTTGTTGAGTGCAATCGAACTGCAGATGGGACGTATTCTCCTTGGGCTTATCATCCATATCGGACCGGTCTGACTTTGGCGATTTCAGCAAGCATCGCACATTCGACTCGGGACGCAATTCACCCGAGAAATGCTCGATGATCAACGAGTCCTCGGCTTTGTCCGCAACCAGTAACGGCAGTGCCCAATCGAACGCAAGCTTGGCAGCCGACTCTTTTCGTCCATTGGGCGATCGCATGCGAACCGTGAGCTTTTTTTCCTGCGCTTGGTTTGCGTTCTCCAACGCACTCGCTGGCAAAATTAATTGTTTCCAATAATAACGGGACTGGATCTCGGGTGAGAAGAGGTTGTCGCCATTGAAGGAAGCGTCCTCCATGGATTGAATATTGACCGGTATATTGTCGATGTTCACTCGAAGCGATTCCACGCTTTCCTTGGAATCCAACCGCCATTCCTTTGGAATCGCTAATCGCAGTGTCTTGGGGATTCGGCCCTGCGAATTCAATTTCCATGTCTGCGTGACATCAAGCCATTCTTCGCCTACCGCGATCGTGGATTCCGCTCTCGCTTGGATCACAATATGGCTTAGCAACGCTGTTCCATTCCAATGTGCCCACGCGTCCGAGCTGTTGACTCTGTATTTCAAAATCGATCGCCAGTTGGTTGCTGGCGGTCGTCCCGATAACACTCCATTGTTTGGGTTCGGTAGGTCCGATCCACTCCAAGATAGAATGGAAGTTGTATTGCCCTCCGATTGGCTTAATATCGATGTGGATGATTGGATGGTAAGTTCGCCGCCCACGCAAACGGAGGATCGCTTTTGGGATTCTGGGTTAATCCATGAAAGCATCGGTAAGGCCACCCGAATCTGCTCCTGATTCTCGACCGTAGTCTGTGCGCGTTGCGAAAGCACGAAGGAAACACCGCGCGGTGCCAGCATACGGCTTTCCTCTCGCGGCACAATTGGATTGACTGCGGTCGAGTCGCTTCCTTGAGTCGGTATCTCGGTTGCTGCCGAATTAACGCTTGAACCACTAGGCTGGTTCGGCAATGCTTCCAGCAATTCGCTAAGACTAAGCGCAATCGACGAAAAATTTTGAGGGTTGCCATCGGTGTCGATGGTAGTGGTGCTTCGATTGGCAACGAGATCAAGATACCGCCCCGAAGGTTGTATTTGAACTCGATCCACGGACCAGCCCTGGACATCCAATTGCAAAAACGGCAATTGACGAATGTCGTCCACGAATTCAATAATGCCCGATAGTTGCAAATTAGGCTGATCATATACGATGTTGTAGGCAGCCTTCAATTTGGAGACCCGATCTCCCGTGCTCCACTGAACGCGCAACGGTGTGGTTTGTTGATTGAAGCGAAAGTTGTACGTCAACGCATCGCCGCCATCGCTCAACTGCTTCGCAAATTGAATGCCTTGCTGAGGCTCCCATTGAAATTTAACACTGCGAGGCACGACCAAATCCATTTCGCCAACATGACGCTGCACACCTTCCACATTCGGAATTGCAAACTCCAGGGAATCGGACTCAGGGGCGGCTCTCGTTTGCCATTCGACGGAAATCTCGATGTTCGTCTGGGATACGGCCTCTTCAAACTCCAACTTCAGTGTCGTATCTGTCCCATCTTGAGAGGGCTCTGATTTGCTTAATCGATATCCCTTAAACGGAATGGACGATGAAAACGGCTCTCTCCAAAGACTATCCTTGGGAAGCGTGATCAAAAATCTGCGACCACCAAGCGACTTGGGACCGCGAATTGCGAGTTTTGCAACAGCTCGAAAGAGTCCGGCGTCCGGTATTGGCGAGTAAGTCGTTTTGCTTTCGACCTCAATCGACTGAATCTGATCCGCGACAATTTTTCTCGACCAATTCAGCGTGACGGGGCCTCCAGAGGTTCTCACAATCGCAACCGACATCGAATCCACTTCTAGAAATGGCTCTACCACTTCGGAACCCGTTCCCGTCAGATTGAGTTCCCATTGACCATTTGGCAATTTCAATCGAAGCGTCGTCGGAACATTTGGCAAATCCAACCGAATCGCCTGCCCTTGGCTCGTTGTCGTTACATTGCAAAGCGCTTCAAATGCAAGTCGCCTCGAACGCTCTTGGCCTGGTTCGATCTTCCATATGTACCCTGTCGACTCATTGGAAATGCGAATGGGTGGAAAGGCCGATAGGCTCTCGCCAGGAAGGGTCGAAGGTATTGCTTGAACCAATCCTAATCCCAACGGAACGCTTAACCAACGCTTGTTCGGCTCAGACAGCCTAGCTTGAACGCCGACTTTCAAACGGGCCACATTCTTGTCGATCAAGACGGCGATATCAATCTGCTCGAGCGTTTCGATGGGCAAGGCAGTCGGTGAAGCATCGACTTCATCGCGCAGGAATTGTTCGAATTCCTCATAACGGGATTTTGGCACGAAAATGCCATCACCCATTTCGTTCCGCATGAGGATGGCGTCCGGGAGAACCCCAGGTGTCAACACATTGGGAGTCTTGCCCGGTAGTGGCAATCGCGGTGTGTCACCAATTTCCTGAGCAAACGCCAAAGTTGAAAACAGGCCGAAACGCAATAGGCTGAAACACAATAGGCTGAAACACAACTGTCCGATCGTGCAATCCTTCCTCGCGATTGCATGCCCGATCCGCAGGTAACAACCTGTGGTTCGATGCAAATGTGGTCTAGAGGAATGGTTCACTAAGTCAGCCAAATCCCAAGCGGGACGACGAGGAAAAGAGAAGAGTCGAGCGAGCCACACAGACCGCCCGAGCCGTCCATTTTACGCAATCCACGCCGGCAGTGGTACGGAATTCGCCCCCCCAAAGCAAGGACTCAGTAAGGTAGTCCAGAAAAATCGACCCTAAAATCCGAATTACCGGACGAATCGATCGCGAGGACGGTTGCTCACCCTCCGGCCTCTTCGCCTCGAAGCGAGACCGCTGATTTATTGGGTCCGTAAGGGTCCGTAAGTGCCAGTAAGGGTCCGTAAGTGCCAGGTAAGGGTCCGTAAGTGCCAGGTAAGGGTCCGTAAGTGCCAGGCACTTATTGGTCAGGCACTTATTGGTCGATGGCTAGGAAGAATCTTCGCGATGATTTCAGCCGCAACGCGGCGCAATGAGATAGCCCAGGGCAACGCCCTGGGATCGCTTCTTCATCTCATCAAGCCCTGAAGGGCTGAAGGGCCGACACAAACATGGTCCCGCCCTTTCAGGGCTCGCGAGGATCTTGAACATCGAACCCTGGGCGTTGCCCTGGGCTATCCCTGTTCGCCCCCTTGGGGCTCCGGATGCAGGCGAGAGGGTTGGGTGGCCTCGTCAGGTAGTTATGAGTGGGCGTTTCCCACTTGTCCGTCATTCCCGCGTAGGCGGGAACCCAGCATAGCTGCAAGCGATGCGACCACCATTCGATCGTCATTCCCACGCAGGCGATGCGAGCAATCCCGATCAAACCACTTCGGAGATTCGACCGCTGAGCGACCAATGGCGCGATGTGCGGGGCAAGCCCTGTGCCCAAGTGCATGGAGAGGGGGTCGGGGGGTGAGGGGTAGATCCCTGACTTGGTAGCCTCAGGTTCAGTGGTTTGTTTACGCTTCTGAAACGAGGATAGACATTGAATTCACGATCAAAAACCAAATCAAAACACTGTGTAAACCCCTCACCCCGAGTACAACTCTCCCCGAGTACAGGGCGGGGGGAGCAAGATCAAAGGATGTGGGTAAAGATGAGGCTGCTAGCCTGTGCTTTTTCGACTAATACAGGCTGGCAGCGCTGGCAGCCTGTGCTACGTGGTAGTTTTTGCTCTGCCGATCGCCTGAGTAAATCATCCAATAAGGTCAAAGATCCTTCGATCTTTAAGTGTTTCGGCTATCCACTGGCTCCCTTCGAACGGTCCTTTTCGGGTGTGTTGATTCGGTACCGAAACCACATAGGCTCCTGCCGTCACTCCCGCTGTCGTGCCTTTCGGACTATCCTCCAGGACCAGCATGTTTTCTACCGGTACGGATAGCTTTCTCGCCGATGCCAAGTAGATGTCCGGATGAGGTTTGCCCCGCTCGACGTCCTCGGCCGTCATGACAAAATCAACTCGTTCTAACATGCCAACCAGTGACAACGCTTTGGTCGCAAACGTTCGCGTTGAGCTTGTCGCTACGCATCGTGGTAAGCCTCTTAGGTCCAGAAAGTCCATGAGCTCCGAAAGTCCTTGCATTGCCGACAATTGCGTAGGCAGAATCGTTTCGAAAATCTCTTCCGCTTCCTTTTGCAATTCCTGCCAACTTTCTTTTAGCCCTTCTTCTTGGATTAGTACTCCGAACGCTTGCTCCGCTGGCAGCCCAATCATTTCGTTCCTCACTACTTCTCTATACGTTTTGTCTCGCCTTTGCATGAGAATTTCACCTACTTGCCCGTAAAGGTCCTCCGTGTTTAACATGAGACCATCCATATCGAACGCTACTGCCTTAATCTTTCTGGCTTTCATGGACCCTGTTTTCTGGGGATAACTTGTATTCTTCTCTACCAATAACGTTGTTCGTTGGTCTTGTCGTCCAACATACCCTTTTTGCCTGTTCGTACCTCGCTGCTCGATGCACAGCTTGTTTGACCTGCTCGCACAGTTTACCAACCGCTTTTCCACCGAGGGTACTAGCTCCTCTTTGTGCGTTTTGCCGACGTTTTACTGCATCTTGGCAACGTTACGAACATCTCTCGTCGATCCTCTTCAAATACAACAAAAATATAATTCTATATTAGGTTAGGAAAGAACCAATCTCTTTCGAGCGACTTCGCAAATCCTGCTAGGCCCGACATCCCGCAAGCTAAAAGTCACGGTACAATCCAAGGCGGTCACTTTGCATTCCTACCATAGAAACGCCGCGTCGTTAGGAGTTAGTCACATGGCATCCGATGCCAAGAACGTTTTGGGAAAAAATCTAGAAATCTGTTCGAACAACCCAAAGACAGGATTCTTTCGAGATGGATGCTGCCGTACAGGGGCAGACGACCAAGGATTGCATTTGGTCTGTGCAGAGATGACGGAAGAGTTTTTGAACTTCTCGAGGTCGAGAGGCAACGATCTGATCCAAGCAGTTCCAGCCTTTCAATTCCCGGGCCTCAAGCCTGGTGATCGGTGGTGCTTGTGTGTCCAACGTTGGAAAGAAGCCTTTGAAGCGGGGGTTGCTCCAAGGATAGTACTGGAGTCAACGCACATCTCGACGTTGGAATTTGTCGATTTATCCGACCTGGAAGACCACGCCATCAAGGGCTAAAAAAAATGAACGCGACTTTCTTGGAACATCTCGCATCCGGCACCGAAACGATGCGAGAGGCTGGCACCTATAAAACCGAACGCATCATAGACTCTTCGCAAGGGACATCGGTGCGGTTGGGAGATGGAAAAGAGTTGCTGAACATGTGCGCCAACAACTACCTGGGTTTGGCTCAGCACCCAAGCGTCCAACGCGCAGCAGAAGAGGCTTTGCAGCGTTGGGGATATGGCATGGCATCGGTTCGATTTATTTGTGGAACACAAACCATCCACAAACAGCTAGAACAAAAGCTGAGCAGCTTCTTGCAGAAGCAAGATACGATTCTTTACAATTCGTGTTGGGACGCCAATGGAGGTTTGTTTGAAACGATTTTGGGGCCGGAGGATGCGATCCTATCCGATGAGCTCAATCACGCGAGTATCATCGATGGAGTACGATTATGCAAAGCTCAAAGGTATCGTTACCTCAACAACAACATGGAGGATCTCAAGGCTAAATTGGAAGCAGCCCAATCGGCACGCTTTCGATTGATAGCCACCGATGGCGTGTTCTCCATGGACGGCACGATTGCGGATTTGGCGAGTATCTGCGAGTTGGCGGATAAGTACGACGCACTGGTCATGGTCGATGATTCGCACGCAGTGGGTTTCGTAGGCAAGCAAGGGCGAGGGACTCACGAACTATCTGGGGTGATGGACCGAATCGACATTCTGACAGGCACACTAGGCAAAGCCTTGGGCGGAGCGAGCGGAGGCTACACGTCGGGAAACCGAGAATTGATAGATTTGTTGCGACAACGCTCGAGAACTTATCTTTTCTCCAATACAGTGGCCCCTCCCATAGTCGCGGGAACCATTCGATCGTTAGAAATGTTGGAGGAATCAACCGATTTGCGAGACAAATTGGAAACCAATACAAGATTTTTTAGGGAAGAAATGCAGCGGCATGGACTCAACATTATTCCAGGGTCGCATCCAATCGTTCCTGTCATGATAGGTGAAGCAGCCAAAGCGGCAGAAGTAGCCAAGTCCATGCTAGCAGACGGAATCTATGTGATAGCATTCTGCTACCCGGTCGTACCGCAGGGAAAAGCAAGGATTCGAACGCAGGTATCAGCCGCTCACACCGAAGAACAACTCAGCACGGCAGCGAAATCGTTCACGAAGCGAGCCAAATAAGTGTTGATTGAGCGAAACAAAAAGGCTAGGTTTGGCTGCCCCCCCTTTTTCATTTTGGGATGAATACTACGTTATAAGGCGATCGGTATACTGAAAGCCATCAACCACAACCCGAACCGTAAGTAAGGGACCAGCGGAATTGTCCCTCGCTAACGCTTGGGGTTGGGATTCTGCAATCTGCCGCTCGACAAAGCCAGTAGACACGTAGAACTTTCAACGCAGGGATTTTAAAATGCACCTGGAAACGAGCTGAGGATCGAATGAATTCATACAACTTGACCCACCTCAAGCAACTCGAAGCGGAGAGTATCCACATCATCCGCGAAGTGGCTTCGGAATTCAAAAATCCGGTGATGCTGTACTCCGTCGGCAAGGATTCCGCAGTCATGACACACTTGGCCCTCAAGGCTTTTTATCCAGCCAAGCCGCCGTTCCCCTTCCTCCATGTCGATACGACCTGGAAATTCAAGGAGATGATTGCTTTCCGCGACAACTACGTAAAAAACGAACTAGGTATCGAACTGCTAGTCAACATCAACCAAGAGGGACTGAAACTTGGCATCGATCCGAGCGAGAATAGCGACAGACACACCGAAGTCATGAAGACCGACTCGCTCAAACAGGCTCTCAACCAGTACGGATTTGATGCTGCATTTGGCGGGGCACGCCGTGACGAAGAGAAGTCGCGAGCGAAAGAGAGAGTCTTTTCGTTCCGCGACAAATTCCATAGATGGGATCCAAAAAACCAACGACCCGAACTTTGGAATCTGTACAACTCGCGGGTTAACCCTGGCGAAAGTATCCGAGTCTTTCCGTTGTCCAATTGGACTGAACTCGATGTTTGGCAGTACATTTACTTGGAAAATATCCCGATACCGGAGTTGTATTTTGCGAAAATCTTGCCAGTGGTATGGCGGAATGGGACGTGGATTCATCTCAACGACGATCGCTTGAAACTGAAACCTGGCGAGAAAATAGAAAACAAAATGATCCGATTCCGTACGCTGGGTTGCTATCCGTTGACGGGAGGCGTCGAGTCGGCGGCGGCGACGTTGCCGGAGATCATCCAGGAAATGCTCTTAACAACCACTTCCGAACGGCAGGGGCGAGTGATTGACAAGGACGGCGGCGGAGCAGGTATGGAACTCAAGAAGACGCAGGGATACTTCTAAGCTATGTCTCATCAGAGCGAATTGATAGCCACGGATATTCTGGCTTATCTCGAACAACATGAACGCAAAGAATTGCTTCGATTCATTACGTGCGGTAGCGTCGACGACGGCAAAAGCACGCTCATAGGAAGATTGCTTTACGATAGCAAAATGCTCTATGAAGACCAACTTGCTCAACTCGAAACCGAAAGCAAAGTGCACGGAACCACCGGCGGAGGATTCGATCCCGCGCTGGTAACCGATGGCCTCAAAGCAGAACGTGAACAAGGCATAACGATCGACGTGGCCTATCGTTATTTTTCGACCGCAAAACGCAAATTCATCATTGCAGACACACCCGGTCACGAGCAATACACTCGCAACATGGCCACCGGGGCTTCCACAGCGGACCTAGCCATCATTCTGATCGATGCGCGGTATGGAGTGTTGACGCAAACCAAGCGACACAGTTTCATTGTCTCGCTGTTAGGCATTCGGCACGTCGTCGTAGCGGTCAACAAAATGGACCTGGTCGGATATAGTCAAGATCGTTTTGATGAGATATGTCGCGACTACCGAAACTTTGTATCGCGATTGGATTTGCCTGATCTGCACTTCATCCCGATCGTGGCCTTGCACGGAGAAAACCTAGTCGATCCAAGTGAGAATATGCCCTGGTATCGCGGTACCACGCTGATGAATTTTTTGGAAACGGTCTACATTGGTTCGGATCGCAATCTCGAAGATTTCCGGTTACCGATCCAGATGGTCAACCGACCCAATTTGGACTTCCGTGGTTTTTGCGGAACGTTGGCCTCAGGCATTATTCGGCAAGGGGATCCCATAATGGTCCTGCCGTCAAAACGCACCAGCAAGATCAAACGGATCGTCACACAAGATGGCGATCTTTCAGAAGCATTTTGCTCGCAATCGATAACACTAGTGTTGGAAGACGAAGTCGACTGCTCGCGTGGTGACATGATCGTGCGTCCAGGTAACGTCCCCAAAATTAGCAACGCTTTCGATGCAACTATCGTGTGGATGAGTTCCGACGCGTTGGTTCCAGGCAAAACCTATTTGTTCAAACACACTACGCAAACCGTGAGCGGGCAAATCGACTCACTCAAGTATCGAGTCGATGTAAACTCATTGCACAGAACACCAGCCCCAGTTCTTCAACTCAACGAAATTGGGCGTTGTTCGGTAACACTGAGTCAGCCCATCTATTTTGATGCGTATCGACGCAATCGATTCACCGGTTCGTTCATCATCATCGATCGGATTAGCAATACGACGGTCGGAGCAGGGATGATCTCGGACCGCGATTCGGCCAAGCAACCGACAGCCGCTTGGGAAAATACGGAATCGCAAACGGTGGATGGACAACAACAGATTTCGAACGTGTCTGAAACAGAACGCGAATCTAGGTTCGGTCAAAAGGCAGCAACCGTTTTGTTTACCGGCCTTAATGGAACAGGCAAGTCGACCTTGGCCCGCGCACTGGAGCGAAGCCTGTTTGAGGACGGACGAGCCGTTGCTGTTTTGGACGGTGATTTAACGCGTAAAGGTGTGAATGTAGACCTGGGCTACAGTGTAGAAGACCTAAGTGAAAACTTGAGGCGATCCGCGCATGTGGCGAAATTGTTTAACGAGCACGGCCTGATTTGTTTAGCAGCGTTTGTGGCACCGAATCAATCGGTGCGAGAACGCGTCGCGGAACTGATTGGCAAAGATCGATTCTTGACCATTTATTGCACGGCCAAAGAGTCAGTACGAACCACCCGCGGTCTAAGTAGAGCGGAACCTAGCGCCGCAAACAATGTTTCGATGTACGAACCACCGGAAGACCCAGACATGGTTCTCGACACAAGCGACTTGAGCGTTGCCGAATGTGTGAGTGCGATCGTTGAATTGCTGAGAGCCAGGCAAGTGATTCGATAGGTGGCTAAGCTAATGCTTCGTCAATATTAAAAATTAGGGTTGGCAATGGGTGCCGAACTCGCCAGAGTTCGGTTTTTCGTTGCGGCACTGAAGTCTGGCGACTTCAGGTACCCTAAAAATTAGCCATTGGGCGCTAGCCCCGGTTGTTGTCTCAAGAACCGTGGGTAGCGCCATTCGGCTAATCCCAAAATCAAGCTGTATCAGAGCACTAGTGCTCTGTCCAGATTAAAAATGGGGGTTGAAGAATAGAGCAATTGTCCTCAATTGCTTGCAAAACGATTGAGGACAATCGTTCTACAATTTTTCGCCAACCCCAAAATCTAAGTTGGACAAAGCACTAGGGCTGGATGCCTCGTTCGGAGGCCATTGTCCGACCATGGGTTCGCGCCGGTTTATCCCAGGGGATCGTTACCTTCATGCTAGGGCTGGCTGGATGCAAGG
>CAMBSL010000057.1 GCA_945870455.1 Pirellula staleyi DSM 6068 | reverse complement strand
CGCCAGGAGAATTCTCTTTCTTTGCCAATTCCTTTGCATGTATCATGACCTGTTCAGCAAAAAGTGCCTTCCACTTCGCCAAGGCCTGTGCCGCACAGGGATCAATCCAATAGGTTTTGCTCTGGTCCATCGTAACCTCCATGCTCAATGAGACCTGCAAAGCATAGCACGTTGGCGTCTAATCGAGAATATCGGTTTCCAGCCTGAATTTCATGGGCAACGAGCATCTTGGTCCCAATAATTGCGTTTTGTTACCCGAGCTATTGCCCTTCGGGACGGGCGCCAACCCGAATGTCCCAACCCAAATGCTTATTTAGAGAATCGATGTGGGCGTCCAACTCCTCCAAGGTAATGCCAGCTTTCGCGACTGCCTTCTGGATATTCTTGGTGGGTATAGGCCCTAGGTGATTCCGGTATGGCCGAAACCCGTCAAGTTGAGTTGTCCCTAAAAGTCTGCCGAAAAGCAAAAAGGGGAAGCAGCGGACGCAGCTCAATTCGCGTCGATTGAGTTTTTTCAGTGGCTTGCCATCGCGCTGAACAGGCGGCGACATGAACGCTGCCAACGAATAGACAACAACGGTCGTCGCCGCATGTCAGCTACCATGATCGAAGTCGTCCGTTTCCGCCTGTTAGGCCAAAACATGAAATGCGTCTCCTTAGTGCCGCCTTGAAAGGATGAAAGGGCAAAACAAAATGCGTCCGTCAACGATGGATGGACGGTGTGGCCCCTTCAGGGCAATCTGCCTTGGGTGGGGTGTCGTCCCAGGGCGGCGCTTTGCTCTGCCCTGGGCTGCAACATTTAAGCCCGTTAGACTATCAGTCCTCTTGCCCCGACTGGGGCTGCAACGTATTTCGCCCCGAATGGGGCAGCAACATTTTAGCCCAGGGCAGAGTGCAGCGACGGAACGTCGCGAAGCGCCGCCGTGGGTACCTGCAAAACGCCCAGTCGTCGCCCTGAAAGGGCAAAACAAATTGCGTCCGTCAACGATGGATTGACGGTGTGGCCCCTTCAGGCCTTCAGGGCAATCTGCCTTGTGTGGGGTGTTGTCCCAGGGCGGCGCTTCGCTCTGCCCTGGGCTGCACCATTTAAGCCCGTTGGGCTATCAGTCCTTTCGCCCCGAATGGGACTGCAACGTGTTTCGCCCCGAATGGGGCAGCAACATTTTAGCCCAGGGCAGAGTGCAGCGACGGAACGTCGCGATGCGCCGCCCTGGGTACCTGCAAAACGCCCAATCGTCGCCCTGAAAGGGCAAAACAACATGCGTCCGTCAACGATGGATGGACGGTGTGGCCCCTTCAGGGCATTCTGCCTTGTGTGGGGTGTTGTCCCAGGGCGGCGCTTCGCTCTGCCCTGGGCTGCAATATTTAAGCCCGTTGGGCTATCAGTCCTTTCGCCCCGAAGAGCAGCATTAGGGGACGCAGCTCGTTGTCTTGGTCGAACAGACGAGCGGCCTTGAAGGGGTTTTAAAGCGAGCGACTTCGATCATGGTAGCTGACATGCGGTGGCGACCGTTGTTGTCTATTCGTTGGAAGCGTTCATGTCGCCGCCTAATCAGCGCTATGGCAAGCCAGTGAAAAAACTCAATTGACGCGAATTGAGCTGCGTCCCCTTTAGGCTTTCCCCCTTTAGGCTTTCCTCAGTCTTGTTGTGTTGGTTATTTACGTGGGTGGCGCAAGGGTGGCACCGTCCGGTAGTCCGGTGCGTGGGTGGTGGCACCGCCCGTCCGAGTTGAAGACGGGCGCGGGAGAGTGAGCTATACTGAAGCGATAGAGGTAAAAAGATGCCACGAAAGATTCGAGAGTTGATTACCGACCTAGAGAACGCTGGGTTCGAAAACCGAGGTGGAAAAGGAAGTCATCGAAACTTTGCACATCCCAAAGTAAAGGACATCGTTACCATTTCGGGGCAACTCGGGGATGATGCGAAAAGATACCAAGAAAGAATCGTGAAGTAGCAGTCGAGGAGAGTCAAAAATGAGCAAGGCAGACCGCTATACAAAAATTGTCTTTTGGTCGGAGGAAGATCAATGTTTTATCGGGTGTTGCCCTAAATTGGTCCTTGGTGGTTGCCATGGTGATGATCCCAAGGCAGTGTTTGCCGAGTTGTGCGAGATCGTAGATGAGGCTGTGGAGCTTTACGCGAAAGATGGTCGCACTTTACCGCCACCGGATTCAAACTACGACTGGCCCATCCAAAAACAACCTGTGACTACGACCTGACGATCACTATGTATCGGAAGATCACCAACGGCGGATATAGTGCCAGGCATACATCGCCCGAGGCATACACCGCCCGGCAGACAAAAACGACGCCAAAGGCTAGCTTGCGATCGCCCCACCCACCTGCTTCATGACAGACTCCCAAGAACGCTACGGCGAGGTCGGTTATTTTGGTGCTGGATCACACTTGATTTCAAAGTTGTTCTTCTCGCCAACTTTGACTTCGACCGAGAGAGGAGTTGTACCTTCATCGTAGTATTTGGAATGAATCCGCGGCTTCTTGCCTTTAGAATTGTCGATCCACTCTCCACCTTCACCCAATTTGTTGTCTTTGAGTGGCCATGTATCTCTAAGCAATACCTTCTGTTTTCCAATAATGGCGCCGTCTTTCGAATCCTCTGTATCTAGTTTGAGCCTAAACTTTCCAAGGTCGTCGGTTTTCCCCCAAGATCGCGGCCCGCCTTCGGACCAAAACTCCACGTGGATCAACTCCAATGGCTTTCCGTCATTGAGGGTAATCGTACCGGAGACTTCTGCGACTTTAGGACCGGAGTCACAACCTGTCGCACTTAGCAACAAAACAACGGTGCACCATAGAAAAGGTGTGCTTAGAATTTCTCGCATATCAGAGTTTTCGCTTCCATGTTACTTGTTGATTTTATGAAAACAACGGCAGACCTAAAGTTGCAAGGAAAAATCAATCTGGCATTTCGTAGACTTCTCCACCAGCTCTTGAGCCCATCGCATTGAATGTAATGGGAGAAATGCTTTGGCTCAAAAATCTTACCGCGCCGTCGGTTAATGTAACGTTGCAACCGCCCGTGTGCATGCTACCAAAAGCATTGATTCGATTTTCGTATCGAATCTGATCGCGGTATTCTATGCAGTCTCGAATTCTGAAGTTGATAGGTACTCCGGTTCCCAAGAACGCGTTACCCTCAGCACCAAACCATATCCAACCCCAATTACCAATCTTAGTCGTTGACCAGCCGGTTTCTGGACCACATCGATCGAAGACAGGATCAAAGTACGCGCGCTCCCCCATCAGAATCGTATTGCTGGTCCCATCTGTAGCATCTGCTATCTTGTAAGCAACATTTCGATTGAACATTCCATCTGCGCGGCCGCTTCGCGCTGATCCAGCGCTGCCAGCAGGCCGAGGGTTATCACTGCCGGGACCAAACGGATTCCACAGGCTAGGTAAAGTCGCACTAAATCCAGGGAAACCGCGTCTTCCTGCGGAGGCCAAATAATCTCCGCGGGCATGGCGTCCATTCGACGCTGCATCATGACTCTCGTTAAATGGACTTCCTGGATTCGACGGGCACATGAGCGCCGGAAACGTTTGCCTTAAAAACCAATTCCCCTGCCACCGTGCACCATAACCACCTGTTGGCAATCTGTCTAATTCGTTGTTTCCAAAAGTCAATTGGTCGAACCAATCGTTTAAAGCTTGCTGCTCGATAAACGGAAGCAATTGGTGAGTCAGCGCGTATCGTCGACTCTGTGTCGGAGTTCCCCACTCTGGGTGCCCCCAGCCATTTCCGTCTGGACGAAGCATGCCGTAGGGAAAGCGTTTGAACGCGCTTTCAAAGTTTTGGTTCGCTAATCCCCATTGCTTCAAATTGTTCGAGCACTGCATCCGCCGCGCTGCTTCGCGCGCGGCTTGAACCGCCGGCAGCAACAGCCCTACCAAAATCCCAATGATTGCGATAACGACCAAAAGCTCCACCAACGTAAAACCACGCCGCCTACGTATATTCATGTTAGCCTCACAACAAAGTTCTTGAATCAAACAATGCCTCGCGTACAATTTGACAAATTCGTTTGGTCGCGTCTTTCGATTTTGTACCATAGACTATTTCGCACATGTTAAGGTGGTGTTAAGGTGTTCGATGGATTCCCTTTCCAAACGTGGCCCGGACGAAATTTGCACCACGGGAGAGCAGCTTCAACTGCCAATCCTCCAAAGGTGCGCCCTGTTACGATCGCAGAAGGCATCGCGAATCACTTGGCACTCGCACGATTGTTTCGAAATCTTGATGGTCCTCGAGGGATCTACGGAATACGAATTTGAAGATGGACGCACGGAGTCGCTCGCAGGGGGGCAGTTTCTTTCTATCGCCCCACACGTGCAGCATCGCGGGAAACACAATGTAAGGAGTCCAGCCCGCTTGTTGGGAATCCTATTCGATCCAACCGTGAAGAATGCAATTCGCAACACTCCATTTACCAACAAAGACCTGCGGTGGCTTACTCTCCAAATCCGAATGGGGGCCGGTTACACACATCGAATCAATGCGGACATCCGACGGTACATCAAGGCCCTCTCCCCTTCTCTAGAAAACATCCGATCCGCCAATGCCGCCACGCTCGTGTCTTTTCGACTTGCGATCTGCGCCATCCTCCTCGAAGTGGCCAAACAGTTTTCGTCGTCGGGAGTTCTCGAACCGACGCAAGTCGTCCAATCTGCTATGGACTATATGAAACAAAACCTGCGTTTTGACGACTCCATCGAGTCCGTCGCGAAAGCAGCGAATTGTAGCCGAGCAAGGCTTTTCTCGCTGTTCAAGGAATCGACAGGTATGACCCCCAACGACTACTGGCTCCGCTTGCGGGTGGATCATGCCCAATTGCTGTTACGTAAAACCAACCATACGGTTACCAATATTGCAATGGAAAGCGGCTTTTCATCGAGCCAGTATTTTAGCGTTGTTTTCAAAAAATATTCAGGATCAAGCCCTCGTGACTATCGAGAGTTTCAAAAGGATCGCTGAACCTACCCCTTCCGTTCGGGCCTGCGTTACCGGCATAGATTTGGCCGAGTAGGTACGGGCGGTTGCTCCCCCAACGGGACCGGGTTTCACATACGGCTCGTCACATTGTCACTACTTCCAACAACATAAGTTACTTGTAAACCGACTCCGTCTCGGGAAGCATTTTGCGCATCCCACCAGCTGGAGCCTTCGGTCGGTGCCACCCACGCACGTGCCACCTACGAATGGCACTGTGCGTTATTGTTCAGTTGTCTGAATCGGGTTTGCTTTGCTTCCACGGCGTGAAAGCCATGCGAATGGCTCCCACAGTTGGCCAAGGTATCCTTTTGGCATTGGCTCGCAGATCCCAAAGTTCTCTGGCCAACGATCCTTCGGCATATAGTAGGTTCCAAATAGAATATCCCAGATGGGAAACAATCCAGCGAAGTTTTTATCCCAGGCTTCAGGCTCTCGCGAATGATGCCAGCGGTGAAACACCGGAGTCGCAATCACGCTTCGCAGTGGACCAAAATCCCAGTTGACATTGGCATGAATGAAGATCGCATAAAATGTAAGAATCGGCGCCGTGCTTAGTGTCACCGTCGGGTTGTAACCCATCAGCAAAACCGGCGTAACTTGAACCATCTTGTTGACTAGGTCGTTGAAGGGATGTACCCGCAAACTGCCGAGCCAATCGAGATCCTCGGAGCTATGATGCACCGCATGGAATGGCCACCATCGACCGTTATGAAAAATGCGGTGATTCCAGTAGCCGCAAAAGTCGACAATGAGATAAATTTGGATCGCTTGCAACCACAGTGGCTGTTTGCTCAGTGGACCAAAGCCGGTATAGGCTCCCATCTTGAGAACGTCGAGCGACGTTACCTTGGCAAGGACCAGGACACTTAACGGCAGGATCACCATCAAACGCACGAACGGCTTGGTTAATAGAATAGTGGTGAACCAGTAGACTACGTCCGTAAGCCAACCTCTGCGAATAATCGGTTGAGCACGATTGCGTCCGCGTCCAAAGATGCGTTCGATCACAAAGAAGATCGATCCCAAAATGACAAGGCTGATGGCTACGCTCAGAATTGTTTTGTCGGTGTTCATCGTGCCTCCAGCAACTTGGAAAGAAACTCATTGTCGCTAAATTCTCGGCCTTCACTGTCGCCCATACGGATGACAACCATTTCGAGCGATGGAATGACATAGCACCGGTTCTTGCCCTTGCCCATGGCCGCCACGGTGTCAGCAGGTGGTTGGAAGCTTAGCTTGCGACGTTCCTCAATAAGTCGTTTCGCCTTAGGAGCAAGGTTGCGACCATTCGCCGCCTCGCTACTATCTTCATCGCCTCTGCCTAGAAGCCACCACGTCATGCCATACGACGGTTGAGCAGTGGACGGCCTAAAGCACTCTGCGAGAACGGCGGCAGGAACAATTTGGGTTTCAGTCCACTTCCCACCGAGTCGAACCAGCTCACCGAACTTGACCCACTCACGCGGCGTGAGAAATGCGCCAGCGGGCAAGTTGATATTGCCATCGAAATCCTTACGCCAAAAGCCGACCTTCATTCCAATCGGATCAAGCACCCTGCGATGCAGATATGCCTCGACCGATTCGTGCTTGGGGTCAAGCTTTCGTCGCATGAGTTCGCCAAAACACTGGAATGGAATTGGGCCGTATGAAAATTTCTTTCCAGGCTCCGCAGTTGCACTTGCCATGGAGACAGCCCGTTTGTAACTCGGTACAGTTCCATTGTCACCGCCATCGATACCGCTACAAAGACTCAGCAGTTGGCGAATTGTGACCTGCGATTTGCGTTTGTCTTCTTTCCATTCGGTGAGTGTGTCGGCGACTTTTTCATCGAGTGTCAACAGTCCGTCGTGCACTGCGCATGCAGCCATCACGCCACAAAAACTTTTGGTACCGCTGGCTAGCAAGTGAGGTTTGTCGGCGTTCCAACCGGCGGCGTAGTCTTCGAACAGGACTTCCCCTTGAACTATCACCAAAACCCCTGTCCCATGCTGGGAGTGGGAATAGGCGGCGGCAAGTTTGCAGTCTTCTGACGTTGGTAGAGATTGAGCGTAACAAGGCCCGTGTGCCGAGAAGCAAATGGCTATGCTCAAGATGTTGACTACGAAATTGTTGTATGCATGCATGGTAGTGATTTATGTCCTAACAGATGAATGTCTTTTTTTGGCTTTACTATTTTTTCAAACTTCAATCGACGTTCTTAACTGAGCTTTTGAAGTTTGTCCATTTGTTCCGAAGTAAGCACTTTGGAAAGCTCCATCGTTTGCGTTATAGCGGCTTGAGCGATGCTTCGAAGTGTCTCGCGTTTTGCTTCTCCTCGCCGACATTGTAGTAATCGTGTTCCGAGTGGGACATCGCCATTCGGTACGCAAAGCACGTCTTCGCTGCCTTGCGTGTGAAAGCCTGTGACCAGGCACTCCGACATGACCGGGCCTATTTGTTTTGGCGAGAAATTCACGACAGCTAGTTGTTCGGTTATTTTAGGTCACCGAAGGCCTCGCGATAGAAAGCCCAGTTGGAGTCGCCCAGCGCTTGGAGCGTCTTCATCGGGTTATGGTCCACTCCGGGTAACACCGTCCAAGCATGCGGGATCTTCAAGCGTTCAAGATGTTCGTGGAAGTTGCGGTTTTGGCCAAACGTCTCGTCCTGGTCTCCGCAAACTTGGCGAACGAGCGAACCCCTAATAATCGCTTCCGCGTTTTGCTCGGCAAGTCGTCGTGGACTAACACTTCTAAAATACTCTTGATCGCCCCCATAGACCTGCTTCAGAACTTCTGCGGCTCGTTGTCTACCCGCACGTGGTGCCTGGATGAGCTCAGCTTGCAGCGGTCCACCTCCCATGATTGAGATCGCACGAAATAGAGCATGATACTTGAAGCCTAAGCGTGCGGCACCGTAACCACCCATGCTGTAGCCATCGAGCAATCTTCCATCGCGTGTTGCGATGGTGCGATACGTTGCATCGATATGCGGCACGAGTTCTTTGACGATGATGGCCTCCATCGGCGCCGATCCATCCTTCCAATCGACATACATCCCTTCGACCAGACCATTGACGAAGACTACAAAGCACGGTGGAGTCTTGCCTGCTGCGATGGCGTTATCGATGTGAGCTGCGACTTTCGCTAATCCAGCCAGTCCACCACCTGACCCATGCAGCCAATAAACAACCGGGAATCGCCGTTGCGGTTCGCGATCGTATTCTGCTGGCGTGTAGATGTGGTAACTGACTTTGCCCTTGGCCGCATCGCTATCAAAAGTATGCAAAGACACACGAGTAGCTTTTACCTCAGGCGTCACCCACGCTTTTCCTGATTGCGACTCGACTCGCTCCACTGGCGATTGTGCGGAAGAGGTCTCAACCCATAGCGAGACTATCACTAATGTTAGTATTCGGGTTGACGGTTTCATGGTTTGGACGCCTTTGGTACACAAAGACGCTCATCGAAAGTATCCGTTGAGGGAAGAGACTTGCTGTAATCGAGAGCGAACCTCTTTAGTTCATTTACGATTGTCGGGTGGTTGATAGCCAGGTTTCGTTGCTCTTGCCAATCGTCGAAAATATGGAAGAGTTCCACGCGACTACTGTCTTTCGTCATAACAAGTCGCCAATCATCCTTGACAACGGCAAGTTGCGGCCACGTATCTCCGTGACTGGTAACGTGATTCTCCCAGAGGATCGGCTTATTGCGTTTGAATTCTTTTCCGAGCAGGGCCGGAAGAATATTCTCTCCGTCAGGTTGGTAACCATCCGGCAAAGGTGCTCCGGCAATCGCACATAACGTGGGAAGCATGTCAACCGCCGAGATGACTGATGTTTTGTCGATCCGGCCAGCAGGGATCTGCCCCGGCCAGCGAATGGCGAACGGAGTACGGACACCACCACCGAAAAGGCTCCGTTTTTTTCCCTTTTGCTCACCCGCGGTTCCACGGCTGTAGTAGGTTCCATAACCATTCATGGGGATCGAAACCTGCTGTCTCTTGCCGTCAACCATTCGCGTCTGCCGCAAACTACGGGTATTCATGATCCGGTTCTTTTCCGTGTCTTGACCAGTCTCCTCCGGGCCGTTGTCGCTACTGAAAACGACGATGGTGTTCTTTTCCAGATCGAGTTCTTTAAGCACGTTTAGAATTTTTCCGATCCACTGGTCCGCTTCCCAGGCCACTGCAGCGTAGACCCGCTCGTCTTCCGGAAGCTCCTTGATCCATGGGAGCTCCAGCGTCTCGTTATGTAACCAATGAGGTGTGTGCGGTTCACGAGTCCATAGGTTCATGAAGAAGGGAACGTCCTTGTGTTCGCGTATGAAATCGATTGTTTGTTGATAGACAGCATCATGTCCCCAGGTAGCGGGCGGGGGACCGTTCCAGCACCGACCGTCATCGATTCCGTACTTATCTAGAGTCGGAGCATGTGCAGGGTCGCCGAGATGCCATTTGCCGTAGTGCCCAGTTACATAGCCCGCATTCTTCATCAATCTAGGTAACAGGACGACTTCTGGATCTAGCCAGTCATTGAGTCCGTACTTGCGATTGTTCTGCTCGTTTTCGTAGATCCAAAAAACCTTGTTCCGGCCGGGAAACTGTCCGGTAACCAAGGCCGTACGACTGGGAGAACAGACCGGCGAATTGACATGGAACTGGTAGAACTCTGTCCCCTGGCTGAATAGATTGTCGAGGTTTGGCGTGCGCAAGTGTGGACTCTTATGCAAGCTCATGTCGCCCCAACCCCAATCGTCCGCAAAGATAATGAGCATATTGGGCTTCTCCAGCGGCTTCCGTGCGTCTTCAGCTTGTAGTGAAGCCAGAGAAACAAGCATCAGGACGGTGCACATTGGTGATGACAGATACTTCATTTTGATTTCTCGAGTCACGTTGCGATTTTACTACGCCAGTTGCGCGATGCATGACCTTTGATTATAGCGTGGCTTATTGCTCTGTTTGTTTGGCCGATAGAAACATTTTTCGGTTCATGATACTGGTATTGACGAATGCGTCAGTCCGGTTTGTACCCAAAATAGTCCGTGTGACGCTGGAAACGGTTAAACAAACCTCGTGCCTAATGCCGCCTGCCATTTGTTAGACTTCGTAGATTCGTCGCACAACTTCTGCACGTACATCTCGATATGGTCCAAGCTTGCCCATGCGACCAGTTCGTTGCAGGGGCTTGTCGATGCTCTTGGCGTCATGAAGCATTCGACGAATCATTTCATGGGACGTTTCATCGGTGATGGTTGGAACGACTGTCACATCCGAAATCTCTTGAAGGGCAGCCGCATTAAAGGAATGCTCGCCGTGGCCATGGGTAGGAATGGCTGCGAAAGACTTGCCCAGGTGCAGTAACTCGGACGGCCCCATGAACCCACAGCTTGTAACCACGGAACGAACATGAGGTAACTTATTCCGAAACGATTCATCTGGAGGAAATAACCAAACGTGTTTGTAGGCTGACTGCTTCACCTCCGACTGCATCGCCGAGTAGATGTGCCATTCATGTTCACCGCATGGATCGATTCGTGCACATTGTTCCGCTAGATACTGCGGTGAACCTGCCAAATAGACGAGAACGATGTTGCTATTGAAAGTGGGGACAGCGTCGAGAATTTCACGTGAAATAGGCGGAGTCAAGATATCCGGATGGTAGGCCTCAAAGTGAAAGCCAATGTTGAAATCTCCAGATATGCTATCGAGATAGCGTTGTGTCGCCCAATAGGTCATTCGATCGACGTTGAGCGGTTTGGGGGTGTCCTTGAAGCGACTATGCATGGCCGCATGATGTGAAATGTGGAAGAGCGGGGGAATTCGAGGACGGCCCCCTCTGCGTGCAAGTTTCACGGCAGCGGGAAGGACTGGAGCAAAGTCTGTGATCGTGTGCGTATAATGTTCCAGGTGAAGCAAAAGGTTCTTGGCCTGTCGCAAGATTGCGGACTGGTTTCGAACATAGGAGACCAGTGTGCTTGCACGTCGTACTTGGCCAGAGCGATCGTAGATGATTCGATGACCAGGCCAATGTTCATGAGCCCATGAAATGTTGCGTTCACCGCTTGCGGCGACATGCACTGTACCATGGTCCTCATACAAGGGTAACAGTGAAAGTTGTCGTTCTTTGTGGCCTCCCCCTTCGGAACAAACTTCCAATAGCGTACGAGCCGATTTTGGAGAAGGTTGAGTTGGAAGCGGCGTTGCAGGAACCTGAATTGGACTCGATGAATGAAGTACGATCTGAATCTCTTCATCGGAAAGCCGATACTGTTGAAGCACGTAGAAAGATTGCTCACGGTCATCCCATTCGAGGATGACCGCCTCGGGAAAGCGTAGCATAACCGCCGACATATTCTTGCCGTGAAATTTGCCGCAATTGACGAGCAGCGATGCAGAGGACTGGCCTGTTTGAGGATGCGTCGTGCGAACGAACTCAATGGACGGTCGATGCGAATGCCCATCGCAACTCGCCCAACAAAATTCCCCATACCCTCTAGCCAAAATTCCGCACTGCGCGGCAACCGCAGCGTTGTCGACAGGGCTAATCACACCAGCGAAGAACTGCGAAAACTCCGTCGGTGCCGTGCTCTGATCTGTATGTCGATCACGTTGCCATTGAACGAAACGAGACAGGCTCGGTTGAAGATCGCTTTTCCACAATCTGCGCACATCAATCCGCTTCGCGCAAGCCCGCCATAGCGCACTCGTCATAGAATAGATAACTTGTGCAGTCTCTAACGATGCGGCCAATTTCTTTTCGGTCAGGCTCTTGGACAACTCGCTCAACGATTCCGACCTCTTAAATGCTAACGGTACTTCGGGCAAGTTCCAGATGTTGCCATGACAAAACAAGACCCCTGATTTCTGATCTAATCGGATCATCGATTGAGATACATGCGATCCAGGAACGACATCCTCCAATCGCTCCCCCTCATCATGGTTTCCTCGCTCAACGTAGACAGGTATAGGCTCGATCGGTATGGTGTCAGGAACTCCGAAAGGCGTTTCGTCGAAATGCACTTGAGCACCAACTTTGAGTGCGAAACTTTGAAGCTCACGTCGAACTTCGGCTAGTTGCTTTGGGTTTTTGAATTGATTCGGATCTGCCTCAAGTTTAAAACAAAGCTTGGATCGATCCGTTGAAGAAATGCTTCCTGTCAGATGTCGAAGTGCTGAAAGAAACGACTGACGATGTCGGGCTGAAACTTCTGGTGCTACATCCCGTTGAATTAAGTCTCCGACTATTTCAACGGCGGTGACACCAAGCCGCTCGCAATGGGGCCTAAGTGCCATCGTCGCTAATGCTCGTTCGGTCCCGCTGCCATCGCCCAAGTGCACGTCTGACATGGCCAAGTGAACTCCGACTCCTTCAAATCCCACAACATCTGTGCCCCAGGCAAAATCGCTCAGTTTCTGACGTTTGGGAATGATTCTGTTGGATGAATCTTTAAGAATCTGGTCGTAGATCGCGAAAAGTTGTTCGCAAATATCAGTTGATTGATTAAGGCCGAAGATTTGACGCTTTTGCAGACCGAGCGAGATCAGATCCTCTCGGCCCGCGTCGCTTTCGATATTGATTACGCGATCACATTCTGCGTAGAACATCGCAAGATAACCTCGCACCAATTGCCCCGTCACATCGGCGATCAAGTGATCGAGCAATGCCGAAGCCTCGATGGGTCTGGAGGCGACCTCGCGAATCGGCATTCCGATGGTGTGCGAAAGTAGTTCCACAATCTCTTGGAGGAAACGCGCCGCTGCGAGACTCCCTTGAAGTCGATGGTGCGAGTGTCGGCTTGCTGCGTTTGCGAGCCAGAGAAGAGTACGTCCCCAAGGTTTGTTTGCGCGAAAACCGCTTGAGTTGGGCACCGTGTACCAATGGTGAATGATCGCTTGCAGATCAAGGAACAATCTCTCGATGCTGGCACGAACCTCCGGCGCGTCGGCTAACCCTGGGATCGTCCGCTCTAGAAGACCGCCATGTGTGAAAAGTTCGTTAATAGTTACGGAGTGATCCTGACGTATTGCGTTCACAATTTCAACGATTCGAGTCTCCGTAAACCGCTGATATTGAGTCGAGTGGATTGCGACCAATGGGATCGGTTTTCCCCGCAACCTGCGTTTGATAGCCTCTCGCCGCACATGAAATCCAATGACTCCAGGGGTATGCGCCATCAACATCATGGGCTCCCCGGTTCGTTGCATTGACCGAATGGACTGCTGAATTTGGAAGGTTCGATACGCATCTGGCAACGGCAGATGGACGTCGGCTTCGACTTGACTGACATGACGCCCAATAAAGTCAGCGCCTCGCGGTATTGGAATCGAGGGACTGGGTAGAGTATGATGCGCGAAATCATGATTGCTTAACGATTGAATGATCGGGTCCGTTCCGTAATGAACGGGCGTAAAGCAGAGCGCCTTCGCAAATCCTCCAGAGTTAATGACGGAAGCATTCAGGAGAGACAGGAATCGTGGAATATCTTCGGTGGAGTCTTGGATGGGGAAGTTGCAGTCGGAGCCACACGCGATGAGGAGTCGCTGCAATTTAGGTTCGCCCTTTCCAAGGCTCGTTGAATCGTCCGCTTTGTTCATAGGAAACAAAGTATACCAAAATGGAATAGCACGCCCTCCAAGAAGAGCATACTGATGTCAGTGAAACATTCGTTACCGATCATTGGAAATTCGCTTGAAGCGAACGATCCCGCTGAGTTCGACTCAATAACACCTCACGATTCGGCCATTCGGTCGCAAAGCCGTTCCGGCATTACTCTACGTACGCTTGGTCGAGCGCCACGATTCCTCTGGGCGATCGGTCGTCATCGCTTGAAGGGCGATGTCGGTCCGCACAGCTTAACGCATACGACGACCTTTAAGTGCAACTACCATTGCAAAGAAATCTGCGATTCGCCCCTTGTGCATCGAGCGATGCAGAAAAAGCCTAACGGCCACGATCTGACTACCGAGGAAATACGCGACATTTATCGCCAATTGCCTTCGATGGACTACGTTCGATTTACGGGTGGTGAACCAACTCTTCGCAAAGATTTCATCGAACTTTCTCATTTGGCGGAAACTCACCTTCGGCCGATCATTATTCATATGACCACCAACGCATCCTTGCCTGAACGTGTGATTCAGTTTGCAGAAGAGCGCCCGCGTCACGTACCGTTGGACCTCATGATCTCGATCGATGGCATCGATGAAAAACATTGCCAATCGAGACATAACCGCTTCGCCTTCGAACGCTGTATGGAGACGCTCAAAGCGTTGTCCGGGAGACAAAAGGAACTCAAGACGAACATTCGAGTCAACCAAACCGTCGCCGACTCCCAGGGTATCGAGCACTATCGAAAATTGCATCAGATGTTGAAGCCGTTCCAGGTAAGGCATCAAATTGTGATGGCCTATAATGCGAGTGCGACCTATGCGGTGGAACGCGACAAGTCGTATGCGCCCAGTCGTGAAGAGCTCTTCACCCCCGTAGGCAAATTTGAGAACACCGAACTCGATGCATTTTTCAATGAGGTCAAGGCGGATATTCGATCGGAGCTAAGCGGGCCCGAGCGTTGGATTCAGCAATACTATCTCGATGGTATTCGTGAACGAATGCTTCGTAATGAGCCTAGCCCAAATCCAACGTGCGTTGCTCTGAGTTCGCATCTTCGTATTTTCCCCAACGGTGACATTCCGACTTGCCAATTCAATAGCCACGTCGTCGGTAACCTTCGACTCCAATCGTTTCGCGATGTCTGGAACAGCGATTTAAGAAAAACGCAATTCGAATGGGTGAAGGGATGTGCGGGTTGCTGGGCTGGATGCGAGGTACAGCCAAGTGCCGCCTACACAGGCGATCTACTACTGCACCAGTTGAGAAGTTAAGAAAGAGATACGAGCCAAGATTATCGACCACCGTAGTTGAATAGCCAGTCCAGCGTATGCGGTAGTTGAACACCAAGCCCTCGCATTCTTTCAACGATTGCAGCCACACTCAGCGGTTGGCCATCGCGAAGTCCTTGAGCGATCACCAACTCCATGTTGGCGATGACTGCTTCATTCGCCTTGACTCTTCGAAACACCATCAAATCTGTTTCCAAAGGTGGGGCAAATTCGCCAGCAGTCGGGGCGCCGGGGAAGATGACTCTCGAAACGTCAATTCCATTCGAAGCCATGACGGTTTTGATTTGTTCAAGTGTCAAGGGAGCTCCCGACAAACGAGCACTGATCATCGCGTTCAGGACGCTTGCGATTGAACCAGGCGAAACCTGCGCGCGAGCCAAGACGGCACCGACCAGTTCGATTGACAGCGGGGCCGTCTCAGGGAATAGCCGTTTCGGGATTCCCCGCCCATGGCCCCAGAACCGTGATGGCTTTCGCTACTGCTGCCCGCACGGCAACGGCGTCCTGAACTTCGAGTGCTCGTCTGCCTTCGTCCAACGCGGGCTTCGCAAGTTTACCTATTTCGGCGGGTGGTCGCTCACCTGGCACCTGTGCGTGAACATCGGCCACGCTCAGCATGCAATACAGCAAGGGCACGAGAATCAGGGCGGATTGTCGGAGTTTACTGTTAAGCGCTTCATTTCTTGTGCCATTGGTCATCTTTGTCGAGAACGCTCCGCACTGCGTCGCTATCAAGCCATTGTCGAGCGTCTTTATTTTCGCGCAAATAAGCGTCCCAGAACGCGGTCGTGACTGCAAGCATCGCGCGATGATGATTCGGGTTCCGCCGCTCGGTCTCACCGGGTAGAGCGCGTTCGGTGAACGCGGAATGTTCGGCATTGTCAAGCACCAATTGGTACTTCGAGTTTGGTGACAGATCTGGGAAAACGATGAGCCGAGTCTTCGCATCGGCTCCGCTGATCGGGTTGGAGTCTTTGGTCCCGGTCAGCAACATCCAGGGAATTTTTATATTGCCGAAAGCCTGTTTCGTGTTGCCGTTGGCAGGGCCGCTTGGACTCATGATGACTGCTGCGTGAATGCGGTCGTCTGTAAAACCCTTTCCTATCGGATATTTCTGACCGCTGACGGCTTGGGTCGTCACTGCACCGAACGAATGCCCCGACATGCCGACATGTTTCGGATCGAGTCGGCCCGCCAGCGGGTGTGCGATGTCTTTGTTCCAGACTTCAAGTTGATCCAAAACCACAGGAACGTCCTGCACGCGCAACAGAAAATCCTTCAACCCAGCCGCCTTCTTCAGGGCCTCCATGCGTTGGGCGACGGGCAGGTCCTTCCAGACACTGTCATCGCTACCCAGATGCTGCAGAAATACGGCCACATATCCGCGCATTGCCCAGTGCTTACCGAGAAACGCGGAGCCTTCGCGGTTGCCGCCGAGTCCATGGCTGAAGAGTACTACTAACGCAGCCTTCTTGTCCGCAGGCAGATAGACACGCATCGGAATCTCACGCGAGCGTTTCCCGTCCTTGATCGTCAAATCCACTTGCTCAGTTTTCACATCGGTTGTGAGCAGTGGGTCGTAGTCGGCCCACAGTCTTGACGACGTCACTAGGATTAACATCAACAACGCGAATGATCGACTCATTGTATCACCTCAAAAGAGCTCACGGCTTCGGCATTTCCTGGTTACGACGGCCAGCGTAACCTTGATCATAGTTGAACAAGGTTTTGCGTGGCATAGGCTTCCAGCCTGTGCTTTCGGCTCTCCACAGGCTGGAAGCCTATGCCACTTGCATTGCAAGCGGAGATGCTAGTTTGCGGCGCCTTTGTTGACAGTCAATGGCACAAAGTACTCAACGTATCCGATCATCATTTCGTCGATCGTTTGAGGGCCCCATTTCACTCGTTTGCCAGGATCTGGATTGGCGGCGTTGCTTTCGCTGTTGTTGTAGACCGCCGTTACTTTGATCGTGCTACCGCGAGGCACAAGCTTTGGAGTCTTGTAGGCATAGTTGAGCTGCCAGTTGAAGTCGTATCTCGGAATATCGAGAAGGACTTCGCTCTTACCACTCGTGTCAATCGCCTCGTACTTGAACGCAGCACCTCGAATGTGCATGTGCGGCATAAAGCTCATGATGGGAAGGTCGAACGGAACTCGTTGTGTCTTTGTTTCAACGTGCGCCGCTGTGTGAGGAGGAATCGAGATTCCCATGTGAGCCACGCCGACTGTTCGGACTTCGTATTGAGGCTTGTCCTTGGCAAAGACTAAGCCCATTCTCAGCCGCTCTTTTTTTGCCGTTCCGCTGGGGGTGTAATGGATCTGGAAACTGACCTTCGATCCGGCAGGCAAGAGTCTGGCAAATCCTTGGTTGTACTTCTGAGATCCATTGCCTGGGACATAAACAGCCCAGTAACCTCCTGCTCCCTCACCAGCGTCCCGGGCCGAACTTCCTTTCTCATGCACCTTTACGATAACGTGGTGAACGACGTCTCGTTCGCTCGGCAGAATCTCATAAGCAGTGACCCATTTGTCTTCGGTCAACTCCGTCTCAACGACATCAAACTGATAAGGCATATAACCAGTTGCTTTGATGTCGTAGGGTTTGCTCAACGTCAGAATCATATCCGGCTTGCCGATGCTCCATTCCGACGGGTATTGCTTTGGCTCCGGTGCATCGCTTTGTTTTCCAAGCGGTCGGTCCTTCGATTCAATCCAAGACAACAAATCTGATTTATCTCTTGAGGATAGTGAACAATCATTGGCCCAGGGATTCGATTTCGGATCTTGTTTATTCGCAGCGAACCAGGGTGGCATCGTTCCTTCTGTTACCACACGATTGATAACGCTCACGTGATCTTGGACCGAATCCAAATCGGCTAGCGAAAACGGTGCTATTCCACTGTCACGATGACAGGACACGCAGTTTTGCTGAAGAATGCGAGCCACATCGCCGTAATAAGTTACGTCGGTCTTGGAATCGCGAGTCGCGGAATCAAGCCCCAGTTCGCATCCCGGTGCCTCAGTTGCTGAGATCGCTGGTGATTCGTTGCGACCATAGGCGTCGATTGCTTCTAGCAAATATTTGCGTCTAGGGGCGTCCAAGTTGTAGTTGATCCCGTATTGATCATCGAGGGCGCCTCGGTATACGAGTGTTCTTTTGCGATCGATCAAGAAAACCTCCGTTGTGGTCTTCGCAGCCAACGTCGTCGCGAATGATTTGGTTTTGTCATGAACATAAATGGCGCTGATGGGTTGGGCAGCGAGTTGCGACCGGATGGCTGATTCCTTTTCACTCGGGAAAGGATTGATCAGAACAACAGGAAGCTGGGCTTTCGCGAATTGTGGTTGAAGCTTCGCAATCTCCGGCAGGTAACGTTTGCTGACAGGACAAGATGAGCTAGTCATGATGAGTATTGCACCATGGCCCGAAGCCAAGTCGCTCAACTTGTGGTTCTTGCCCTCAAGGTCGACGAATTCCACATCAGCAATCATTCTGCCAATGCCAGCTTCGCCGGAATTGAGAACTTCAGGCCCGCTGGTCACTTTCTTGATGTCGTCGGCTGTGACAGACGGCGCTGCTTGCAACATTGATCCAGGTTTGCTGCTACTTGGCATTTTTGCAACGGTACGTTTGATTGTTTCGACCTCGGTGGCATCGACAACACCATCACCGTTATGATCGGCACGTTCGAACCACGGGGCATCGGCCGCCTCTTCGCGTGTGATTTTTCCGTCCCCATCCGCGTCGGTTGACCTGGCAATGGCCTCAATCTGCTTGACCATTGGATTGTCAGACGAACTATCACCGGGAGACTTCATCAGGTCATTGAGTTTGCCGCGAACCAGGGCACGGGCCGCTTCGGACTTAGTGATCTCACCGTTACCATCGAGATCGAGTCGCTTGAAAAAATCGGAAGCCGGCAGTTCATCGGGCGTGACTTTGCCGTCTTTGTTTTGATCAAGCTGATCAAACTTCTTGTCAACGGCTTGCTGTGCCCACACACGCTTGGCGACGCCAGTCAACAACAAAAATCCTAAGACAACCGTGGCACTCACAGTTAGTCTGCGTATCCAATTCTTCATATTCCTATGACTCACTTCTTAATGACGGAGGGCTCATTTTTGATCTGTTATTCATTTGGTTGAGTCTCCTGAATCTTCATCCATTGTTCCGATGTTGGCCCAAACCAGTTAGTGACTAACTCTCGACGGCGAGTAGCGCTCATTTCGTTCGAGAAGATTCGATATGGTTCTGACAAGTGACCTTCAGGTCCGTAGAGTGACTCATCTGCTAATCTCGAATCGACGAGGGTGAAGGTTGAAATCGAGCTTGCATGTTCGAACTCGCGTTCGATAACAAGTTTGCGGATGGCCTTGGTTTCGCGATCAACTTCGATTGTGGCTCGTTGAAGTGGACGATTGCTCCATTGCCTTCGAGGTGTTGCTACAATGATCGTGGAGTCGGCTGGACCATCTGACATTTCCAGGCGACAGTGCTTCAAAAAATTCTGAAGCAACGTCTCTAAGTTCAGAGTGTAAAGATCACCGATGTATCGAAGCGGTATGCCCATCTCATTCGGATTGACGACGACAGCCCGTTTCGGACCGAGCGTCATCCAAATGGCCCCTTGCTCGTTGCGTCCCCAAGCCCATTCTCGGTAACCTCGCATTTGCACCCAAAAGCGGTCCCCTTGAGTTGCGACGCGAACATTGCGAGGGATCTCGAATCGCGAGTCACTCGTTTCTCCACGCTTCACATCAACCACATAAATTCGTTCGATTGGTGCAGCATGGGTGTGCATCGCAGCCTGAACGATTTGCGACGCCTTTGCATAGGCTTCTCGATTACCTTGCAATGTGAAGAAAGAGACCAGAAATAGCAGGCTTGCTGCCAACACAAGCCAGCCAGACATCCATGGCCAACGCCTTGTTATGACTGTTGTCGATAATCCAGAATGCGTTCGAATACTTGCCGGCACGGGTGCGGTCGGAAGCAATGGATCAGACGACTCGCCAATGAGGTCGACCAACGCCGTCAAAGGCTCTTGCCCCAGATTCTCGTCCAAAAGCGAGTCGAGCAATAAGTGGTCGACGAGTTGTGAACGAAGCGAAGGGTCGGATTCAGCCAGAGTTTGAAGTTCGACAAGTTCTTCATCCGATATGGCATCGTCGAGCATTCTCGACATCAGTTCCACGAATCGAGTGTTTGAACTCATGTTGCCCCTCCTTCAGACTGAAGCTTCGACTCGATGCAAGCCAGCAACGCTTGTCGAACTCGATAGAGCGTCTGGCGAATCGATGCTTGGGGCCTGCCGATGATTTCCGCGATCGACTCAATCGCGTGGCCGCCAGCATAACGAAGATCGATCAGTTGTCTTTGTGGCGGGGGAAGTTCGTTGAGGCAACCCTCCAGCGCATCACGGCGATGATCGATCTGCGACAACCGCTCGTGGGCTAGATCAGCGAGTTCGATAAGGAGTTTATCATCGAAAACCAATCGATCGCGGCTGTACTTTCGAATATGGTTGAGGGCCTTGAAGCGTGCGATTTGGCTGGCCCAAGCCCAGAAATCTGTACCCGTTTCAAACTCGTTGGCTTTCTCCCACAAGACCGAGTTGACTTCCTGCAGTACGTCGTCGACATCCGCAGCGCGCACCAGCAAACACCTCACCAGCCCCCTCAAACGAGCTTGGTGACGTGCAATCAGGGCGACGATTTCGGATGAATTGGCATTCTGCATAGATTTGGCTCCAACTGGCTGATGTCGCCAGGATCGCGAACGTCAACACGATTTGCCAAAATTGTATCAGCATTCGAGAAATCTCCCGGCGGATGTTGCCGGGAAGGCTACGTCGACTACATAAGGGCCTTGAGTTCGCGTTCGAAACCCGCGTTGCATGAAAAACGTAAGGACTATAACGTGGAGCTTCATAAACGCACGTGCTCGTTTCGGAAAAGTTGAGCTAAGGTTTAGGATTAGCTAAGCGCGGCGCTTCGGGTCTTGGAAGGACTTTGGTTCTATTCGCCCAAGTTTCCCATTTCGCGGACATGTCGGTCACTCGCTCTCGCTGCGCTGCGGCAAGGTCATTCATCTCTACGCGGTCGGCTTCGATGTCGTAAAGCTCCCACGGTGCGGCGCCGACGGAGACGAGTTTCCATTTGCCTTCGCGGATCGCGCGGTTACCCTCATGCTCCCAGGCGAGGAGACGGGGATACTGCGAAGCTGAGCGACCATCGGTTGGATAGTGTTTATAGAGACGCCAAGGTGTATTGCATGCGTTCGCCCAACCCGAGCCATAGCTCTGGAACGATCCACGTTGGCCCATCGTCGCCAGCTCAACGCCACGGTAGAATTTGTTGGGCAGAGCTTGCGTACCCTGGTTGATCCCGGTGCCGGATTTCGGATTTGCGTTGGCAACATCTCGAACTATCAGGTCGATTGTGCTAGTTCTTCTTTGTACGCCGCCGATAAATCCAGGCCGCGGCGCCAGTAACGCACAGAAGTGCCATGGAAGATGGCTCGGGTACTGCTGTGATCGTGAAGCTCGTTTGTAAACCAGACCCCGGGATGGGCTGGAAGCCGGACGTAAGGGTTGTAACATCTCTGAAGTCCATCAAATAGTTTCCTGGAGTCGCAGCTGGTAGCGCGGGGAAACCTCCACCCGCAGGTCTAGCTGCAGTCGAGAGGGTAACAGTACCAATCCTGATATTGGTATCACCGAAACTAGGTATTGATCCAGAGGATTGTCCGTCAAAGGATGCAATGGCAGGATTGGTTTGAAAGAACCAACCGGTCCCTCCAAGAAGGTTAGTGGCTGGGTTGGTGAAATGTCCGCCTCGTGAGTCAGTCAGCGGTACACCTGCGGATGTGGTCACGATCAAATCAAAGCCAAACAAACCAAACGGCTGATCTCCGGTTGTCGAACGAGCGAACACTTCGAAAACCGCGGTAGATCCTTCGACAATAGGGCCTGCATTCACGGGTGCAACACTTAACAAAATATCTGCGTGCGCACGCATGGGCGCCAATGCAAGTACCGCTACTACAAATACCATTCGTATCAAAGATGTCATCTCTAAAAATTCCTCAAGTTAAATCTAAGCAAGAAAAGCCAATGTTTCTGGGCAGCAAGTAACTTTGCTGCCCAGAAAAACACAATAAAACGGACCGCTCGTTAACGAACGCGGATTCCACTTCGCTTCTTCGAGATCTCCTCGAAATAAGCATCTAGGGACAAGATGTCATGAGACAACTCAGATTGGGATGCCTCTGAACTATCCTCTCGGACTTCCACTGGTTTCGATCTCATGATTGACGATGCAACCTCCACTACCATACCTACTGTGAGTGGCACACCGAACAGATCATCGATCACAAAATCATGATTTGAAGAACCCGCGACAGGATTATCGGAACTTTCAGACAACTTGATAGGGTTTACCTCTGGAGCGGCGAATTCCCCTTCTCCCTTTCCGATGCCGGGGCTACTAAAGGCTCCGAAACCTCCGAAACTGCCTTCAAATGAAGATCCCCCAATAGGAATCGTAATCAATCGGAGATTTCTACCGATTGCAGCGGAAGCAAGAGCAGCATCCAAAGTTCGAACTCGACCATCCTTGTTGACGTCAAGGACGGATTCGACGGTTGCTGATTGACCAATCGAAGCGGCAATTTGAGCGACGTCGATCGTCCGCACAAAAAACCCGCCTGATTCGACCGCCCCGTTGGTCTCACCCAACAAATGACCTAGATAGTACACTTGTCGCGTGGTTAAGCCCGTATTCGCATTTGCTAGTAGGCTGACTTGCAACCAACGGTCGGCGATGGCGTTGTCGGCCCACTCGATGCGGATTCGGCCCGGTACACTCGGGGTTGCAGCAGTAACATTGATTGCGGTCGGAGCAGGTGCAACTAACCAGCCACTTGGTGGATTTGCAGCTTCGTCGAAAAGTCCTTGTGGGCTCATCCGGAACACGAAGTCGGCAGCGGTGAGAGTCGCAGAAGCCAATCCCACGACATCAAATACCAAGCCGTTGATACCGCGCGAGCTGTTAATGACATTTTTGAAACTCAACAATCGGGCGGCCGTGCCCGATTTTGCAATTTCCTTCACCGTGTCCAGTGCAGTATCAACACTTGTGTCAAAGCCCGAACCCTTATGGTAAACCTTGCTATTGACAACAGACACAGTCGCAGTCGCCGCAAAGGTGACACGCGTTATCGCCTCCTTGTCATCGGTTGCAGTGATAGTTACCAACTGATTCGCGAAAGATTGGCTCGGCGTGAGGGACCAATTCCATGTTCCGTCAGCATTCTTGACGATCTCTCCGAGCGATGCGGTTAAGGTCACCACGTCACCCGCGTTCGGATCGCCCCACGTGCCATTGTTCGTCAGAACTGAAAAGACGTTGCCTGATACTGTGGCAAGAGCTCGCGTAAGCGTCGGAGAATCGTTATCGGTAATGATCCCTGGTGAACCTCGATCAACCGCACTAAACACGGAGCCCGTTGCGTTCACTCCTCCATCGATTCCAACCAGAGCGGCAAGCCAATTCGTCCCAACATTGTTGTCTGCCGCTACATTGACCAAGTAGATACTTGCTCCCTCAGCAGAAGCAGGCCACACAGTGCCATCCCGTCCAAAATCAACAAGGTCTACGTTATTGTTGGCTGCATCTTGCAACGTGAGAATCACGCCACCGACCACAGGACTGTTAAACAATCCTCCTCGTTGCCTATTCGACCCGTCATCCTTCAGCGACCAATCGACACCAAAAACCTTTGCAGCCGCTCGAATGCTCCAATCGGTTCTCATCAGCGTAGCGGTATTCAAACCGAAAAAGCGGTTATAGATAACTCCAACTTCACCAGGTAATAATACGGATCCCGAGGCGATTCTTCCCCAGTTTTGAACTTCTCTGTCATCGAGTCGCCAGCCGCTCAGATCGACGGTTGTCGCTCCTTGATTGACGACCTCCACCCATTCGTTTCTTTGTTCTTGTGTGGAACCTCCGTTGGGATTGTACATGACCTCCGAGATCACGACGTTACCTACTTCCTCGTCCGAAACTAGTCCCGCGTCTTTACCTTCAACAAACCCGGTTGCCGTAGCAGTAATCGTCAGCGGTTGAGTACCATCGAAAACGGTATCATCGACGAGCGTGATGACGAAGGAGACAGACGCCGAACCACTTGGAATGGTAACCGTTGCTGGCACCGTACCAACTCCAGGATTACTGCTTACAAGTGTGACGAGAACGTCTCCAACTGTATCAATGTTGCGACTCACCGTTGCAGAAACGGTTCCCGCATTCTCAGTCGCCGTCGCAGGTATATCAACGGTCAATGTCCTCGCAGCAGCGGTGGTGATCAAGTAAGTGGTCAGATCGGGCAACGCAGGTGAAGGAAAGTTATCCGTTGTACCCTTGACGACGATGTTGTCGATCGCCCACCACCAATCGTTTGTTCCTGTCAGTCCCCATCGGAATTTCATTAAACCGGCATCAGGATTTGGAACGGTGATGGAACGACGCTCATTGACGTTGGCTGCAGTGGCTGCGCCATTTGTGTTGTTCACGTCAAGCACTAACAAATCACTCCAAGTTTGACCATCGTTATAGCTGACTTGGACCGTTCCAATCTGATTGTTGGGATTGGGTGTCGTTCCTTCCGGACGGAAACTGGAATCAAACTCCAACAAAACACTGTTGGGTTGAACCGAGTCCAAATCGATAGGATTCGACGAGAATAGACTGTTGAAATTGTTGGTTGGTCTCGCGTAATCTTCCCATTCGTCCGTGTCGCCAACGGCAATCGTTCCTTGTCCCCGCGTGAAATTGTTGCGGGCTTGACCACCCTGCGTTTCCCAAAAGCTTTTGGCGGCAAATGTCCAGCCAGCCCATTCAGGCGTACCTCCTAAAGGCATTGAAGCGTTGTTGACGTTCCAATCTTTCGGTGGTGTTGCAGTGAAGTCTCGTCCGTTGGGTGTGACTCCCACGGTTTCATTGACTGCTGGCCCCAATGGAAGAAACTCAAAATTCTGAGTGAGCAGAGTCGCGCCCGTCGATGCCTGTGCAAGATTCGTCAATACAACACCCGGATCCAGTCGACCTATATAGACTGACTCTCCCTGCAAGTTCTCGGGAAAATCGATGGTCATCGTTGCACCCGAGATCGTCACTGCATTCGAGTTAACATCAATGCTGACACCCACTTTGCCATCCGACTGACGCAGTAAGTGAATAAACCCATTCCCTTTACGAATATTCTGATTGAATACGACCGAAAGATTTGTATCTACTGGCACATTGGTTGCGCCAAACACTGGCGTGATATCCACAATGCCAAATTCATCATCCGTCACCTCAACCTGAATCGTGCCGGTCACAAAGTCGGTTGCAGTCGCAGTGATGGTGACCGTCTGAGGAAGATCCAGGATGGCATCATTCACTGCCGTAATGGCAAAGGTTGCAGAGAATGCACCATCTGGAATCGTAACTGTCGCAGGGACCGTTAATTCGGTCGTATCGTTGCTGGCTAAGGTGACTATCAGATCCCCTTGATTGGTCTGCGAACGTGTTATGGTCCCTATCGCACTGCCGCCATTTTCACTGATAGAGCTATTGTTAACGGACAATCTCAAAACAGGCGTGTCTCCTGTTCGGAAGTTCCAGGCCGTAGGATCTTCGATTCCGGCAAATGCCTCGCCATCTCTTGTTCCACGCACGACAAGATTATCAATGGCCCACCAAGTGTTGGAGCTATCGCCAGACTGCAAGCTGAATCGGAATCTCAATTGCCCAGAATCTACAAGACCCGAGGCTGGGAGTGTTCCCACAACAGTAGATGCTCCAACAAAAGTGCCCGCTGCGTTTGCAACGGATAGACTGATTCTCTCGTTGCGACCATCGTTGGGATTGCTTGCATCACCAAAGAAAAGCAATGGGGACCAAGAAGTTCCGTTGTTACTCGAAACTTCTACTTGGCCAAACGGGAAAAGACTTCCCTCTCGGAAACTAGAATCGAACTCCAGAGACAAGGTGCCATTCACAACGGTGGCCAAGTCGATTGGAGCTGTCGTCAAGAAACTGTTGAACTGCCCGGGGTTGTGAGGGCGGTCATCCCATTCTTCCGAATCGGCAACAGCGACGGTTCCGGTGCCACGAGTGAAAACGTTTCCTGACTTGTCATCCGAGGCCGCAATCCAAGAATTCTTATCCATAAAGGACCACCCATCGAATTCAGAGGTGCTCCCACCAGGCATCTGCGTGTTGTCAACTTGGTAGAGCAATGGAGGTATCTTTGTGAAGTCCGTACCGTCTCCTCCCGTTTCGAGCGTGAAGGGGCCGAGTGGTAGTTGATCGAACGTTTCGGTCAAAAGGACCGTGCCAGGAACGACAGTGGACGAAGCGAGAATGGCCCCATCATCGAAGAGCACGTGATAGTTCGTCAGCTTCTTCAAATCTGCGGTAGGGTTGATCGTGACCCTTGCTCCCGAAATGGTCACGTTCGCGGAGTTGATATCGATCGTTTCGCCAAGAACTCCGGTGCTTGTCTCGACAACATGCACACGACCATTACCTTTTCTCAGGTTATCGCTGGTATTGAATTCAACAACGAGGTTCGTTTTGAAGAAAGCTTCGGTCGAATTGTCTGCAGGGACCAAGGAGAGAATGTCCGGACCTTCATCGTCAGTGACCTTGATCGTTCGCACGCCATCTGTATACCCAGCTGTAGTCGCAGAAATGGTAACCGTTTGAGTGCGATCGAAGAGCGAATCATTGACAGCAGTGATCGGGAAGGTGATCGTGCGCTGTCCATCAGGAATAAGTACGGATGCAGGAACAGTCGCTTCCGTAGTGTCGCCACTCGTGAGAATTGCAGTGACTGCACCCGACAGGTTGCTCGACGTCCGCGTGACCGTTCCAACAGCGGTCCCACCGTTTTCACTCATGAAGGACTTGTCAATCGTGACAGCAAAACCAAGCGGAACAGGGGTTGAAAA
>CAMBSL010000056.1 GCA_945870455.1 Pirellula staleyi DSM 6068 | reverse complement strand
GATCAACATCGATCGACTAGATTCATTTCTTGGGGCCAGCGTTACAGCGGGTGATGCGATCACCATCTTTTCACTAGTGACACCACTGGCGGCTAAGCTCACGGCAAAATCCGTAACTACCGATGGGAAGGGATCGATCACTGCCGAACGTTTGATGATCCAGGTAGACAACAACGTTTCGGTGAGAACGACAGTGGGCAATTTGGATGCAAGAAGCAAATTGGGTTCCATCACGGTCACCGAAACCGATTCGATCAACATCGATCAACTGGATGCAGCTCTTGGGGCCAGCGTTACAGCGGGTGATGCGATCACCATCTTTTCACTAGTGACACTGACGGCTAAGCTCACGGCAAAATCCGTAACCACCGATGGGGAGGGATCGATCACTGCCGAACGTTTGATGATCCAGGCAGACAACAACGTTTCGGTGAAAACGAAAGTGGGCCATTTGGATGCAAGAAGCACATCGGGTTCCATCACGGTCACCGAAACCGATTCGCTCAAAATCGATCGACTGGATTCAGCTCTTGGGGCCAGCGTTACAGCGGGTGATGCGATTAGCATCTTTTCACTAGTGACACCATTGACGGCTAAGCTCACGGCAAAATCCGTGACTACCGTTGCAAATGGTTCGATTGTTGCCGAACGTTTGATGATCGACGCAGCCAACGACGTTTCGGTAAGAACGACAGTGGGCAATTTGGATGCAAGAAGCACATTGGGTTCCATCACAGTCACCGAAACCGATTCGATCAACATCGATCTACTGGATGCAGCCCTTGGGGCCAGCGTTACAGCGGGTGATACGATCACCATCGATTCGGTAGTGACATCTCAGGCGGCTGAGCTCACCGCAAAAGCGGGCATTCGTGCTGGGCAAGGTGCTCAACTGAAGGCCCGAAGGATCGAGATCAACGGAAATATAAGTGCCGAGTGGATTCGAGTGGATGCGGATGACAATCTACGCATTAAGGATCACGTTTTGTTAGCAACAAAGGGAGGCTATGTTTACGGTAGCTTTCTTAATTACCAAGAAAAACCGAACTCTGCGGATACCCGTGTTATCGATCCAAGCCAAACAAAGTCGATACGCAACTTTCCCAACCGAGAACGCCAAGCGGAAATCCAACTTGGATTGACCGACGGTCAAATGCACAACGCTCCCGGGGAGGTCATGGCAAGTGGATTGACGGTTGAGTTCAACTGGGACGCGGGCATCCTGAATGGTACCGAAAAGCAACCTTACCTCAACAAAATTTCAGTCGTCTCGCACACTTATTTTGTCCATCCGAATAGGAGCAATCCGAGCGAAGACATCGTCGTTCAATTACGAGTATCTGAGCTAGCGAATGGTAGTATCGTATTAAACGAAAACGGCAGAAGTGTGCTTGCGGATCCCAAGTACCAATCTACGGTTACCATTCCGGTGATCTCCACGCTTCCAGTCTTCGCTGTACGCATTCCTCAATCCTCTCCCGTTTTGGTAACCCCCCGTGCTCGGTTGCAACTCGAAAGTGTCGTCTTAAACCAACGATCTAGTGTCGGTTTAAGTGTCGACCGCGGTGTCAATTCGAGTGTCCAAGTAGTTCAGAGACCACAGCGGACCTATTGGCTCGCCGAGATTTCGCCCGAAGAAGGGTCGGACTATGAAAAAAAAGCAATCCTGCTAAAAAACCACAAGGAAACAGACCCGGAAAAACCTTTCGATCTTCGACAACTTCCAGAGCTATTTAAGAGGCTGCCAGACAACCGCTATCAAATATTCCTTCGGGATGACAGTGCCTCGAGTCAGATCGATACGTCGACGATTCAGAGTTCGGATCGAATTATTCTCGACGTAATCATCACGGATGGACAAGCAACGAGTGTACCTTTAGAGAACATACAAGATCATAGAGATGATCAGTAGTTAAACCGTTTATCCCCCACAATGTGATCTCTTCAATCGGTTGATCGATAGTTTATGGCTACTAGTTTACAGTGTCCAGTTTGTCAGAAAATCGTCGAGAACGACGAAGGTATCCAAGAGCGTTGCCCAAGATGTGGATCATTCCTTGACCCAGTCATCACTGTCGACACTGGGGACAGTGTTCCGATGCAGATACCATCAACGACCGATTTCAGCAGTTCTGAACCTTCTAGTGTAACTAGCGATGACCGATCACGAGTATATGGACAACAAATTCAAGTTGATGCCAACGAGGGTACGGATTTTAATTATGAAGAGACGATTAGTCGTCGGCAGTCAGAAGAGGTTTCGCAGGAATCCCTCAGAAAACTACCATCGAGATATGTCACAGTAGGAAATGACGCAATCGATATTCACCCCGAGTATCGACTGATGGAAGTTATTGGCGAAGGGAATATGGGTAGGGTGTGGCTTGCCGAGCAAACTTCGATGGGACGTGAAATCGCGTTAAAGTATCCTAAGCGTGATATTACCTCCGGGGCTAGTCCTCTCGATGTGATGTTTGTATCGGAGGTTCAGGTTACTGGAAAGCTGGATCACCCCAACATCATATCGATCTATGAGCTTGGTCGGGATGAACGTGGTAGCCCTTTTTACGCGATGAAGTATGTTCGTGGGAAAGCATGGTTGCAACTGCTGAAAGACCAAACCCTTGAACAAAAGCTGGAGGTTGTGTTGAAGGTTTTCGATGCGGTCGCTTTTGCTCACGCCAAGGGATATTTACATCGCGATATTAAGCCTGAGAACGTGATGGTGGGAGAATTCGGCGAAGTGGTTGTTATGGACTGGGGTATAGCCATCAAGAACCCTGTTTATCATGATGACCACATCGATTGCCACGATCAGGCTATCGCAGGCACTCCGGCCTACATGGCACCCGAGATGGCTTCGGGGGTTTTCGCCGATTTGGGGGAAGCCTGCGATATCTATTTACTCGGTGCAGTGCTTTATCAAATTATCGAAGGTATTCCACCTCACCCTCAAGCAACCGATGTCGACGACGCTCTGGACAAAGTCAGATCGAATGAAATTATAAAACCAAACCAAGAAGGCGAACTTATCAACATCGCTCTCAAAGCTCTGTCCACGAATCCTCAGGATAGGTTCGCCACGGTCATAGAGTTCAAAGAGGCGGTCAAAGCATATGAATCGCACGTCGAGAGCATTAGTCTCACCGAACAGGGAACACGGTACCTGAAAGAAGCAAAAGAGAAATCGTCACAAGATCTCTATTCCCAATCGCGGTTTGCATTCCTGGAAGCCATGAGGATTTGGGGGGGGAACCAACTAGCCGCAGAAGCCTTGCGTGAGGCAAAGATCGCGCATGCTCGGTATTGTTTATCGCAAGGGGATTATAGTACTGGTTTGAGTCTGCTCGATGGCGAGGATCGAGAGCAAATGATTTTGATCAGGGATATCCGGCGCCAGATCAAGCAACGTGAAAGTCGTGAGCGACGGTCAAGGATATGGAGACTATTGGCCCTGGTCACGTCGAGCCTCGCAGTGTTTTTGACAATTGGTTTCCTTATCGCGATCGTGTTTTGGACTACTAACATCATAGACAAAAAGAACCAAATATTCGAAGAGAAAAAGAAGGCGGAAGCCAGTGAAAAGGAATCGCAAAGCAATGCGGTGGAAGCATTGAGGAATGGATACGAGGCTCAAAAACAAGCCCAAAGGGCCGAAAAAGAGTCCTGGTTTGCGAACATTCGTATTGCCCATGAGCAAATTCGACGCAACGAGTTCAACGATGCAAAGAAGACACTAGAAGCAATCTCGAATGCCAAACAAACGGATACGGGATACGTAGCGAGTGAAAATAAGCATGTGGAGTACTGGGTCCTCGATCAGATTGTCAAGCATCCAAATGAGAATGTTATACGACCAACGGATCGTAAAGATTCAGAACCTTTGGAGCACCTGGAGATCCTTCCGAACGCTGAGGGCATACTCTGCCGATCAGATAAAAACCTTATTGCCATAGGTCAGGCTGACTCCATATCCGTCGAGTCGGATCACAAGCCAGAGTTATTGATCTTTCGTCAGAGCGATGAACCCAAGCAAATGATCGCTTGGGCTGTCTCCGCAAGCGGAGAGTATTTGGCGGTTGTTTGCAAAGGTGGCGACATGTCTCGGTCGGGTAAATTGGAATTGAACATTTACCATCGGGTATCTCAAAGCAGCCTCCGTACACTTCCTATTGAACCATTCGAAAGCGAGCCGATTTATTCCCTCGAATTGTTGACCCCTACGTGTACTAGTCTTGTTTTCTCGAACGATGGCAAGTGGCTTTTAGTCAGCGGATCCAACTCTCTCGTGCAGGCAATTCCGTGTGGTTGGCAATCTGATCTCAAAATTTCCGATCCAAGTTTTGAATTGCGTGTCTCACCAAGCATTTTTATTCATCAGGCAGTCTTTTCGCCTGATTCGCGTTATATTGCAATAGCCTGTGGTGATGGGATTGTTCGAATCTGGAAGTGGAATGACCAAAGCTGGAAGTTTTTCGGGCGGTTTGACGATCATAATGGACCTGTTTACAGCGTAGTTTTTAGCCCAGATGGGTCGAAAGTAATATCCGGTGGGCTAGATCGCAGGCTGTTGATTCGAAGTCTCTCTGATGCACCGGAATCCAAATCGAGAGTTGCTGATGCAATCGAAGGCAAATCGATTGCGAAATCAAGCGCTGTTTATAATATGGATGATGAAAGTCATGATGGAAGCATCCTTTCCATCGCTGTCCGCCCGATTGATCGCGGGCTCGAAGTGTCCCCAAGTGCATCTGAGGGATTTTTAATTGCTACCGGCAGTACTGATCAGACTATAAGGATTTGGGATGTCTTAGAAAATAACCCTAGGCTCACTAAGGTTCTGAGGGGGCATAATCGTCCCGTTGAAGCTTGCCGATTCCGCCAAGATAAATTGGAACTGATGAGTGTCGCGTCGGATGAGTATGGTGTATGGGACATCGACAAGTACAACTTTCCAACGGAATTGAATGGATCCAGAGAGGATCGTTTATCGGATAGTTTCTTGCTGAAGAGTCCGCGAGCTGTTCGCTCCGTCGCGACATCGAGAGACGGTCGTTGGGTTGCTGCTGGGTTTTCGGACGCAAGCGTAATTGCCTGGGATTTTTCCATTCCAAAAGGAACTGCAACTCCAAAAGGAACGGCGAATGTGCTCGGGCCGGAAGGGCATGCTTTTGAATCCAAATCGGCAGTTTGGTTCAAGGGAGGCAGACAACTAATCACGAGTGCAGGAGATGATACCACTTGTGTTTGGGATCAAGACAGAATGGTTCAAACCGTTTTGCTCAGAAAAACAGGTTGGAGGGGTGTTATCGCATCGAGTCCTTGGTCGAAAGATCAGTCTCAACTGCTCCTGACAGGCAGTAGCGACGCTCGAAACCTGGCACTGATTTGGATGGAAAACCCGAACGGATATGCAAGCATTGCGGTACCTAGAGCCAGCCAAACTTCGGCCCCCAAACTGGACTGGGATCAGCCAAGTCTAGAAGCAACATGTTTGGCGGTCAGCGAGGATTCTACGCGGATTGCCATCGGTGACGGACAAGGTGACTTGCATATCTATCGTTACGATCCAACGAATCCAGCAGTGGAGTATCTAGGAACTTGGGCGTTGAGCAGTAGCGGTCTTGTCGATTTGTTCTTTGTGGATGGAGGCAGATCGGTACTTGTTGCGTCGGAAGATGGAGTTATCCAGAAGCGAAGTTCGAATTCCGGAGAATTAGAGTTTGAATTACGTGTGAGTCCTAGTGTGACAACGATGGTTGCGTCTCCGGATTCATCGAGGTTTTTCCTTGGTTTCGGAGATATCAAGACGAATCAAGATGTTGTTTTTGCCTGCTACGATTTCCGCGACGCGTCCGGGATAGGTCCTATTACACGAGGCAGCCTAAGTTCTGATTTCAAAGCCGAAGAGATCTTGAAAATCACAGATCTTGCATACGATCATCGTGATGGTACGGTTGTCGGAATTTTGGAGTCGTTCGATTCGGAAAAGGGACCAACGGATAGAATGCAAAAACTCATCAGGCTTACTGAGGCGAGGAGCAAATACGATTGGGAGCAATTCGACTTGAATTTACCCTACAGAGCGAATGGATTACTCTGCGACAGCAAGGCATCTTCTAACTCAGTACTGGTGCTCGGTGGAAACGGTGGAAGATTCGTTAGATTAGGCGGAGCGAAACCTCAGGATACAAGCGGTTCCTCTCTAGGGATCTTCGAAGTGTCCACGGATCTTGTTTCTGTATCGATTAGCGAGCTCCAGCGAGAGTCGAATGCATCTGAAGAGGTTCGATATCTTGCCGCTGGCTATACCGATGGAAAAATACGTATTTGGGAATCGAGGGGCAATCGTTGGACTCCATTTCAGAACCTTGTTCTAAATCCGTCTGCAGAAAGCTCTAAGGATCGCTTGGACTCGATCCATGTATGCTTTAATCCCGTCGAACCGCAGCAACTTATCGCCGTGGGTCAAAAATCAGGTCTATGCGTTTTCAAAAAGATAGACCAAGTCTATCGACCATCGCCCCCGGTTGGCGATTCTCTAGATGCTCCAACCGAAATTAAAAAGGTTTGTATATCCAACGACGGCCTGGCTTTCGCAGTCGCTTCCAATGATGGTTTGTTCTATCACACAAGGGGGACTAGCAAGGACGATAGCCCTTGGTCGCGAAAGAAACTCCATGATGAACCCTGCTATGACGTCTGTTTTTCGTTGGATTCAAACTTGCTCTACTACAGCGGTTCAAATGAAGTTGGCCAAATAGCGCTGAGGCAAAACACTGCTTCAACACCAAAAAAATGGAGCTCGACAAAATCTCCGGCAAAGCTCTTGGTTACGCCTGACTGCAAACGAATGATTCATTCCGACGGAAAAATGGTGACGATTTCAGAGTTTACGGATTCCATTCCCAATATGATTGAAAGATTGCGATTTGAAGATCACAAAGAAAATGTCACAGAGATTAAGCTACTTTTCGATGAGATCCATTCGCAAGGAGGAGGCTCACCGTGTGCATTGATCACTGCGGATGCCTCAGGAAAAATATTTTTGAAATGGTTTCATTCAGAATCATCGCGCAGTCCTCAGGGCATTCCTACCAAAACACTTGGTCATATATTCAGCAGCACGCTTGATTCAGCGGAATCCAAAGCGTCATCGAACGAAAAACCGATGTCCAGTCAAAAGCCCCTGCTACCCTTCGAGAGCTTTTCCATTTTCGATCCCTTACAAGAGCTTGAATGGGAGGGGTATGATATCTCGTCGAAGATGGGTAACAGCGATAGTGACTTACTTGAGAAAAAATTGGGAGTTGGAATGGTTAAGGCAAGTCGATCGCGTGCAATTGAGGATCGATTGAGGCAAATCGCACTTACCGAGTCTGATTTTTCTCCGAAGGATCTAAAAGAATCTAACAAGTCGGAAACTGCAAAGAGTACGGATTTCCTGGCCACGCTGCCTGACCGCACCTTTTTACTGCTGGAGAGTTTGTTCAGCAACAATACAGGTACGACAACCCCCAGACCAAAGGAGAGCTCCAAAGTGGAGAGTTTAAGCCTTACACTAAAGCTAATACCAAAGGGGTCAGGGGATTCCTCAAATGAAGGAAAAGAAATCAAAATGAACATTGAAATCCGGAAAGATTAGACAGACCGCGTCGAAGGCTTATGTCAGGAGTGACTAGACGAATAATTTCGTTCGCTTGCAATTCTCGGCTGAATCTACCGAGTGAAATAATGACGCAGAGCAAAACAAGCGTAGAGCAGGTTGAATCGGCCGAGTCCAGGTTTTGTCGAATTACGGAATTTCCTTGCACAGTTCGGTTCCGGTTTGGATCATGTGCAAGTATCGATCGATCGCATTCTTTGGGTCTTGCAGGGCGCATATTTGCAGAGCAGCGTAGATACCCTTCGACGATAGGAATCGATCCGGGGGCACGTCTGGAAGACCAGGTGGTGCGATGCTCTTGCCGCTCCAGAAAACCCCAAGGCCCAACCAACTCCACGGACTCTGAAAATCATCTGCCAATACCTTTTCATGGATGGATCGCCGCAGTGTGTCATCTGGGGCGTTGAGCCATTGATCGATCTGCTCCTTTCTGTCTGTTTCCAATGGTATTCTGGGTTCAACTTGCAGATCTTCCAGTAATTTTCTTGCCCATCGCAAGGCTTGTGCATGCGAAAGGCTGGATGTGATGAGCAGGACGGCAGCAGCATGTTGATTGTTGCGCACGAGCTTTTCCAAGAAACTAGCCCTTGTGTCGCTTTGGGTCAGCATCGAGGTCACATCCGAGGGTAACCCCAACGTTTCAGCAAGCTCATGCAAACTTTGTCTCTGCATCGGTGGGCTTGCTTGGCTGGCGTCCTGCGAACCCATTGGTTGATGATTTGGAGTCGAAGGGGCTTCGGATTGAAAAGACTCCGGAAGCGTCAGGCTCAGCGCGGCACCTGCGACTTGGATACTATCGCCATTGTTGAGGTTTGCCGATCCGCGGAGGCTACCATTGATGAGCATCGCATTGGCTGGTTCGAGATTTCTTACTTGGCATAGTCCATCGGTCAACACGAATTCAAGTTGCAGCTCTGCTAGGCGGGGATCCGGAATCGATAGGTCTGCGAGGTCTCCGCTACCGATACGCACGGTTTCACCTGGCTGCAGCATGAATCGCCGTTGCTTCCACGGTCCGTCCATGAGGTGAAGGATTGCGTTGGCCATATGGATATTCCCCGAGAGTTAGTTGATCATCGTCATGCCACCTTTGAGGGTGAGCATTCCATCGCCTTTGCAACTGGTGAGAGGTGCACTGATGTCGACTTTTGCATCGCCCTGGACCTTGATGGCAACGGATTTGATAGTGATACAGGCAGGTTCGATTTTTATACTGCTACCGCCGACCTTGAGCAGGATGAAAGTTGCGGCTTCGACGGTTTGTCCTCCGGAGGAGATCTTAACGGTCTGTGCTCCCGACGCGAGCGTCAGCTTGTCATCGCCTTTGATTTCCGTCTTTCGATTTCCCTGCTTGATCTCAACGGTGCGACTGCCTTCGTTAAGTGTCAGTTGATCGTTTCCCTTGCTGATTTCGACGGATCGCATTCCCTTCTTGATCACTAATTTAGAGTCACCGGTTTCCAGGGTTTCGAGTCGATCCTTCCAAATGGTGATGGTTTGGCTGCCCACTTTGGAATCTTTGTTTCCTATGGTAACGGTTTGGCTGTTATGGATGCTGATAATCTGATCGCCATCGGTTTTCTTGTCAAAACCTACTTTGAGCGTGTCGTTGTTTTCAACAACGCGTTCGAAGTCTCGCTCGGCATGAAGGTAGATCAGCTCGGCATCCTTCTTGTCTTCAAATCGCAGTTCATTGAAATTTTGGTTGTTGGCCCCTTTCGTGCTCTGGGTTTTAATGCCCGATTGTGTTTGGGAGTCAGGTAAGGGATAAGGAGGATTCTGGTCTGCATTGTAGACGCTCCCAGTGATGATAGGTTGATCGGGATCGCCTTCGAGGAACGAGACAATCACTTCTTGGCCGATTCGTGGGATGTGGATCGTGCCCCACGCGCTGCCCGCCCAGGCTTGGGATACCCGTACCCAACAGGAGCTCGTTTCGTCGGATTTGCTCAGGCGATCCCAATGAAATCGAACCTTGACGCGTCCAAACTTATCGGTCCAAATTTCCTCGTCTTTTTTTCCTACCACGATTGCCGTTTGCGGCCCGTGCATGCTTGGCTTTCGTGTCAATCTTGGGGGGCGGAAGGGTATTTTGCTGGGCATTACCGATACGCTGCAATTCCAGTTCGCAATTCCCTGCACCTGTTCGGCATGCTGATTGCCGCTGTCAATGTTCTCTTGTGATTCGACAATCAGATACTCTTGATTCAGTTCACTCCTTGGATGATCCTCGAGCTCAAAGAGCAAACCAGAGCTTAGCCCTCTGATTCCTCCCTGGCCTATGGCTCTTTGACTTGTGACCTGAAATTCCTGGAGGCGTTTCGTGGCATAAGCCTCACCGATTTCGGCATCTAGGTATCGGCCTGGGAAGTCGAACCATTCTTTGTCAGCTGGAGAATAGGCCTGCTGAGCGTTCTTCTTGGCTAACAGGTTGGTTTTAGGGCGTTCGAAATCGAAGTCGCTCAGCGCATAGGATCCTATCGAGACTTCTTGGGAGGCGAACCACTGATCAAAGCAAACAGAATTCTCGTCTCTTGGCTTTCCGGGATTAAAGACGATCGACTCAAACCCACGGGATGTTTTGTGAGAAGAACGGGCGTCGGACAAGACTAGCTTGTGGTTCGTTTCAAAGTGTTCGAAAAAGTAGTAGATCCCCTCGCTCTCCAGTAGACGGCTAACGAATTCAAAGTCCGACTCCCGATACTGGACGCAGTAGTTTTTTGGCTTGTAGACATCCGATAGTCGATCATCGACCATCGAGGAGAAATCGTGATCTAGAAAGATGCTCTTGACGATCTCGGGTACCGATTGCTCTTGATATATCCTGCAGTCGGCTCGCTTGGTTAGAAACCAAAGCCATGGGACTAAGTTTGCTTGGTAGCAAGCAAAACCATTTTTCAGCGATTCTAGTTGGGTGAAACGACTTACGTATCCGTGGTAATATCGCTTGGTTCCATTGGTGGATTCAAATTGGACGCTAATCGGTTTTCCCAAAAGGCTCGCAAGATCCAGCTTAGCATTCTTGGAAAGTAGATCTAAGGTGATCTCGAACGGCTTGCTAAGCGTTTGAAAGCACTGCATTTGACGAAAGATCAGCACATCATCGGCAAGCGGCGTTTTGAGTTTCACCCCAGTCATCTCTGGCTCCGATGCGGACCTCGATTAGCAAAAATCAATCGCCCTGGATCAATAGATACGTAACCGTAAGATTATTGCACAGTTCTCGTTCGGTCGACAGGGGGCTGTTGTTTCATCCGCTTTGGCTGAACCAGAAAAATTTTCACGGAGCCCCAAAAAAAGTTTTCAAGTCTATCTTGAAAAATTTCTTTGCAAACCTCGGTTGAATCCAGTAACCTCAGGCCGCCGCGAACAATCCAGAAGAGCACGGCAATTAATCCCAGTCCTACGTTAACGTATCTTGCAGTGTGGTGTCGAGTCGATGGATCTTGAGCAATATTTTGAACCAACCAGCGAGTCCTTGCCCTGCGGTGAGAATCTCGAATACGACCTTGATTTTGGTGAACTTGAGCGTTCGAATCAATACAAGCCTGAGCAACAAATCGGAACGTTGATTGTCGCCGCCGAAGCTCCTGACTGGAAGAAGGTTCGACAGTTAGCGACAAAGCTTCTTGGCCGAACGAAGGACTTGCGTGTGGCAATGTCTCTAGCCGAATGCTCCGTGCCATTGGAAGGGTTTCCAGGGTTTCAGTGCAGCACAAAACTGATTCGCGTGTATGTCGAGAGGTATTGGGATGGCATTTATCCAGAACTCGACGCGGACGATAACAACGACCCGTCGTATCGCGTCAATACGCTGTCGATCTTGTGCGATGAAGACACGTTTATAAAACCCCTGCGGGATGTGCCGCTGGTTGAATCGACATTGAGCGGCAAGATTTCCTATCGCCAGATTGAGGCAGCTTTGCAACGCGAGGGAAACGAAGGCAATGACTCTAAGTCAAAACCAGATACCGTCGATGCGCTGACCATGACGGTTATTCGCGGTGCCATTGCCGAGGTCCCAATCGAGCAATTGACCCAGCGCGCTGAAATTCTTGATGCGATCGAAAAAAATCTCAATGCAATCGAAGAGGCTGTCACGAACAAAGTCGGTGCCAGCAAGTCGCTGAGCCTAGATCCAATTGTCCGACTAATTTCTGTTATGCATCGAACGGTTATTGGGTATCTGAAAAGCCGCAAAGACTACCAAGCTGCTGCCGCTGAATCACCGACCAACTCAATGGAGCCTCCCGATCCGAAAGAGGGAGAAGCCCATAGCAGTGAAACGGGGCAATTGACGGCTACCAAGTTCGACGGTAAAATCCGCACGCGTGACGAGGCTATTCTGGCTCTCGACGGCGTGTGCACCTACTACGCCGAGAACGAGCCATCGAGCCCGTTACCTATGTTGATCCGACGAGCCAAGCGACTGGCCTCAAAAAGCTTCATGGAGATTCTTCAGGACCTATTACCCGATTCGGTTGATCGAGCTGAGTCGCTGCGAGGTCCGGAACAAGAGAACGAAAGCAGCTGAGGAAAATTGATATGCTACTTGCGTCAACGCTCGCTTGAGCAAATGATCTATCCCGGAATACTATAGAAGGAAACCTGTTATGGCTGATAGCTCGCAGAAGTTCATTGCCAGAAATCGTTCTCCAAGAGTCCAAATCGAATACGATGTGGAAGTCTACGGTTCTCAAAAGAAAGTCGAACTCCCTTTTGTCATGGGAGTCTTTGCAGATCTATCCGGCACTCCTGCCGAACCACTCGCACCGGTTGGGGAACGCACAGCCCTCGAAATCGATGTCGATAATTTTGACGGAAGACTCAAGTCGATGAAGCCCCGAGTCGCTTTCTCGGTGCCAAATACACTGACAGGTGAAGGCAACCTTAATGTCGAACTGACCTTTGAAAGTATGGATGACTTTTCACCAGCGGCCATCGCTCGCAAAGTTGATTCGCTCAACAAACTGCTTCAAGCACGAGAGCAACTTGCCAACCTGATGACCTACATGGATGGCAAAGAGGGGGCCGAGGCGCTCATCTCGAAAGTCCTTGCCGATCCAGCTTTGATGCAGTCGCTCACGGCTGCCCCCAAGGACGCCTGAAGTCCCTGAGGCCGTTTCTAATGGCCTGAGCGATCCCCTCCTAACAGTTACCAAAAAACCACTAAATTTTTCAGCCATTCAGGGAGCTAATCCGATGAGTTCTGACCCCAATGCAACCAACGCGGCGAAAGAGACGACTGAGTCCACTGCGCCCAGCGATTTTACAGCCTTGCTTCAGAAAGAGTTTCGGCCCAAGTCGGAACAAGCCAACCAAGCGGTCGAGGCCGCCGTCAAAACCCTAGCCGCTCAGGCGCTCTCGCAAACCCATCTTGTTTCCGACGATGCGCTGAAGTCCATAGAAGCGATCATCGCGGCATTGGATGCGAAACTGACTGCCCAAATCAATCAAATCCTACACCATGAAAACTTTCAAAAACTCGAAGGCGCTTGGCGAGGATTGCACCACCTAGTCAACAACACCGAAACCGACACCAAGCTCAAAATCCGAGTGTTGAACATCTCGAAGAGCGATTTGCACAAAACACTCAAGAAATTCAAAGGGACCGCCTGGGACCAAAGTCCAATCTTCAAGAGAATGTACGAAGAGGAATATGGTCAGTTCGGCGGTGAGCCCTACGGATGCCTCGTCGGAGATTATCACTTTGACCATAGCCCCCAAGATGTCGAGCTCCTGGGCGAAATGGCAAAAATCTCTGCCTCTTGCCACGCTCCCTTCATCGCTGGGATAGCTCCCACGGTCATGCAGATGGAATCCTGGCAAGAGCTCTCCAATCCACGTGACCTAGCTAAAATCTTCACCACCCCGGAATACGCTGGATGGAGATCTTTGAGAGAATCCGACGATGCCAAATACATCGGGCTGGCAATGCCCCGATTCTTAGCAAGGATCCCCTACGGCGCGAAAACCAGCCCGGTGGAAGCTTTCGCTTTCGAAGAAGACACCGCCGGAGCCGATAGCAAAAAGTACTGCTGGTCCAACGCAGCCTATGCCATGGCCGTGAACATCAACCGATCCTTCAAAAACTTCGGTTGGTGCTCCCAAATTCGAGGCATCGAATCCGGTGGCATGGTCGAAGGGCTCCCCTGCCACTCCTTCCCCACCGACGACGGTGGTGTCGATATGAAATGCCCAACCGAGATCGCCATCAGCGACCGAAGAGAAGCAGAATTGGCGAATAGCGGTTTCATGCCACTGATCCACAAGAAGAATTCCGATTTCGCTGCCTTCATCGGCGCTCAATCGTTGCACAAACCAGCCGTGTACGATGACGCTGATGCAACCGCCAATGCAAATCTCGCAGCTCGGCTTCCATACCTCTTCGCCACCTGCCGCTTTGCCCACTATCTGAAATGCATTGTTCGAGATAAAATTGGTTCGTTCAAAGAGCGGGAAGACATGCGCGTTTGGCTGTCCAACTGGATCGGCAATTATGTTCTCCAGAATCCTTCCGTCGCTAGCGATGCCCAAAAAGCCCGACAGCCTCTCGCAGGCGCAGAAGTGGTCGTCGAAGAGATCGAAGGAAATCCCGGATACTATTCGTCGAAGTTCTTTCTGAGGCCCCATTACCAACTCGAAGGTCTAACAGTATCCCTTCGACTGGTTTCCAAACTGCCTTCGGGCAAAAAATAGCTGTTAAGCTTATTGTGTTTGTCGCATGTTTCCCCTTCAAAATTAGGAGTTCGAAATGATCGCATTAAAGTTTGCTACAGCTATTAATGGTGAGTGCACAGTGCAAGGACATGAAAAATGGATCACCGTTAGTTCCGTTCAATTTGGAGTAGGAAGAGGCATTAGCAGTGTCGGCGGAGGTGGTGATCGCGAAACAAGCAATCCCTCTTTCTCCGAGGTGACATTTGAAAAGGGAATGGATGTGGCTTCCACCGCTTTGTTCATGCAAGCTACCTGTGGTAAGAGCCTCGGCAAAGCGGAGATCCATTTGATACAGACGGGTGGAACCGACGCAAAAGGCCAAGTCTACCTAAAGATTGAGTTGGACGACGCGATCGTCAGTTCTTATTCCGTGTCCAGCGCAGGCGAACGCCCAACCGAGAGTTTTTCTCTGAACTTCACCAAGATCTCTTATAACTACGATAAGTATGACGGGTCCGTTGTGACCAAGGGTACTCCTCAGAAATGGGACCTTACGAAGAATCAGACCTTCTAGTTGTCCGCTAGCAGTTCGTTGGAAAACGACCGAACTTTTTGCTGACCGGCAAAGCTGCCTAGTTTTTGATGAAAGTGAGAAGCGTGCAGAACGCTCAGCTACGTTCCTCGCGGTTTTTGCGGGCTCTTAGTTCGTCGTAATAAAAGGGCAGTCAAAAATCGGTCGCGGCAAAAGTCGCTTCGGCCGATTTCCCTGCGGCGAACTCTCTACGAGCGACCGGACGTTGTTGGCTATTGAGTCTGAGTACATGCTATCGAGACTGAGTAAAGAAGCTAAGTATTGCCACTTTGATGAAGGATTGAACCATGTCGCCCGAAGACTTGCTGCGCGAGGGCGAGACCGATCAAGCTTTGGTCGAACTCAAAAAGATCATTCAAAAAAACCCGGCAGAACCCAAGCACCGAATTTTTTTGTTTCAGCTCCTGAGTGTATTTGGCAAGTGGGAAAGCGCCCTGAACCAACTCCAGATTCTGGGTGAACTAGACGCAAGCGCCCTTGGGTTGGCGGCCCTGTACAGCTCCGCCGTAAGATGCGAGCAGCTTCGCTCGCAAATTTTTTCCCAAGGGGTCAAACCGACTATTTTCGGAGAACCTCAAAGATGGTTGGCTTTGATGTGCCATGCGATCGAATTAGATGCCCATTCTCAGTATGCCCAGGCAGCCAAATTACGCCATGAAGCCCTGGAATTGGCACCGGCTAGTTCTGGAGAGATCCTCACACGCGACCAAAAGCACTGTCGCTTCGAATGGCTCTGCGATGCAGATCAGCGGTTTGGGCCGGTCGTTGAAGCCATCATCCAAGGGAAGTTCTACTTGGTTCCTATGGAGCGAATCCAAAATCTTACCTTCGAACCTCCAACAGATCTTAGAGATTTGATTTGGTCCAAAGCTGTTTTCACCTGGATCAATGGAGGCCAGTTGCCCGCGTTGATTCCTGTTCGCTATCCAGGCTCAGAGACCTCACTCGATTCCAAAGTTCAGTTGGCCGCTACGACGCTATGGGCCACCGGCGCAACGGTCGAATCCAACGATCCATCACAAATCGGATTGGGACAGAGATTGTATGCTACCGATCAAGAAGACATACCGATCCTACAAATTCAGAGGATCCAATTTCAGAGTGTGACTTCCTCGGCAGACCAACAAACTCCCAATCCTTAACGAAAACCCGCTCTTACGACCATGCCGGAACTGACTTCTCAAGAAAAACTTTTTCCATCACTCCTGGATCGTTTGACCGATAACCAGTCCAACTCGAAAAATGAATCCAGGGACGCTCGGTATTTTAGCGTTGATAAACTGCGGGGTGCGGTCCTTCGAGATCTGTCTTGGCTTTTGAGCACTTGCCACCTGGAGACCACCGAGGATATCAGCGATTTGCCAGAGGTAACGAGCTCCGTCATCAACTATGGGATCCCTGACCTGACTGGCAAGACTGTCAGTGGAATCCTCTCGAGCAAGCTCGAAGACTCGATCAAACGGTCGATTCGATGGTTCGAACCAAGGTTGATTTCAGATACCATACAAGTGGTCGTGAATCGTTCGTCGGGCGAACATGCTAGGCCCAATGCAATCGCCATCGAGATACGTGCGGATCTTTGGTGCCAACCGATCCCCGAGAAACTTTACGTCTCGACGGTTGTGGATCTCGAAACTGGGATCATCGATGTTGTAGATCAGTCGTAAGGTTTAGAAAATGGATTCAAGGCTTCTGCAATACTACACCGAGGAATTATCGTTCTTAAGGGAGACGGCAGCTGAATTTGCCAAGGAGTATCCCAAGATTGCTGGCCGACTGGCCTTGGACTCCTTTGAATGCGCGGATCCCTACGTCGAGCGACTGCTCGAAGGCGTTGCGTTTCTGACAGCAAGAATCCAGCTGCGGATGACCTCCGAGTATCCGCAATTTACATCCCATTTAATGGAATTGCTTTTTCCCAATTTTTTGGCCCCAATTCCGTCGATGGCTGTGGTTGAGTTCCAACCTGACTTGAAGCAAGGGTCTCTGGCTAGCGGCTTTACCGTGCCAAAGAATTCGACCTTGCGTGGCCAGTTGAGCAAAGGAGAGCAAACCCGCTGTACCTTTCGCACCGGGCATCCCGTAACGATGTGGCCAATCCAATTAGTTGAGGCAAAATACCATTCACTGAACTACCCGGGTCAGCAGATGCCTGAGATTCCCAAGCTCAAGGCGGCCGTCGTGCTGAAGCTAAAAACCTTTGGAGGTGTACCCTTCAACACATTGCCCATCCGCGAATTACCGATATTCATCGGAGGTTCCTTGGATTTGTCGCCCCGAATCTATGAGCAGTGCTTAGCCAACTGCATCGGTTTGGCCGCGCGAGACGCCGATCAAGGTGCAGTCGGTGTGTGGACGCAGAGACTTGGGAAGTCTGCAACCAGTGCCTTGGGTTTTGACACGGATGAAGCGATGCTTCCGACCCCGATGCGAAGCTTTGATGGCTACCGTTTGTTGCAAGAGTATTTTGCATGTCCAGAGCGTTATCGTTTTGTCCAAATGAACGACTTGGACCAACTGCTTCGCAAATGCAGCGGCGAGACGATCGAACTTGCAATTCTTTTGGATCGAGCAGATTCTCGGTTAGCCAACCGAATCGGGTCTGAAAACTTTTCGCTTTTCTGTACCCCCGCAATCAATCTGTTCCCAAAACGAGCCGACCGTATTTTCCTGGATCATCGCCAATCTGAGCATCAGATCATCCCCGATCGAACGCGACCACTGGATTTCGAAGTCCACTCCGCGAGCGATGTCGTCGGCTACGGTTCCGCCGCAGAAGACGAAGAGAGCTTTCTTCCTTTTTACAACATCAAGGATCAAACCGCAGAACGCTCAGTGCGAGCCTATTACACGCTTCGCCGAATGCCGCGCGTGTTATCCGCGAACGAACGTTGGACGGGTGGCAGGGCCAGTTATATCGGTAGCGAAACGTTTATCTCCTTGGTCGACAAACAGGGCGCAGCGCTTTCATCCAAGTTGCAACAACTCGGTATGGGGACGCTATGTACCAATCGGGATCTACCACTCCAAATGCCTGTCGGAGTAGGATCGAGCGATTTTTCGCTCGATGAGGGGGCCCCCGTTTCCGCAGTCAAGGTCTTGGTCGGTCCGACCAAGCCCAAAGGATCCAAGGCGATCTCCGACGGAGAAAGCAGTTGGCGTTTGATCAGCCACCTTGCGTTGCATCATTCCTCTTTACAAGATCATGATCAGCAGGGTGCCGTTGCCCTGCGAGAATTGCTCTCGCTCTATGCCGACGAAAACGATTCCCAAGCCCAAAAGTGCATCGACGGTGTTCGATCGATTCAGTCCATGCCCATCACACGACCGATTTCCAAAAGTGGACCGATCGGATTTGGGCGAGGAATCGAATTGCGCCTGCTGTTCGAGGAGAACGCCTTCGAAGGACTCGGTTGTTTTACTCTGGCTTCGGTACTGGAGCGATTTTTTTCCAAGATCGTCTCGATCAACTCCTTCACCGAAACCGTACTTACTTCGTTAGAAAGAGGGGAAATCAAACGATGGCCAGCCAGAACGGGCCTTCGCCAAGTCCTCTAAACACGCTGCTTGAGGGGATGCAGTCGGAAGCCTTTCGATACGATTTCTATCAAGCCCTTCGGCTTTTGGAAAAGCAATTGCCCAACCAAGCCCAATTCGGCAAATCCAAAAGGCTTCGGGATGAACCGGTGCGCCTGGTTCAAAAGCCTACGTTGCGATTCGCGCCTGCCGCCTTGTCCGACTGCAAGCTCAAACAAGACGGTCAGATTTGGGAGTTGGCAGTTGAGTTTTTTGGCATGTTTGGACCCAACGGGCCGTTGCCCTTGCATTTGACCGAATACGCACGGGATCGAATCCATCAGTTCAAAGATCCTGCGTTTGCAGCATTTGTCAATGTTTTTCATCATCGGCTGCTGACCCTCTTTTATCGGGCTTGGGCCAATGCACAGCCGACCGTGTATTTCGATCGCCCGGATCAAGATCGCTATGCCCAATATGTCGCCTCCTTTCTCGGAATTGGTTTTTTTACCCTCCTTGAAAATGACTCCCTCCCTGACTTTGCGAAATGGTATTATGCGGGACTCATGTCGGCCCATTCGCGACATGCGGAGGGTTTGCAACAAATCCTGAGCGATTTTTTTCAGATCCCAACTCAAATCGAACAGTTCATCGGGCAGTGGGTTGAGATCCCTGAAGGTTACCGTTTCCATTTGGGTGAAAACCCAGACTCGGCCACCTTGGGAGTCTCCTGCACTCTTGGTTCGCACGCATGGGACTGCCAGCAAAAGTTTCGAATTCGGATCGGCCCGCTGACCCGCGAGCAGTTCGAGCGGTTATTGCCTGGGAGTCCAAGTCATCAAAGGATGTTGGATTTGGTGAGGAATTATGTGGGCGATTCGCTGCAATTTGAGATCCAGTGGATCCTTCGGCGGGAAGAGACGCCGTCATGGGTTCTGGGCGAAAATCGGCTCGGTTTGTCCATGTGGTTAGAGGCCAATGCATTGGTTGCAGATGCAGATGATCTATGTCTTTTAACGCAACCGATTTTCGATGGATGAAATCATTTAGTGATCCCCTTTTTTAAGGTCAACCAGTTGTAATGCAAGATTGAGCGTGTTAGTCTTTTCGCCATGCGACGCAAACCAAGGCGCTCATGGAATATTAATTATCCAGAATAAGGTATACCGACGTGTCAGATATCAGCCGAGCAGCTCTTTTCGGAAAACTGAATCGAGTGGGGTATCAGTCTCTTGAAGGAGCAACCGTCTTTTGCAAGTTGCGGGGTAATCCTTATGTAGAGTTAGTTCACTGGGTACAGCAGATCTTGCAACTCAATGATTCGGACGTGCATCGCATCATCAAGCATTTTCAGCTTGACCCTGCAAGGTTGGCTACCGACATGACGACCGCTTTGGATCGGTTGCCTCGCGGATCGACCTCGATCTCCGACCTGTCGTCGCAAATCGAGGACGCCGTAGAGCGAGGGTGGGTCTACGGGACGCTCAAGTACGGAGAAAACCAGGTACGCACTGGGCATGTGATCGTAGGGATTCTAAAGACGCGTACAGTGAGCCATGCGTTGTTCGGATTATCCAAGGAGTTTGAAAAGATAAGGCCCGAGGTGTTGGCCGACGAATTCACTAAGATCCTTGCCGCCTCGCCGGAATCGACTATGGGAGCCACAGATGGTTCGCAAAGCGGTGGTGGTGCAACCCCAGGTGAATCCAGCGGGGCGATAGCACCGGCACAGATGGGTAAGCAAGAGGCCCTCAAGAAATTTACGGTCGATCTCACCGAGCAGGCCCGCAGCGGCAAGATGGATCCCATCGTTGGCCGCGATGATGAGATCCGACAGTTGGTCGATATCCTCATGCGACGCCGCCAAAACAATCCGATCCTCATTGGTGAAGCCGGCGTCGGCAAAACCGCCGTTGTGGAAGGCTTCGCCCAACGCATCGCTCGCGGTGATGTTCCACCCAGCCTCAAGGATGTCGAACTTCGCTCGCTCGACGTGGGCCTGCTGCAGGCCGGTGCCAGCATGAAGGGCGAGTTCGAACAACGACTCCGTTCGGTCATTGACGAAGTGCAGGCGTCGGCCAAGCCAATCATCCTGTTCATCGACGAGGCACATACGCTGGTCGGAGCCGGTGGTGCGGCAGGAACCGGCGACGCGGCCAATCTGCTGAAACCCGCGCTCGCGCGCGGCACGCTGCGGACAGTCGCCGCCACGACCTTTGCCGAATACAAAAAGCATATTGAAAAAGATCCGGCCCTCACCCGGCGATTCCAGACCGTGCAGGTCGATGAACCCGATGAAGCCCGCGCCATCCTGATGATGCGCGGTGTCGCCAGCACGATGGAAAAACATCACAAAGTGCAGATTCTCGACGAAGCCCTCGAAGCCGCAGTCAAGTTGTCACACCGCTACATTCCAGCCCGGCAGTTGCCCGATAAGTCCGTCAGCCTGCTCGACACCGCCTGTGCCCGAGTCGCCGTCAGCCTGCACGCGACCCCTGCCGAAGTCGATGACAGCCGCAAACGGATCGAGGCCCTCGAAACCGAGCTGGAGATCATCGGCCGCGAGAAAGTGATCGGCATCGACACCGGCAAGCGCGAGACCGACGCGGGCGAACTGCTGGCCGCTGAAAAGACGCGGCTGGCGGAACTGGATGGCCGCTGGAACGCCGAGCGTGCCTTGGTCGACGAACTGCTGGACCTGCGAGCAAAGCTGCGGGCCGGCATTCGCCCGGTGGAAGGGACGGGCAGCAAACTCGAAGCCGAGGCGGCGGTTGTTGCAGCGCCAGCGACTCCTGCCGCTGACCCACAGACAGAGGCCGAACGCGAAGCCGAACGGGTCGCCTTGATGGCTCAATTGAAGGTCGTCCAGGACAAACTGACGGAACTTCAGGGGGAAACCCCGCTGATCCTGCCCACCGTCGATTATCAGGCGGTTGCATCGGTCGTCGGCGACTGGACCGGCATCCCGGTCGGTCGCATGGCTCGCAATGAGATCGAAACCATCCTGAAGGTCGCCGCATCACTCGCGCAGCGTGTGATCGGCCAGGATCATGCGATGGAAATGATCGCCAAACGCATCCAGACGTCGCGAGCCGGGCTGGATAACCCCAGCAAGCCGATCGGCGTGTTCATGCTGGCCGGTACATCAGGCGTCGGCAAGACCGAAACCGCGCTGGCACTTGCCGAAGCGCTATATGGTGGCGAGCAGAATCTGATCACGATCAACATGAGCGAGTTCCAGGAAGCACACACCGTCAGCACGCTCAAGGGAGCCCCTCCTGGCTACGTGGGTTACGGCGAAGGAGGAGTGTTGACCGAGGCGGTCCGCCGCAAACCGTACAGCGTGGTGCTGCTCGACGAAGTGGAAAAAGCCCATCCCGATGTGCATGAGATGTTTTTTCAGGTGTTCGACAAGGGCTACATGGAAGACGGCGAAGGTCGTTTCATCGACTTTAAGAACACGCTGATTTTGCTGACCACCAACGCTGGCACGGACCTGATTGCCAACCTGTGCAAAGACCCCGAGTTGATGCCGGATCCCGAAGGCATGTCAAAAGCCCTGCGCGCCCCCCTCTTAAAAATCTTCCCGCCAGCGCTTTTGGGACGACTCGTCGCGATCCCCTATTATCCGCTGAGCGACGAGATGCTTGGCAAGATCGTCAAGCTGCAACTCAACCGCATCAAGAAGCGGGTCGAGGCCCGCTACAAAATTCCGTTCGAGTACAGCGACGACGTGGTAAAACTCGTCGTGTCCCGTTGCACCGAGAGCGAATCCGGAGGTAGAATGATCGACGCGATCCTGACCAACACAATGTTGCCCGACATCAGCCGCGAATTCCTGGTGCGAATGATGGAAGGCAACTCGATCGCAGGTGTCAAAGTCGGTGTTGCGGACGGACAATTCTTGTACATCTTCGAGTGAATTGCGGTCGTACATTTTGGATCATCGGTGTCAGGAATGGGTCCTGACACCTTTTCTTCCTCCCGCCAGATTGGGAAATACAAAAAATGAGCTGGGCATCAATAGCGGCGAAGCCGCTCACCCCTGAACAACAGACAGCTAATCTCGAGGCGGAAGCACGGCGAAAGGCCGAAGCTGCGTCCAGTGCCCTCAACACACGCGCAGCAAGCCTGGCTACAAAAATTGAGAGTGTGATAGTCACTGTAGTGGGGGGTACCAGCGCAGCCTACCCGGGCGATCTTCAATACACCGTATCGGACGAATGGACGACAAGCGAGGCGTCGCTCGCGCTAACGAAGTGGAAGGATAACCTGAACGCGCAGACACCGGGGAGTGACGTATCGCTCAATATGCACATGCTGGGCCCGACGCTCAAGACCACCGGAGGGCGCAATTGGTATCAGTTCAACTTCATCCGCAAACGCACATCCGCCACAACCAACCGCTACAACGTCCACGTGAACCAGAAATAAAAAATTCTGGGCACCAGGCATCTTGACCAAGGGCCCTTCGGTAGGTGCCAGGCACCTACCTTGACAGGGCGCCTTGCTGACGGTACAACTTTTGCAAAAGGAAATTATAAAATGCCTCGTACGCCCGCGCGGAATAGTTTGATCCGAAGATGCCAGGCACCTACCTTGACACAGCCGACAAAAGTAGTCGAAAAAAACCGCTTTTGCGAAAGCTAGCTTTTTGCTTTTTTGTTTAATGGAGATTGGCTGGTTCCATTAGCAGGAGGTACGTGAGATGGTGCGGCGGTTGGTCGATCCCAAACAAGTTGATTCTTCGGAAGAGTTTGGCAACATCCTCAGTCCAGTCGCTCTTCGGCGACTACAAGAGTCTTGGCAACATCTGTTTCGGAGAGTTATTTTAGTGTTGATGCTAGCCGAATCCCTTGCGTTTCACTTTCACGAAGTGATTGGGCCCTTCGGTAGGTGCCAGGCACGAATGGCACTGTAATTCAAAGGTGTCGAGGTCGGAGTCGGCCCGTTTGTGTATACTTTCAAGTTATCCGCTGTCTGCATTATTATGGATTAAAGGATCAGGAACGGTTCCTGGCACCTTTGTTTCTTTTCATTTGTAGTTGAACCAAGGATAGGAGTGCGATCTTGACATTATCCAAAAAAAGTAAGATTATTCAAGAAAAAACTGAAGAGTTGGGAGGAATATGGGAACACTTTAACCAAAAGGTTTTAACCAAAGGACGCACATTTGGATCAGGGGGCCTTTGCGGAGCATTGTCGGTCGTTTTTCTTGGGCGGATTGCGAGTGGACAATACCCGTTTGACTCATATGTGTTATCCGAAGATGGACAAGATGTCGTAATGGACTTAGCAATTAAACAGCGCACCACCCCAGGTGGTGCACACTTGTATCTTGCATTGTTCGGCTTGCAATCGAGATACCATAGACTCGGTGAAACCATCGAAACGATTTGCGAACTCGTGAAAATTCAGGGGTATTACGTAATTACGATGAGCAACCTTAAGGGAGACGTGTCTGACGCCGAAGATGCGAGCATAAAGGCGCACGCGGTTGTAGTCATCAATGCGCCACCAAATTTCCTTTTCTTCGATCCAAACTACGGTGTGGGAACTTTCCCGTCGATGGACACCCTTTCCCACTTTCTCGGGCGGCTCTGGGTAAAGTTTTATTACCAGATGGATGGCTGTACGGGCCTTGAGCGCTATTCCAAAAAGTGCTGACATGGGCCCTTCGGTAGGTGCCAGGCACGAATGGCACTGTTGCGATTTGAAATTCGCACAAGTTCTCTAGCGGCTGAATGCGAATTTACCGTAAAATCCGCCAACCCAAGGTGATTGGTGTAGTAGTAGATCCCTTACCTTGGGTATTTTTGAATTCCCTCCTTGGTGATCTGTCAAAAAATCCAAGGAGGGATTTTACTTTGACTTCTATACCAACTTCATTTGGCAAACGCTCGTTCACTTTTCGTGACGCTTTTCAAGGCTTCCTGTTGCACGATGATCTTCCGTTCGCATCCATGCTGGATCACGATTGGATTCATGAAGTCTTCCGAAAACACAAGTCGCTCTTCGGTGGTATCTACCATACCACAATTGTCCTTTGGGCCTTCCTAAGCCACGCCGTCGCGGTCAGCTTGTCCTGTGCTAAAAAGTGGGTGGTATCGTTAGAATTCCCCCCGCCCTTCGCTTCCTTCTTTATCACTTCTTTGTTATTCTCGGGCATTACCACTCGTTTATGCGTTCAAAACGGGGGGGGGCTTAGTGTCGCATTTATTTCTTATCCACCCTTCGCGGAGAGTATCGTGCCCCTTCCGAATTTTGCCCATCTCCAAGCCCAACCGGACCTAATTCTTGGGTGGCTAGCAACCAACCTGTTGATTGGGGGTTATATTGCGAATGTTCCGAATCCTCCCGGTACATCTGGTGTGACCATTACCCCAGCGCCACCCCATCCGGTCACGGGACTCACCGTCGCTAGGAATGCCGCAGGCGATCCGGTTGATGTCTATGCACTGAGAAACACTGTGGCGGCGGCACCGGCCAACACGGTTCCCGCCTACATTTGTAATTATGCCGTCAACGATGTGCGCAGCGTTCTCCTGGGAACCCTCGGCGATTTTTGCTTCACGACAACCCTGAATGGGTGCACGTTTGGGATTGGGCCCGCGCAAGCGAACCATACTCGCCTCGTTTCGCATGCGAACCATGGAGGTGTCAATCATTTGCAGCTTCAGCAGATTCGGGTGGCACAAGGCGTTGGGGCAGACCTGGCGGGCGTCACCGTGCTCGCACCGCAGTTGTATCGCCATTTTGCGGTGGATCTTAACATGCAGGCAACGGTGTTTGGTATCCGGACGGGATATGGCTGGCGTTTCTATTTCCAATCATACTCCTTTCACGGCCAAGGGTCCTATCGGATGTACGGCGTCTTCCCCATTATGTGACGGAATTCGGGGATGTAAGCACGGGGTGCGAGTCGCGGTGCGAGTACCATGCACTTGACAGGGAACGTGTGTCAAGGTAGTAGACTGGCACGAATGGTGGTGCATCTCCGTACAACGCGACGGACAGTGCCACCCACTTCACGTGCCACCCACTTCACGGGAGAATACTAACGGTGCCACCCACTTTTTGCACGGACCTGATCGCCAGCCTGTGCAAAGCCCCCGAGTTGATGCCGGATCCCGAAGGCATGTCAAAGGCCCTGCGGGCTCCTCTACTGAAAATCTTCCCGCCAGCGCTGTTGGGACGACTCGTCGCGATCCCTTATTTTCCGCTGAGCGACGAGATGCTCGGCAAGATCGTCAAGCTGCAACTCAACCGCATCAAGAAGCGGGTCGAGGCCCGCTACAAAATTCCGTTCGAGTACTGCGACGACGTGGTGAAACTGGTCGTGTCCCGTTGCACCGAAAGCAAGTCCGGCGGTAGAATAATCGGCGCGATTCTGACCAACACGATGCTACCCGACATCAGCCGCGAATTCCTCGTTCGAATGATGGAGGGCAAGTCGATCGCAGGCGATAATACTAACGGTGCCACCCACTTTTTGTAATTTTTAGCTTGCCTGATAGATGGCGGATCAATAAGCTTGGTTTGCCATGAGGTCACGGAATTCTAAAGGTGCCACCGGAATTCGAGTCCGAAAGTGGACTGGTAATTCATACTTTTGAATTTGAATCAACCGACTTGAAGGCGTTGTTGCGATCGGAAAACTCTCGCTTGGCAATTCTCTCACGTTCATCCATCATCGAGGGAGCATGGCAACTGCAAGGTCGTCCACCTATTCGTGTCGAAGTCCGTCGACAGCCGGAGACATTACCACTCATGATCTTACCGGCAGCGAATAGCCCGAAAAACTAAGCTTACTAACGAGAGTTCGTCCCCGAGCGAGGTCTGCCCTGTACGCTCTGAGTTGGTTTGCTCGATACGGATTTGGCTTTCACAACTGGTTGCGATGCGACCGACGACCCTTTATTGGATGTGCCTAAGCCGACGCCTTGCCCGTTTTGCGAAGGATAACGTATCATGGCATTCGGTTCCGGATCCGGAACCGGCATGCTCCTTAGCTCCGGTGGAGCCGCTCGGCGAGGACGAACGGCGGGCGTCGGCTGAGTGCGACTTGAATCGTTTTCCGTTGCAACGGTGCGGCGCGATGGATTCGACCCTCTAGACTGAGTTTGCACCGACTGATTTCGCATCGGCTGAGTTGGTTCCAAATGGGTGTGCATGGACACGTTTTCGCCGCTCCCAGATGAGCAACTAGAACTAGTGCTTGCACCTAAGAATCCAGCATCGCCGCCGCACGATGAACAAGAATCGCAATTCGACGGTTGATAGCGATGAGAGCTCCACAGGTTTCGCAGTCGCCGAAGTGCAGTTGGGCAGCTTCTGCACGTGTCGCCTGTGAACTCGCCATCGCATCCGCAAGGATCGCAAACCGGCGGTTCATTGATCTGTTCGTCCCAATAGATTTCGCCACAACCAGAACTGTAATGCTTGCTGCGGATATGGTCGGCTACACGATGTCCGATACCAGCAAACGGTGC